>NZ_BMXO01000009.1:0-157928 GCF_014651795.1 Vreelandella hamiltonii | reverse complement strand
TACCTGAAAAATGCGCTATGGAGTCCAAGCTACTTTGCGGGAAGTGTCGGAGGCGCCCCCCTGAGCATGGTCAAGCAGTATATTGAGCAACAATCGAGGCCGGACCAGGGGCGCTCTCGCGCCCCTCGCTATCCATCCTCGCACTAGAAGTACGAGGTTTTTCGCGATGTTCGATAATTCTGACACCATATTGACTCATTACGCCTGCTCTGGAGTCGGTCATGCCCATTCTTCTCTTTATTTCCCTGTTCACGCTACTGGACTTTGTGCTTCTTTTTACCGTGGGAAGCCGGATCGGGCTTCTGGCGACGCTGGCACTGGTGCTAGGCACGGGGTTTATCGGGCTGCACTTGATTCGCAAGGAAGGAGTTTCCAGCCTGGCGCGTGCTCGCCAGCGTATGCAGATGGGAGAAATCCCGTCCCAGGAAGTGCTTACAGGTGCGGCCCTGATTTTTGGTGGCGCCCTGTTGTTGGCGCCCGGCTTTCTCTCGGATGCACTGGGCATTGCGTGCCTGCTTCCCAGCGCGCGGCAGCTGCTGTTGAAGCTGATGGCCTGGCTAGGCGTAAAGGCCTCGCTGGTCACCCGTCAAGGCCCAGCCCCAGAGCGTGAGCCACCCCATCAGCACGAGCCTGGCTCGACCTCCTCGGAGAGTCCGCTGGAAGGAGACTTCATCAGCAAGGATGAGTCTTCTCGCAGGCATTGAGCAGCAACGGATCAGGCGCACAGATAATCCGCAATTTTTTTTATAGCGCCCCCTTGAAAGGTAGTGACCAGCCCCCACTTTTGAGTCAGCACACAACTTCGGTAATGCCTGATGGCTTACCATTGACATGAAGGCAACAGGCCTTCGCTTTCCGCGGGTGCTGCCCACGGAAATTCCTTCAAGCTAATGGCCCCAAGGGGCTTTGACACTACTCAGGAGAACGTGAGCATGAATATCCGTCCTTTGCACGATCGCGTTGTGATCCGTCGCGTGGAAGAAGAGCAGAAAACCGCTGGCGGCATCGTGCTTCCGGGCAATGCACAGGAAAAGCCCACGCGTGGCGAAATCCTGGCAGTTGGTAATGGTCGCATTCTTGAAAGCGGCGACGTTCGCCCGCTGGATGTCAAAGTGGGTGACACGGTGATTTTCAAGGACGGCTACGGCGTCGAGAAGCAGAAGATCGACGGCGAAGAAGTTCTGATCATGAGTGAAGCCGATATCCTGGCGGTCGTTGAAGGCTAAGACGCCTCGGCTACCCATTTACGTTCATCGTTCAATTTCAATTTAGGAAGTAACGAACATGGCTGCTAAGCAAGTTAAGTTCTCTGATGACGCTCGTAAACGCATGGCGCGTGGTGTAGATATCCTGGCAAACGCCGTCAAGGTCACGCTGGGCCCGAAAGGCCGCAACGTGGTACTGGACAAGTCCTTCGGCGCCCCGACCGTCACCAAAGACGGTGTTTCCGTCGCCAAAGAGATCGAACTGAAAGACAAGTTCGAGAACATGGGTGCTCAGATGGTCAAGGAAGTGGCTTCCAAGACGTCTGATGCCGCAGGTGACGGTACCACTACCGCTACCGTGCTGGCTCAAGCCATCGTTGCAGAAGGCTTGAAAGGCGTGACGGCTGGCATGAACCCGATGGACCTGAAGCGCGGCATCGACCAAGCGGTCACCGCTGCCGTCAAGGAAATTCAGGCCATGTCCGTGCCCTGCACCGACACCAAATCCATCGCTCAGGTAGGCACCATCTCTGCCAACGGCGACAAGCGCATTGGCGAGATCATTGCCGAAGCGATGGATAAAGTAGGTAAAGAAGGCGTCATTACCGTTGACGAAGGTCGCGGCTTCGAAGACGAGCTGGAAGTCGTCGAAGGTATGCAGTTCGACCGTGGCTATCTCTCTCCCTACTTCGTCACCAATCAGGACACCATGGCGGTCGAGCTGGAAGACCCCTACATCCTGCTGGTCGACAAGAAAATCTCCAACATCCGCGAGCTGCTGCCGGTGTTGGAAGGTGTTGCCAAGCAAGGTAAGCCGCTGGCCATCATCGCCGAAGACATCGAAGGCGAAGCGCTTGCCACGCTGGTGGTCAACAACATGCGCGGCATCGTCAAGGTAGCGGCTGCCAAGGCACCCGGCTTTGGTGATCGTCGCAAGGCCATGCTGCAGGATATCGCCATCCTGACCAACGGCACGGTCATCTCCGAGGAGGTCGGTCTGACCCTTGAGCAGGCAAACCTGGATCACCTGGGTACTGCCAAGCGCATTACCATGACCAAAGAGAACACCACCATCATCGACGGTGCTGGTGCAGAAGGTGACATCGAAGCACGCGTCAATCAGATCCGCGCGCAAATCGAAGACACCTCCTCTGACTACGACAAAGAGAAGCTGCAAGAGCGCGTTGCCAAGCTGGCAGGCGGCGTTGCCGTTATCCGCGTAGGCGCAGCTACCGAAGTCGAAATGAAAGAGAAGAAAGCACGTGTCGAAGACGCGCTGCACTCTACTCGCGCTGCCGTCGAAGAAGGCGTGGTACCTGGTGGCGGCACGGCGCTGGTACGCGTCATGGCCAAGGTACAAGGCCTGACCGGTGACAACGAAGACCAGAACCACGGCATCAACATGGCCCTGCGTGCCATGCAGGCGCCGCTGCGTCAGATCGTCACCAACGCCGGTGAAGAGTCTGCGGTGGTCATCAACCGTGTGAAAGATGGCGAAGGCAACTTCGGCTACAACGCACAGACCGGCGAATACGGCGACCTGTTCGAAATGGGTGTACTCGACCCTGCGAAAGTGACCCGTACTGCGCTGCAGTCTGCCGGTTCCGTTGCGGGCCTGATGATCACCACCGAGTGCATGATCGCCGACGACCCGGAAGAGAAAGAAGCTGCCCCGGACATGGGTGGCATGGGCGGAATGGGTGGCATGGGCGGCATGATGTGAGCCCCACCACCTCGCTCTGACGTAAAACGTCCTTCAGAACCCCGCTTCGGCGGGGTTCTTTGCGTGTTACCATCCCCTTTCTTCTTGGCAGCTTTCAGGTTCGACGTCCCGTGCTTTCCAATATTCGTATCGTGCTGGTACACACCTTTCATCCCGGCAATATTGGCGCCACCGCCCGCGCCATGAAAACCATGGGCCTGACCCAGCTGGTGCTGGTCAACCCACGTGCTTTTCCTGACGAAGAGGCCACTCGACTGGCGGCGGGCGCTACCGATGTGCTGGACAACGCACGCTGCGTCAGCACCCTGGAAGACGCCCTGCAGGACTGCGTTCAAGTGGTCGGGGCCAGTGCCCGATTACGCAGCATGCCGCTCCCCCACTTCGACGAACCGGACGACATGGCACACCAGGTCATCGTCAATGCCCATCAAGCCCCCGTGGCGCTGGTGTTTGGCCGCGAGCGTTCCGGCCTGACCAATGACGAGATCCGCTGCTGCACCCACCAGGTCAGCATACCGGCCAATCCGGATTACGGCATTTTGAATCTCTCGCAAGCCGTGCAGATTCTTGCCTATGAAGTGCATCGCGCCTGGCGACGGCGCGACGACAGTGATTTCGTCTATCAACGGCCCCTGGAAGCGGCGCCGCCCAGTCGCGAACAGTTTGGCTACTTCCAGGAGCACCTGGGTCGGCTCATGCACGAGAGCGGTTTTTTGACCCAGCCCCACGCACGCACCGAAGAGCAGTTGCAGGCACTGTTCTCACGTGCCCAGCCAAGCCGCAAGGAATTATCGCTACTCCGTGGACTACTGAGCGCCTTCGAGGCACACCTGCCCAAACAGTAAGCAGCGCACGCCAACCGCCAGACAAAAAAGGCCGCCCGCCATTTGGCGGCCTTTTTCGGATGATGCGCAGATCAAAGCGACATGGCCGCCAGCCAACCAAACGCAATCAGCGGAAGGTTATAGTGCAGGAAGGTCGGCACGACGCTATCCCACATATGGTCATGCTGGCCGTCCACGTTCAGGCCGGCAGTGGGCCCCAAAGTGGAGTCCGATGCCGGTGAGCCCGCATCGCCCAATGCCGCCGCGGTGCCCACCAAGGCCACGGTGGCCATGGGCGAAAACCCGAACTGAATCGCCAATGGGACGAAAATGGCGGCAATGATCGGAATAGTAGAAAACGATGAACCAATGCCCAGCGTGATGAACAGCCCCACCAGCAGCATGACCAGCGCAGCCAGGCCGCGATTGTCACCAAACAGCTCGAAGGCGCCCGCCACCAGAGCCTCGATATCCCCCGTGGCTTTCATCACTTCGGCAAAGCCTGCCGCTGAAATCATGATGAAACCGATGAGTGCCATCATGCGCATGCCGCTGGTGAACAGATCATCGGCCTCACGCCATTTGAAAATCCCCCCCAATGACAGCAGGCCAATGCCCACCAGGCCGCCCACGATCATGGAACCGGTATACAGCTGCAGGCCCAGCGCAGCCACGATGGCGACCCCCGACATGACCAACCCCAGCATATGAGGCTCGGCGGGCGTATGCGCCTGCTCACCCGCAGGTGCGGCCAGCGGCCTGGCGGCGTAGTGGCGCTGACCGCGATAGCTGAACAGCAGGGCGACGACCAGCCCGATGGCCATTCCGCCCACGGGGATGGCCATGGCCATGGGCACCATGCCCCGAGTGATGTCGAGCCCCGCCGCCGCCCCTGCGCTATTCAGGTTGGCCAGCAGTATGTCGTTCAGGAAGATGGCCCCAAAGCCCACTGGCAGAAGCATATAGGGTGCCGTCAGACCAAAAGTGAGCGCACAGGCAACCGCGCGGCGGTCCAGCTGCAAGCGGTTCATGACCACCAGCAGCGGCGGAATCAGGACGGGAATGAACGCAATATGCACCGGGATGGCGTTTTGAGAAGAAATCGCCACCAGCAACACGGCGCCCAGCAGCAGCATTTTCACCCGCGCCTGATGCGCTGCCGTGGCCTCCTTACCCAACAGCTTGATCAACCGCGTGGCCAGCAAATCCGGCAGGCCGGAGCGAGAAATAGCGACCGCAAAGGCCCCCAGCGTGGCGTAGGCCAACGCCACCTGGGCACCGCCTCCCACACCATCATTGAAAGCGCTGAGCGTGTCATCCAGCGACAGTCCACCCGCCAGCCCTCCTACCAGGGCCCCTACCACCAGGGCAAACACCACCGACACACGAAGAAGTGACAGCGTCACCATCACGAGCACTGCAAGAATGACTGCATTCATGGAGATATCCAGAGCTAATGGAACGTCTTTAATACGAAGTCTTCACCAGGTTCTTAAAACCAAGTTCTTGAAACCAGGCACTTAAAACCAGGTTTTTAAACCATGCCTTTAAAACCAGGCGGCGGATTTTAGCAGATAGCGCGCCCTTCATCAGGCTTATCTGATCCCCGAGTACGCTGGCACAGCGGCTAAGACTTTAGTCACAGCGCTCTTGCTGCTATGCAACAATCCTCCTAGTATCGGGACCTTCATTGATGACCGGCACTGCTAATTTAACAATGTCTTAGGAGCCTGCATGGACATTTTCGCCATTCTCATTTCCCTGATACTGCTGATGTTACTGGCTTACAGAGGCATCTCAGTGCTGCTGTTGGCACCGCTCATGGCGTCGCTGGCAGTCCTGCTTTCCGGTGATGGCGGCCTGCTGCTGCCCATTTACACCGACACCTTCATGCGGGCGCTGGGTAACTACGTCACTCAGTTCTTTCCGCTGTTCCTGCTGGGCGCCCTGTTCGGCCAACTGATGGCCGACTCCGGTGCCGCGCAGTCCATTTCCAACGGTATCGTCAAGCGGCTGGGCACGCATCACGTGGTGCTGACCGTGGTCATGGCCTGTGCCGTACTGACCTACGGTGGCGTGTCACTGTTCGTGGTGGCCTTTGCCATCTATCCCATCAGCCGTGAGCTCTTCCGTCAGGCCAATGTGCCTAAGCGGCTCATACCTGCGTCCATCGCGCTGGGCTCCTTTACCTTTACCATGACGGCCCTGCCAGGCACCCCAGCCATTCAGAATGCCATTCCCATTCCTTACTTTGGCACCAACAGCTTTGCGGCTCCCGGATTGGGCATCATTGCCGGGCTTATCATGCTGGGCCTGGGCACCTACTATCTGCAGTCCAGGGTTCGCAAGGCAGCCGCCAACGGCGAAGGCTACGGCACGCATACCGAGCGTGAAGTCGCCCCCCGGCAGGACGACACGCCCGCCTCCACGCTCCCCTTGGCAGTCGCTTTGATTCCTCTGATCATGGTCATCGGCCTGAACGCGCTGTTTACCTATGGCGTTTTCCCCGCCATGGATCTGAGCTATATCAGCGACGCCTTCGAGAACATCACCCCCAGCCGCCAGACTGGCCTGTGGGCGATCCTGATCTCGCTGCTGAGCGCCTCGGCATGGCTGATCATTACCCGCTGGAACCATTGGAAAGATTTGAAAGACACCATCAACCAGGGCTGCTTTGGCTCGCTGCTGCCGATTTTCAATACCGCCTCCGAAGTGGGCTATGGGGCAGTGATTGCCAGCCTGGCAGGCTTCATGATCATCCGTGATGCCGTGCTCAACGTTTCCGGCAACCCGCTGATTTCCGAAGCCTTGGCCATGAGCGTGCTGGCGGGGATTACCGGCTCCTCATCGGGCGGCCTGTCGATTGCCTTGCAAACCCTGGGTGATGAATACCTGGCCATGGCGCAGCAGGCGGGCATCAATCCTGAACTGATGCACCGTGTCGCGACCCTGGCCGCGGGTGGCATGGATACGCTTCCCCACTCAGGGGCAGTGATCACGCTGCTGGCCATTTGCGGGCTGACGCACCGCCAGTCCTATGCCAACGTGGCCATGGTCACTATCGTGCTGCCGATTTTTGCGTTGATCAGCGTGATTACGCTGGGCACGCTGTTTGGAAGCTTCTAAAGCCGCGTAAGCCATGCGATAGTTGGTTAACGTGTTAACCAGCGAACAACAACGAGACCCGTCATGGCCCTTACACGACACTCCTCCCTGCTGCTGATTCTTCTGGCCAGCCTCATCATCTCTACGGCGATGGGGCTGCGCCACGGTTTCGGGTTGTTCCTCGAACCCATGAGCAGTGAGCTTGGCTGGGGGCGCGGGGTCTTTGCCCTGGCGCTGGCCATTCAGAATTTGATGTGGGGCCTGGCACAGCCTTTCACCGGCGCGCTGGCAGACCGCTTCGGCGCGGCCAGAATCATCGTGGCCGGGGGCGTGCTCTACGTGCTGGGGCTGTGCTTCATGAGTCTTTCCACCAGCGCGTTGGGCATGACCCTGAGCGCTGGCCTGCTGATCGGGATCGGCCTCTCTGGCACGACCTTCTCGGTGATCCTGGGCGCTGTTGGGCGGGCGGTGCCTGCCGAAAAGCGCAGCATGGCCATGGGAATCGTCAGTGCGGCGGGCTCGTTTGGCCAGTTCGCCATGCTGCCGGGCACGCTGGGGCTGATCGAGTGGCTGGGCTGGTCGGCGGCCCTGCTGGCCATGGGCATGATTGCCGCCGTGATGATTCCGCTGGGCGCCATGCTCAAGGATCGCCCACGCCCCCATGCGCTAGGCGACCTGAGCCTGCGCGACGCGCTCAACGAAGCCGCCGGGCAAAAAGGCTTCTGGCTGCTCTGCCTGGGCTTTTTCGTGTGCGGGTTTCAGGTGGTGTTCATTGCCGTGCACTTGCCGGGCTACCTGTTCGATAACGGGCTTGCCGTGCAAGTGGGTACCACCGTTCTGGCCTTGGTGGGGCTGTTCAACATCGTGGGCACCTATACGGCAGGCTGGATGGGAGGAATCTGGTCCAAGCCGCGCTTGCTCAGCTGGCTATACCTGATCCGAGGCGTGGTCATCACCGCGTTTCTGGTCGCACCCCTCAGCGCCTACAGTGCCTACGCGTTTGGTATCGCCATGGGCTTGCTGTGGCTCTCGACCGTGCCACTGACCAACGGCATCGTGGCGTCGGTGTTTGGCGTCAAACACCTCTCCATGCTGGGCGGCATCGTGTTTCTGTTCCACCAGTTGGGGTCGTTCATGGGCGTCTGGCTAGGCGGCTACCTTTATGACATGACCGGTCATTACGATACCGTCTGGCAAATCGCCATCGTGCTCTCCGTGGTGGCCGCCGCCTTGCACTGGTTCATCAGCGAAAAACCGCTGGCACGCACCACTCCCAAGCAGGTGACACCATGACACCACAGACTCTTTCGCTAGCGCTGCTGGGGGCGCTGGCCATCGCCGGGGGAAGTGCCCTTGCCTGGTGGGGGTGGCACTCGCTGGATGCGGGCCTGCTGTTGATGGGCAGTCGTTTGTGTTGAACGGTATTTTCGACCCAAAGCTTGCGCCATATCAGGCCTGCTTCATGATCATTTGATTAATATCAAGTCATTGCCCTGACGTTTACGGACTTCCCCAGACTTCATGAATATCGTCACTTCACTGCTTCATCAATTTAAAGACAGCCTCCGGGATTTGCTGCCCGTCGTGGCTGTCATGGCCTTTTTTCAGCTGGTCGTGATCGGTCAGCCGCTACCCGCAAGCCTGGCTTTCCTGGACTTGATCATAGGCTTGTTGTTTGTAGTGGTAGGCCTGACACTATTCATCAAAGGGCTGGAGCTTGGCCTTTTTCCTTTAGGAGAAAACCTCGCTCGAGCCTTTGTCGCCAAGGGCTCGATCGCCTGGCTACTGCTGTTCGCATTTGCTCTGGGGTTTGGCTCCACCGTGGCTGAACCAGCATTGATTGCAGTGGCTGCTCGTGCAGGCGAGGTGGTTGCTGCAGGGGGCCTGATTGCCAACACCGGTGAGTCACAAGCCTCGTTTGCTTTCACGCTACGAATGGTTGTTGCCTGCTCGGTAGGCACCGCCGTCATGCTTGGCGTATTGCGCATCTTCAAGGGCTGGCCGCTGCATTTGATGATTATTGGCGGCTACGCGCTGGTCATGCTGCTGACCCTTTTTGCACCCAGCGAACTCGTCGGTATTGCATACGACTCTGGGGGCGTCACAACATCGACGATTACTGTGCCGCTGGTAACGGCCCTGGGAGTCGGTCTCGCCTCGAGTATCAAGGGCCGCAACCCCATGCTGGATGGTTTTGGCTTGATTGCCTTCGCCTCCGTCATGCCGATTATTTTTGTGTTGCTCTTTGGCATTTTTGGACTCGATTTGGTCAAGGGGATCAATCCATGAATTTGCTTATTACGCTCTGGAGTACGCTACTCGATATCTTTCCTATCGCCGCGATTATTTTTGGTTTTCAATATCTTGTCATCCGCAAACGTGTGAAACGCCTGCCGCAAGTCATCGTGGGCTTTGTCATGGTTTGGGTAGGATTATCACTTTTTCTAGTGGGTCTGGAACAAGCGCTGTTTCCGATGGGAGAGCTCATGGCCGGCCAGCTGACCAATGCTGACTTTCTCCCCGGGCTCGCCGATGGCGCCCAGCGCCACTGGAGCGACTATTACTGGGTATACATCTTTGCCTTTACCATTGGCGCCAGCACCACCATCGCTGAACCCTCGCTGATTGCAGTGTCTATCAAAGCTGGAGAAATATCCGGCGGCACCATTCGACCGTTTACATTGCGCCTCGCCGTCGCACTTGGCATGGCCTTCGGCATCACGCTAGGGGCCTGGCGTATTGTCATGGGCTGGCCACTACAGTGGTTTGTATTGGGTGCCTACACGTTGGTGATCTTGCAAACGTTGCGCTCGCCAAAAAGCATTATTCCGCTCGCGTTTGATTCCGGCGGCGTGACGACTTCTACGATAACAGTTCCTATTATCGCCGCTCTGGGGCTTGGCCTGGCTTCCTCTATTCCAGGGCGAAGCGCACTCATGGATGGCTTTGGGATGATTGCGCTGGCCTGCCTGTTTCCCATCATCACGGTGATGGGCTATGCCCAAATCGCTCAATGGAGAGACCGCAGACTCAGCGTAAGGTTAACCAACGAAGGAAAACGTAATGCGCTTTAAACTCATCGTAGCACTGGTTGAAGACGACTTGACCGATGATGTCCTCAAGGCGGCTCGTGATGCGGGCGCAACGGGAGCGACCGTCATCAATAATGCCAGGGGCGAAGGACTCAAAAAAGCACGCGGCATCTTTGGCATGGAAATCACCGCTCAGCGGGACGTGCTCCTGTTCCTGACCGAAGAGCATATTAGCCGACTCATTCTGGAGTCCATCGCGGAGGTAGGTCAGTTCGATGAGACACCAGGCACTGGCATCGCGTTTCAGATAGACGTTGAAGATGCCGTGGGCGTACAGCATCAAATCAAATCACTGACCGAGGTGCTTGGTCAGCCAGCAGACAGGGAGTGAGCATGTTAGAGCATCAAAGTGCCATACCAACGGCAGAAACGATCATGCACTCACAATACAGGCTGGTCGATGGCCTGTTGACGGTTGCAGAAGGCATCGACGTGATGCGCAAACACAACGTTAACGTCTTGATCATACAACCACGTGACGCAACCGATGAGCATGGAATAGTGCTCGCAACGGACATTGCCAAAAAGGTACTGGCGGCGAATCGCTCGACAGAACGCGTCAGCCTGTACGAAATCATGACCAAGCCGGTCATCAGCGTCCGCCCCGAAATGAGCATACGTAACTGTGCTCGGCTATTTGGTCAATTTGGCCTTTCGCTAGCCCCGGTCACTAATCAACAACACCAGGTCCTTGGCATAGTGGATTACTCCTGTATCGTGACCGGGTGGGCATCCTCTTAACGTCCTAGTTGGCGATGCCGCCAGCGCCGCATCAGCACGCCATGCCGAGGAGAAAACAGCAGCGCCAGGAAGAAGCAGCTGGTGGCGACCAGGACGATGGTGCCTCCCGAAGCCACATCGAAGGCATAAGAGAGCCATAGCCCCAGCACCGCCGACCCCACACCGACGCTGGTGGAAATCAACAGCATCGTTGTGAAACGGTCGGTCAGCAGGTGGGCGGTTGCGCCAGGGGTGATCAGCATGGCAACGACCAGAATGATGCCTACGGTTTCCAGGCTTGCCACGATGGTCAGGGTCAGCAGCAGAATCAGGCCGTAATGAATGACGCTGGTATTGAACCCCAGCGCCTGGGCCTGCGTGGGGTCGAAGGCGTAGAGCATCAGCGGCCTGAAGGCGAGCCATATCACCAGCAGCGCCACGACGCTGGCGGCCAGCGTGAGCATCAGCGCCGACTGCTGTACGCCCAGCACGTTACCAAACAGGATATGCATCAGGTGCGTACTGGAGGCCATTTTGCTGATCAACACGATACCCAGCGCAAAAGCGCCAGTGAACATGATACCCATGGCCGCGTCCGACTTGATGCGGGTATGGCGCTCGATGGCACCGATGCCCAACGACGTCAGTGCCCCCGTCACGAAAGCGCCAATGAAAAACGGCAGCCCCAACAGGTAGGCAATCGCCACGCCAGGCAAGACCGCGTGGGAAATCGCATCCCCCAGCAGCGACCAGCGCTTGAGCACCACGTAGCAGGAGAGCAGACCGCAGATGGCGCCCACCAGCATCGAGGTCAGCAGCGCACGCTGCATGAAGGCGTACTGAAACGCATCGGAGATGGCATCGGGTAACAGATTGATGGGCACCATCAGCGCCGCCAGCAGGCCAGCGATCAGCGCGCTGGCCATGCTATCCAGTGTATCTAACATGTTGAAATTGACCGTTATTGAGGCATCAAAGCAGGAGCACTGGTCTGTTGCAAGGTAAAGGAATCGGGGGCTGGCTGGGCGCTCACCGCCAGTTCGGCCAGCCTGCGGTCGCTGAGCATTTCATCCGGGGGCCCCGCCCCGCGGATGAAGCGGTTGATCAGCACCACATGGTCCACATAGCGGCGCGCTCCCGGCATGTCATGGGTCACCATGACAATGGTCCTGCCCGCTTCTCGCTCCCGCTTGAGCACATCGAGAATCAGCTGCTCGCTGGGCGGGTCGACGCCCGCCAGCGGTTCGTCCAACAACAGGATACTGGCCTGCTGGGCCAGCGCCCTGGCCAACAACACACGTTTTTTCTGGCCGCCCGACAGCGCCCCAATGGGACGCTCGGCCATGTCCAGCATATTCACGTCCTGCAGCGCCTTGCTCACGACGTCACGGTGGCTCGGAGCCTGCCAACGCCCAGGCAGCAGACGCCGCCATAAAGGGTCATGGCGCATGTGGCCGTAGCGCGCCGTCATTGCGGTGTCCCATACCGAGATGGGAAAGTCCCACTCGATCGCTTCACGTTGCGCCATATAGGCGATACCACCAGCTTTGCGGCGCCGCTGAATGGGCTCTCCGAACGCCATCACCTGGCCACGCAGCGGCTTCATGCTACCGGTCAGCACATGAAACAGCGTCGACTTGCCGGCCCCGTTCGGCCCGACGATAGCCGTCCAACGCCCCGCCGGCAATCTCAGCTGAATGTTTTCGAGCACCGGCTGGCGTTGATAGGCGGCATAGACCCCCGACACCTCAATGGCAGCCGGAGGTAGTGACGAAGCACTGTTCATGTTGGCCTACTCGACACCCAGATAACGGCGCAGCAGTTCGGCATTGTGGCGCTGCATGGCAAAGTAGTCACCCGCCACCCCGTCCGGCTCGCTGAGTGAGTCCACGTAAAGTGGGCCTGCCACCGGCAGCCCCGTATCACGGGCGATGCTGGTCACATGGCGGTCAGAAATGGTGCTTTCCCAGAACAGTGCGGCGGGCTGACGCTCATTGATCAAATCGATGATGCGCATCAGCTGGCGTGGAGAGCCTTCGGTTTCGGCATTGGTGCCCCAGATGCCATCGTGCTTGAAGTGAAAGGCATCGGCAAAGTAGAGAAACGCCGCCTCGCTGGACAGCAGCACACGCCGTTCCTCGGGAATTGCCTCAAGGGTCTCTTGCAGTTCGACATACAGTGCGTGCAGCTCGTCTTCCAGCGCGCTGGCACGCTGGTGAATCTCTTCCGCCTGCTGTGGCAAGCGCTCTTCCAGGGCGTTGGCAATGGCCTGCACGTAGGCGCTGGCGGCACGCGGGTCCATCCACAGATGCGGGTCGATATCGCCTTCCATGTCGCCTATCGCAATCGACTGCGTGGGATAGCCCGAGTCCTCGGCCACGGCCAGCACGGGCACGCCTTGCGATACCGTGGCTTCCACCTGGCGCATCCACTGCTCCAGCTGGTAACCGTTGTAGAAGACCATATCGGCCTTCTCGAGGGCCGCAAAATTATCCGGCGTCAGCTCCCACTCATGCACTTCAGCGTTGATGGGCGTCAGCACGGTCACTTCGGCATCGTCACCCGCTACCCGCTGCACCAGATCGCCCAGCACCGAAAAAGTGACGGCCACGTTGATGGGCGGATGCAACAGCTCATTGGCATACGCCGAGGACGTGCTCGCACCGAAGGCCAAAGAGGCCCCCATCAACATCCATCCGTAAGATTTCGCCATCGTCAACTGCCCCCGTGTAAACTCACATATGATATCACTGTAGCTCAAAGAAAAAGCCAAGTGCAAATAGTTTAGCCTTGGCTAACAATTATCCGTTCAAATGCGCTACCATCACCAATCAACGATGCCACTAACCTTGATAAATATTGCCAATGAGTGATCACGACCCGCGGCACGCTCCTGCCTCATGTGAGAAAAGCGGTGACGCCCTACCGCCAGTGGAGCAGCACGCTCAGCAGTATGAAACCGTGCGCAACGCTCATGAAACCGAGCTCATCGAAGATTACGTGGAGCTGATCGGTGATCTGTTGCGTCACCGCGGTGAGGCCCGAGCCGCAGACATCGCCAACCGCATGGCCGTCAGCCAGGCCACCGTGTCGAAGATGATTCGGCGACTCAACGAGCTGGGGCTCGTCACCAGCCAGCCTTACCGCTCGCTGTTTCTGACCGAAGAAGGCCAGAAAATGGCCGAAACCTCCCGCGCTCGGCACGACATCGTGCTGCATTTTCTGCGCGCTCTGGGCGTCGAAGACAGCACCGCGCGCATCGATGCCGAAGGCATGGAGCACCACGTGAGTGATACGACCCTGGCCATTATGAAGCGCTTCACCGAGCAGCAGCCGCAGTGACGGCTGGCGCAGCTATCTTGTCCTGACGCCTGATAACCCGCATCATTCAAGAAATCGTGGTTTCAGGATACTGTCATGCCGCCCGCTTCGAAAGAACGCTCCTTTCTTGCCCGTGTTCGCCATGCACTGCCCTCCCTGCATCCAGCAGAGCGGCGGCTGGGTGAATTCGTCTGCGACTTTCCCGGCGAGTTGGCCAGCTACAATGCCCAGGAGCTGGCACGCTTTGCAAAAGTTTCCAAGGCGACGGTATCGCGTTTCGTCAGGCGCTTGGGTTATGACAATTACGAAGCCGCACGCAGGCATGCCCGCGAAGAGCAGACGACGGGGTCGCGCCTGTTTCTCCCCGCTCAGCGTCTCGGCCAATCCGAATCCTGGCTTGCCCAGGGGCTGACCTTCAGCAAGGACAACCTGGACAGAACCTTTGCCGCCATCACCCAAGCCGATATCGACGCCGTCGCCAACGCATGGCTGGCGGCACGTAAAATCTGGGTCGTTGGCTATCGCGCTAGCCGCCCGCTGGCCGACTACCTGCGCTGGCAGCTGCTGCAAGTAACCGGAGACATCGCCGCCATTCCCGGCCCGGGCGAAACCCTGGGCGAGCACCTTGCCGACATTGGCCCGGAAGACAGCGTCATCGTGTTGGGGTTACGTCGCCGAGTCGCGACGACCGAACAGCTGCTGAGCAGCGCCAAGGAGTGCGGGGCCTCGTTGGTGTATATCACCGACGAAGGCACGGACACTCACCCTTCCGCTACCTGGCATTTTCGCTGCCATACGCACGCTTCCGGGCCGCTGTTCAATCACACTGCGGTCATGACCCTCTGTCATCTGCTGATCATGCGCACCATCGAGCTGGCCGGAGACGCCTCGCGGCAGCGTTTGAGCCGCATCGAAACCCTCAATGACCGCTTTGAAGAGCTTTAATCGAGCCATTTCGACGAGCGGCTGCCTTGTTTGAAGCACCCTTCTAGTTCACGCCCCTATCAGAATGCACTCTCAAGGTGCATTTTTGTCTCTCACGCCCCATGTCGTGTTACCCCATTATTTGGGCAACGCGTGGTTTCTGCCTGTTTTATATATGAAATTTAAATTTCATGACGCTTGTGGCATGAAATATGGATCTACTTAACAGACGCTGCGCAGGATGCGCGGTGAGCAACACGCCCGGCCTGGCGTACCACATCGCACCCACTACAGATAACAGGAAGCCTCCATGTTCAAGCGCACTCTTCTCATGACCGCCCTTTCCGCCGCTGTGATCGGCAGCGCCGCCCACGCCGATACGCTGTCTTTCAAAGTGCTCGGCCAACCTGCCGGTTCGGGGCTGATTGCCCAGAACAAGGAGCGGCCCTTCTTCGAAAATCTTGCCGAGCACAGCGGCCTGGAGGCCAGCGTGCAGTACATTCCGGTAGATGTGGCAGGCATTCCCGATACGGACGGGCTACGCATCCTCAACTCCGGTCTTTTCGACATCGTCTCGCTGCGCGGCCCCCAGGTCAGCCGTGACGAGCCCTCGGTGCTCGGGATGGACCTGATCGGCCTGAATACCAGTTTCGAGACTGGCCGGGACAATGTCATGGCCTTTTATGATTATGTGGATTCACGCCTGCAGTCCCGCTTCAACGCCAAGTTATTGGGCGTATGGCCTGCCGGTCCCCAGGTCATCTTCTGCAACAAGGATATTTCCGGCCTGGAAGACTTGAGAGGCCTGCGCGTACGGGTGGGTGACCAGAGCGCAGCCAACTTCATTGGCCAGTTGGGCGCCACCGGCATTTCGATGCCCTTCGGCGACGTGCAACAAGCGCTCTCTCGGGGCGTCGTGGATTGCGGCATCACCGGCCCTGCCTCGGCCAACGCCGGCGGCTGGCCAGAGGCAACGACCACCGTGCTGCCCATCGCTCTGCAGCTGGCCATCAATGGCTACGCCATCAACCTGGACACCTGGAACCGCCTGGATGAGACCCAGCAGTCCCAGCTGGAAACGGCCATTGCCGAGCTCAGCGACGACATCTGGAGCTACTCCGAAGCGCTTTACGAAGATGCCATGCGCTGTAACGCCGGTGAGTCGCCCTGCGAGTTCGGCAACCAGTATGCGCTGACCGAAGTCGCCGTTTCCGACGCCGATCTGGGTGCCGTCACCGCCGCCGTAGAGGAAGTGTCCCTGCCGCTGTGGGCCACCCAGTGCAATAACGTGGCCGCCGACTGCGAAGCCACCTGGCGCGAAACGGTCGGCGCTCAGCTTGGCCTGTAACGTTACCGGGAGACCCGTATGACTTTTTGTGCTCGCCTGATGGGGATTCTGTTCGGCACGTTCATGCTACTGCTGGCCGTGCTGATCACGATAGAGACCCTGATTCGCAAATTCTTTTCGCTGTCGTTTGGCGGCGTCGATGAGTTGGGAGGCTACGCCATTGCGGTGGCGGCGCCTCTGGCCTTCGGCGTCGCCATGATCGAGCAGTCGCATATTCGCATCAATCTGCTGCACATGCGCCTGCCCACCACCGTCAAAGCGATCCTCAATGCCCTGGCAGCCCTCTCGTTGGGGCTGCTGGCGGCCTTTCTGCTGTACTTTACCGTGCAGACCGTACTCGACACGCATAACTACCGCTCCATCGCCCAGACCCCCTGGGCCACGCCGCTGATCTACCCTCAAGCGGTCTGGCTGGTGGCCATGGGCATCTTTGCGGCGAGCGCGGCCCTGCTGGCCCTGCAAGCCCTGCGCCTGCTGATCCGGCGAGACTGGCCCGCACTGAACCAGCGCTTCGGCCCTGCTTCAGCCAGTGAAGAACTCGAAGCCGAACTGGCCGACCTCGAGCAGCGTGAAAAAGGAGCACTGCCATGAGTATTCCGGTCATTGCAGGGGCGTTCATGGTTATGCTGGCCCTGATGCTGCTCAGCCTGCCAGTGGCGGTGTCGATTTTGCTGGTGGGCGTGGCGGGCGGCTATCTGATGTACGGCGCCCCGCTGGTGAACATGATGGGCGGCGTCGTCTGGAGCAGCCTGAACAGCCCGTCGATGCTCGCCATTCCACTCTTCATGCTGCTGGGGGAGCTGCTGTTACGCGGCGGCATCGCGGACCGCATGTATGCCGCGCTGGCGGTGTGGTTCAATCGCCTGCCGGGTGGTTTGCTGCATACCAATATCGCTACCTGCACGCTGTTCTCCGCCACCTCCGGCTCCTCGGTGGCCACCGCGGCCACCGTAGGCACCATCGCCCTGCCGGCGCTCCAGCAGTATCGCTACCCCATTCGTCCTTCGCTGGGCTCGCTGGCAGCGGGCGGCACGCTGGGGATTCTCATTCCCCCCAGCATCAACCTGCTGGTGTATGGCCAACTGGCCAATACCTCCGTCAGCCAGCTCTTTGCTGCCGGGTTGATACCGGGCATTGCCCTGGCGCTGCTGTTCTCGCTCTACCTGTGGCTCGCCCACGGCAAGGCGGGCAAGGCATCGCTGGTCGAGGTCAATGTCTCGCTTCAGGACAAGCTGTCGCTGTCGAAGCACCTGATTCCTCCCGTGGTCATCTTTGGCGTGGTCATGGGCAGCATCTACGGCGGCCTGGCGACCCCCACCGAATCCGCCGCCATTGGCGTGGTCATCGCCCTTGGCTTCATCGCCGTTGGTGGCAAGCTGACGCTGGACCTGTTGATTCACTGCTCGCTGCAGGCGGCCAAAACATCGGGCATGGTGATCATCGTCTTGATGTGCGCCCTGCTGCTCAACGTCACCATCTCGATGCTGGGGGTTACCCAGGCACTTACCCAGTGGGTCGCCTCCTTCGGCCTGACGGCAGTGACGCTGCTGCTGGTGCTATTCGTGTTTTACGTGATTCTGGGCACCTTCATGGACGCCATGTCGATGCTGGTACTGACCGTACCCATTACCGTGCCCATGGTCATGGCGGTGGGGATCGACCCCACCTGGTTTGGGATCTTCATCGTGCTGATGTGCGAGATCGCCCTCATCACACCACCGGTGGGCATGAACCTGTTCGTGGTTCAGGGCGTGCGCAAGGATGGCGGCAGCTTCAACGACGTCATCATGGGGTCGATTCCCTTCGTGGGCATCATGGTGTTGTTCACCTTTGCCATCATGATTTGGCCAGACATCGTCATGTGGCTACCCGACCTTCTGGCGGGGCGTTGAGGCAATGACGAACAAGACTGGACCCAGCCATACAGCCCCCATCGGCAGCATGTGCCAAGCGTCGCGAACCGATACCCCGCGCATTCTGGTCATCAACCCCAATACCAATCCCCAGGTCACCCGGGAAATACGCCGCCTGGTACGGCAGTGCTCGCCTGAAGGGGTTCAAATGGAGGTCACCAATCCACTGGCGGGGCCTATCGCCATCGAAAATGCAGCGCACAAGGCCACCGCCACTCGGGAGGTCATGGCGCTGATCCAACAGCGCCAGTCCGCCGACGACGTTGGCTACATCATGGCCTGCTTCGATGATCTGGCGGTTCAAGAACTGCGCGATGCAACACAGCGCCCAGTGGTGAGCCTAGCCGAGGCAGGCATGCGTGCCGCTGGCCAGCATGACCGCCCCTTCACCGTCATCACCACGTTCGAGGGCGCCGTGGAAACCATCCGCGCGCTGAGCCGTGGCTATGGCCTGGACGTGCGCTGCCGGATCGTGGCCACTGGCATGGGGGTATCGGAAACTGCGGCCCGCACGCCGCAGGCCGAACAGCGCTTGCATGACGCCATCGTGAGTTCGCTCGAACAGGGTGCCAATGCCATCGTGCTGGGCTCCGGCGCCTTCGTGGGACGAGCGGCTCTGCTGAGTGAGCGGTATGGCGTCGATATTACGGACGGGCTAAGCGACGCCATCCGCTACGTGCACGCTCCTTTTCCAGCGTTGAGCGCCGAGGCTCCAGCAGGTTGATCACCCCTGCGGCTCTGCCTGCTCGGCAGCATTCCCCAGCACCCGAGCAGGCAGGCCCACCCGGCCCACGCCAGGCAGCTTCAAGGCCGGCCTGAGAATATCGACGCCCAGGCTCATGCCCAGCACGTTGAGCTCCACGCCCTCTTCCAGCGCCAGCATCAACCCCAACACCCCGCCCAGCGAAAACTGATACCCGGTGCCGCTGGGCACAGGGGCTACTACGCTATCGAACAGGAAATCCTTGCCCACGGCGGTGACCGGCAACGCCACCGCCAGGCCCTCCACTTCGCGGGTAAGCCATGCGATGAAACTGTTGCTGTTGGGGCCGGGCCACACCCGGTATAAATCGGCCTGAGGGTAACGGCCAATCGCCTCTTCTATCTGGGTAATCAACTGCCCCGCTTCACCGCCGCGATAATCGGCCAGCAGTTCGGGCGCATGGCCAAACCACGCCCGATCCGGCGTATCGGTGCTCGACACCACGGTGGGCCGACGCCAACTGAGCACCTGGTGCAGGCGGTAGTCGCTGGCATTGTCAGCTTTGGTAGCCACCCAGATATGCACCCCAAACGCGCCCCGCCAGTGATACGCCCGTGCAGCGTACACTTGCACCACCGCCTCGGGATGGGCGTCAGGGTCTGGGGCCAACCCCGCCGATGAGCGGTCCAGATTCGACCAGTGGCCATCGGTAACCACCTGGTTACTGGCCAACATCCAGGCGGGCCCGGCCAACAGCAGTGCCAACAGCACCACCACGCCCGCTATCCAACGCAGTAGAGTTTTCATGAGCTTTCCGAAGTGACAAAGAGACGTTTCTGGCACGCACGACCACTCAGAAAGCGCAAAAGGCCATCAGGGTGCCAAATGGAGCCGCGTACGGGCAACAGAATCTCGACCCACAGGGAATCAAGCGAAGCAAAACAAAGGGGAGGATATAGTGGAGGCGGCCCCAAAAGCCACATCCCGGCACACGCAGCCACCACTACCGTTGCTCCCTTCCGGGCCTGGCGGGGTTCGCAGTTTAGCGTTGCGGGAGGACCTAAGGGGCCACCATGACAGTACACAAGAGAAGCGTACCTGGCTGACCGGTGGCTACGCCCTGATTTGAACAGGGGACCCCATCATTATGAGTGATGTGCTCTAACCAGCTGAGCTACGTAGCCTTTCCGACATCAGCGGGTGCAGATTATGCCAATCTCGTTGGCAAAAGGCAAGTCACTCGCCTCAGGTATTTCATTTCACGATGAACAAGACAGCACGCAAGTACCGTCAATTGCCTTTTATTAATTGAACGTTCAATAAAAAAGTGCCATGATAATTTTCATCATCCTAGAAGAGTGTTCAGGAGATCGCCGTGCCTAAGGTGGGAATGGAACCAATACGTCGTCAGCAGTTGATCAAGGCCACCATGGCCGCCATCGACGAAGTGGGTCTGGCGGAAGCGACAGTCATGCGCATTGCCCGGCATGCCGGAGTCTCGGCAGGCATCATCAGCCACTATTTCGGCGGCAAGGATGGCCTGCTCGAAGCCACCATGCGCCAGATACTGACCGACCTGACCGATGCCGTTGCGGCGCGCCGCCAGACGCTGGACGACGACTCGGCACGCGCCCACATCGGCGCCATCATCGAAGGAAACTTCGACCGATCCCAAGTGACCGGCCCTGCCGCCAAGACCTGGCTCGCTTTTTGGGCCAGCAGCATGCACAAGCCCGTGCTGCAACGTCTACAGCACGTCAACGACCGTCGGCTATATGCCAACCTGTGCCACCAGTTCCGGCGCGTCATGCCGCATCGCGATGCGCGCAACGCCGCGCGCGGGCTGGCTGCCATGATCGATGGTCTTTGGCTACGCGGCGCCCTGGCGCCGGAAGGGCTCGATGCGCAGGAAGCACGGCAACTGGCTCACGCCTATCTGGATCAACTGCTGGCCCACCACGGCTGCCTGAAGCACACCACCGCTGACGCATCATATTAAGGAGAACCCCATGGCCCATCAGGACGCACTTCCTCTATATATCAATGGCCGCACGGTCGCGGCGACGTCAGGTGACACCTTCACCGTCACCAACCCCTACGATGGCTCGCTGCTCGCCACCGTTGGCCAGGCAAGCCAGGGCGATCTCGACGAGGCCGTACGCACCGCGCAGCAAGGCCAGCGGGTCTGGGCAGCCATGACCGGTATGGAACGCTCACGCATTCTGCTGCGCGCGGTGGCACTGCTACGCGAACGCAACGACGAGCTTGCCGAGCTGGAAACCCGCAACACCGGCAAGCCCATCAGCGAAACTGCCAACGTCGATATCGTCACCGGCGCCGATGCGCTGGAGTATTACGCGGGCCTGGCCCCCGCCATCGAGGGCAGCCAGATACCGCTGCGCGAAAGCTCGTTCGTTTATACCCGCCGGGAACCGCTGGGTGTGATCGGTGCCATCGGCGCCTGGAACTACCCCATTCAGATTGCCTGCTGGAAAGCCGCCCCTGCGCTGGCGGCGGGTAACGCCGTGGTCTTCAAGCCCAGCGAGGTCACGCCGCTGACGGTGATGAAACTCGCCGAAATCTTCACCGAGGCAGGCCTGCCAGATGGCGTCTTCAACGTCGTTCAAGGCGACGGAAAAGTCGGCGCCATGCTCACCGAGCACCCCGGCATTGCCAAGGTATCCTTCACTGGCGAAGTGGGCACCGGCAAGAAAGTCATGGCCGCTGCCGGTGGCTCCACGCTCAAGGACGTGACCATGGAGCTGGGCGGCAAATCGCCGCTGATCGTGTTTGCCGATGCCGACCTGGACCGCGCCGCCGATGCCGCCATGATGGCCAACTTCTATTCGAGTGGCCAAATCTGCACCAACGGTACCCGTGTCTTCGTCGAGCGCAGCGTCAAGGAAGCCTTCGAAGCCAAGCTGGTCGAGCGCGTGGCGCGCATCAAGGCCGGTGACCCCATGGACCCCAGCATCAATTTTGGCCCGCTGGTCAGCTTCGAGCATCAGGAGAAAGTGCTCTCCTACATCGCCCTGGGCAAAGAGCAAGGAGCCCGCGTACTGGCCGGTGGCGAACAGTGGAATAGCGGCCCATGGGCCAACGGCGCATGGGCGGCCCCCACGGTGTTCACCGACTGCACCGACGACATGCGGATCGTGAAAGAGGAGATTTTCGGTCCGGTCATGTCAGTGCTGGCCTTCGATGATGAAGACGAGGTGATTCGCCGCGCCAACGACACCCTGTACGGGCTGGCCGCCGGGGTGTTCACCGAGAGCCTCAACCGCGCCCACCGAGTGATTCACCAGCTGGAAGCCGGCATCTGCTGGATCAACACCTGGGGAGAGTCGCCGTCGGAGATGCCGGTAGGCGGTTACAAGGAGTCGGGCATTGGTCGCGAGAACGGCGTCGAGACGCTCAATCACTACACCCAGACCAAGTCCGTACAGATCGAGATGGGCCCGTTTGAATCGGTATTTTAAGGCGCCCACCGCCACCGTTTGATGCTCTTTATGTCGTCTTTGCCAAGGTAAACGAATGTCGCAAGTACGTGAATTTGATTATATCGTCATTGGCGCTGGCTCAGCAGGCAACGTGCTGGCCACGCGCCTGACCGAAGACAGCGATGTCAGCGTGCTGCTGCTGGAAGCAGGCGGCCCGGACTACCGCTTCGATTTTCGCACCCAGATGCCCGCCGCGCTGGCGTTTCCACTACAGGGTAAACGCTACAACTGGGCGTTCGAAACCGACCCCGAACCGCATATGGACAACCGCCGCATGGAGTGCGGCCGAGGCAAGGGGCTGGGCGGGTCTTCCTTGATCAACGGCATGTGCTACATTCGCGGCAATGCCCTCGATTACGACCACTGGGCCAAGCAGCCCGGGCTCGAAGAGTGGGATTACCTGAGCTGCCTGCCCTACTTCAAGAAGTGCGAAAACCGTGACATCGGTGCCAATGAGTATCATGGCAGCGATGGCCCGGTGAGCATCACCACGCCCAAGGCGGATAACAACCCGCTGTACCGGACTTTCATCGAAGCGGCCAAGCAGGCGGGCTACCCGGAAACCGAAGACGTCAACGGCTATCAGCAGGAAGGGTTTGGCCCCATGGACCGCTTCGTCACGCCCAAGGGGCGGCGCGCGTCCACGGCCCGTGGCTACCTGGACACCGCCAAACAGCGCAGCAACCTGACCATCGAAACCCATGCCGTTACGGACGTTATCGAGTTCGAGGGCAAGCGTGCCGTGGGCGTCCGCTACGAACGGAAGGGCCAACCCACGCAGGCCCGGGCACGTCGTGAAGTGCTGCTGTGTGGCGGTGCCATTGCTTCGCCGCAGATTCTGCAGCGTTCAGGGGTGGGCAACCCGGAGTGGCTGAAAGAGCTGGGCATCCCCGTGGTGCATGAACTGCCCGGCGTCGGCGAAAACCTCCAGGACCATCTGGAGATGTATATTCAGTACGAGTGCAAGGAGCCCATCTCCCTCTACCCGGCGCTGAAATGGTACAACCAGCTGAAGATTGGTGCCGAGTGGCTGTTCAAGGGAACCGGCATTGGGGCCAGCAACCAGTTCGAATCCTGCGGGTTCATCCGCACCAACGACGAGGAGGAGTGGCCCAACCTGCAATACCACTTCCTGCCCATCGCCATCAGCTACAACGGCAAAAGCGCGGTAGAGGCCCACGGCTTCCAGGCCCACGTCGGTTCCATGCGCTCCGAGAGCCGTGGCCGCATCCGGCTGACTTCCAAAGACCCCCACGCCGCGCCCAGCATCCTGTTCAACTACATGGCCAAGGAAAAGGACTGGCAGGAGTTCCGCGATGCCATACGCCTGACCCGCGAGATCATCGCCCAACCCGCCTTCGACGCCTACCGTGGGCGTGAAATTACCCCCGGCCCCGAGGTACAAAGCGATGCCGAGATGGACAGCTTCGTCAAGCAGCACGCCGAAACCGCCTACCACCCCTGCGGTAGCTGCCGGATGGGCGAAGACGCCATGGCCGTCACCGATGCCCAGGGCCGCGTGCACGGCCTGGAAGGGCTGCGAGTGGTGGATGCTTCGCTGTTCCCGGTGATTCCTACCGGTAACCTGAATGCGCCCACTATCATGCTGGCCGAAAAGATCGCCGATCGCATTCGCGGCCGCGAGCCCCTGCCCCGCGCCCAGGTCGATTACTACATTGCCAATGGGGCACCTGCCAAAGGAACGGCCGCCAAAGGAACGCCTGCCACACAGGCCTGACCCGACCTGCACGCGCTGATCCAGCAACCCGCGCCATGGCATTCGCCATGGCGTTTTTTTATGCCGCAACTGAGCTACAGTGAAGGGTATAAAGCGAACGTATAAGGCCGAAACGCTTGCACACTGCCAAGCGATTCTGCGAATATTCAAACATACGTTTAAATACCTTCAAGACCACCCACCTATGGAGAACCCCATGCTCACCCTACTACTCATCGTGCTGGCCGTGGCTGGCCTGCTGGTGGTGATGCGCCGCGAGGCAGGCGCACCTCCTGCCCTGGCCCTGCTGGGCGTACTGGGCCTGGTCGGCATCGTGCTGGGCGCCCCCGTAACGGGCACTCTGCTGCTGATCGGCGCATTGGCCGTGGCCGTGGCCGGTTTGCCCGCCCTGCGTCGCCTCTGGTTGACCCCACGCATCTTTGCCACCTTCAAGAAAGTGGCCCCCAAGGTGTCTGCCACCGAGCGCACCGCGCTGGAAGCGGGCAGCGTCTCCTGGGATGGAGAGCTGTTTTCCGGCAAGCCCAAGTGGCAGTCGCTGCTGGATTTCAAGGATGACGGCCTGAGCGAAGAAGAGCAGGCCTTTCTGGATGTGCAGTGCGCCAAGGCGGCAGGCATGTGCAACGCCTGGGACATCGCCAAGGAGCGTGCCGACCTGCCCCAGCAACTGTGGGATTACCTGAAGAAGGAAGGCTTCTTCGGCATGATCATCCCGAAGGAGTATGGTGGTCTGGGCTTCTCTGCCAAGGCGCAATCCATGGTACTGCAGAAGCTTTCCGCCAACGAAACGCTGATGGTGACCGTCGGTGTCCCCAACTCCCTGGGCCCCGGCGAGCTGCTGCTCAAGTACGGCACCCAGGCACAGAAGGATCACTACCTGCCGCGCCTGGCCGATGGCCGTGAAATCCCCTGTTTTGGCCTGACCGGCCCGCGCGCAGGCTCCGACGCCACCTCGCTGCCGGATACCGGCGTGGTCTGCAAGCAGGTCATCGATGGCCAGGAAGTGGTCGGGGTGCGCCTCAATTTCGAGAAACGCTGGATCACCCTGGCGCCGATTGCCACTGTAGTGGGCTTGGCATTCCGCCTGTTCGACCCGGAAAAGCTGCTGGGCGACGAAGAAGACCGTGGCATTACGCTGGCCTTGATCCCGCGTGACACGCAGGGCATGGAGATTGGCCGCCGCCACCACCCCATCGGCAGCCCCTTCATGAATGGCCCAATCAAGGGCAAGGACGTGTTCGTACCGCTGGACACCATCATCGGCGGCCCGGACATGATCGGTCAGGGCTGGCGGATGCTGGTGGAGTGCCTGTCGATTGGCCGCTGCATCACGCTGCCTTCGGGCGCTACTGGTACCGCCCGCTATGCGCTGGGCTGGAGCGGCGGCTTTACACGGGTACGTCGTCAGTTCAACGTGCCGGTTGCCGAAATGGAAGGTGTACAGGAGCCGCTGGCTCGCATGGCCTCGCTGGCCTACATCTCTGCCGCCACGGTATACCAGACCGCCAACCTGATCGACCACGGCGAAAAGCCCGCCGTCCCCTCGGCCATTCTGAAAAGCCAGCTGACCGAGTTCCAGCGCGTGCTGCTCAGCGATGCCATGGACGTTCACGGCGGCAAGGCCGTGACCCTCGGCCCACGCAACTACCTGGGCATCGGCTATAGCGCTAACCCCGTCGCGATCACCGTGGAAGGGGCCAACATCATGACCCGCAACCTGATGATCTTTGGTCAGGGCGCCATCCGCTGCCACCCCTACGTGCTTGAGGAGCTGGCCGCCAAGGATGCCAACGACGCAAAAGCATTCGACAAGGCGTTCTTTGGTCATGCGGGCCTGATTTTCGGCAACGCGGCCCGCGCCTTCACGCAGGGCCTCGGCCTCGGCAAGCCCAGCGTACCGTTCAGCGGCCCGGCCGTTGGCTACGCGCAGGACATCGCGCGCCTGTCAGCCGGCTTTGGCCTCTGCGCCGACGCCGCCATGGCCAGCCTGGGCTCCACGCTGAAGAAGCGCGAAATGCTCTCGGCACGACTGGGCGACATTCTCTCCAACCTCTATCTGGCGTCCATGGTGCTCAAGCAGTGGCACACCGGCAACAAGGTAGAAGGCGAAGAAGCGCTGCTGCACTACAGCCTGCAGTTCCTGCTCAACCGCGCTGAACAGGCGTTTGTCGAGATCTTCGACAACCTGCCCAACCGCGCCCTGGGCAAGGTGCTGAAAGTGGTCGTCATGCCGACGGGCCGCCGCTGGAACAAGCCCCATGACGACCTGGCCCGCGACATCGCTCATCGCGTCTCTACCCAGAGTGCCCTGCGCAGCAAGCTGCTGAGCAACACCTGGGACAAGGATGACGGCGCCGAGCGCAATCCGCTGGCCCGCTACAATGCCCTTCTGCAAGAGTACGATCGCGCCGAGGCCATCTACCGTACGGTGAACAAGGCCTATGCCAAGGGCGAGCTGCCGCAAACGGCGCTCCACCCGGAAGCACGTGTGGAAGCCGCGCTGGAGAAAGGGCTGATCAACGAGGAAGACGCCACGTTCATGCGCACCTTCGAGGCCGAAGTGCTCGAAATGCTCACCGTGGATGACTTCGCCTACGATGCCTTTGCCAACGACAAGACGACGCTGATCGACCACAACGCGGCGCCTGCCAAGGCCACGCCGCAAGCAGAAACCAGCATCAAGTAAACGACGCTTGAGCGTGAATGAAACCGGCCTGACACAGGCCGGTTTTTTCGTTTATTGCCTTCCAGAGTTCAAAAATGAAACGCACAGCGCCACTTTGCTTTCCTTCGGCACCGCCCCGTCTTCTGCTCCCCCTCCTCTCCCTTCCCACACCCACTGCGCATGTATTGTGATGGGCTCTCTACGCCTAAAAGCGAATATATGAGCCCCAAAAAAGCGTTGCACGTTCGAAAATGATCAACTAGCCTTTCGTTAATGAAAATATCGCCTTGGTCGGTGGCCTGGAACAGTAGAAAAACAGAGAACAAGCTGCTCGACCGATCTACCCGCGCGATAGACACACTCGTTTTCGCACTACCTGTTCATGACAACAGCTATAACAACACGCATAGCAATATCCATAGCAATATTCATAACAACGACGCTAACGAGATCGGCATGTCCTTACATCTGCAAAACATCGACCACGCCGTCGGCGGTGACCCTCATATCACGGGGGTCGATCTGGCGCTGGAACCGGGCTCTTTCAACGTGCTGCTGGGCAGGACCCTGGCAGGCAAGACCACGCTGATGCGCTTGATGGCCGGCCTGGAACAACCCACCCGCGGGCGCATTTACATGGATGGCAAGGATGTCACCGGCGTTTCGGTACGCAAACGCAACGTTTCCATGGTGTACCAACAGTTCATCAACTACCCCAGCCTGACGGTGCGCGACAACATCGCCTCACCGCTGAAGCTGGCCAGGACGCCCTCCCAGGAGATCAAACGGCGGGTCGAAAGCATTGCGGAAATGTTACATATCGAGCATTTGCTGGAGCGCTACCCCCAGGAGCTTTCCGGGGGTCAGCAACAGCGCACCGCCATGGGCCGTGCGCTGGTCAAGGATGCCGACCTGATCCTGTTCGACGAGCCACTCGTCAACCTCGACTACAAGCTGCGTGAAGAGCTGCGCGACGAACTGCGCGAGCTGTTCAAGGCGCGCAACTGCATTGCCGTGTACGCCACCACCGAGCCCAACGAAGCGCTAGCCCTGGGCGGCACCACCATCAACCTGACCGAGGCCATGGCCAACGAATGGGCGGACTACACCCTGCCTACGCTGGACCTGGACGACTTCATCGGCCTGCAGTACGGCACCGGGCCTGATGGCAGCGTCTACCAACTGCCGACCCAACAGTTCGCCAACCTTTACTGGTTCCGCTATGACTGGTTCCAGCGTGAAGACCTGCAGGAACAGTTCCGGGACATCTACGGTTACGATCTGGGCGTTCCCACCAACTGGACGGCCTACGAGGATATCGCCGAGTTCTTTACCGTCCACGTGGGCGAGATCGATGGCACCAAAGTGTATGGCCACATGGATTATGGTCGCCGCGACCCGTCGTTGGGCTGGCGCTTCCACGACTCCTGGCTGTCGATGGCCGGCATGGGCAGCCCAGGGGTGCCGTTTGGTAATCCCGTCGACGACTGGGGCATCCGCGTGAACGAGGAGAGCCAGCCGGTGGGCGCCAGCGTCAGCCGCGGTGGCGCCACCAACTCACCGGCGTCGGTATTTGCCATGCAAAAAGCCGTGGATTGGCTGCGTGACTTTGCGCCCGCCGAAGCCCAGGGCATGACGTTCGGTGAAGCCGGGCCGGTGCCTGCGCAGGGTCACATTGCCCAGCAAATCTTCTGGTATACCGCCTTCACTGCCGACATGACCGACCCCTCCGTGGCCGTGACCGATGACGAAGGCAACCCGCTGTGGCGCATGGCACCCTCGCCCACGGGCCCGTATTGGGAAGAAGGCATGAAAGTGGGGTATCAGGACGTAGGGGCCTGGACCTTCTTCGACTCCACGCCCGAAGACCGTCGTACGGCGGCCTGGCTGTTCGCCCAGTTCACCGTGGCCAAGACCACCTCGCTGGAAAAACTGATGCACGGTCTCACACCCATTCGTGAATCCGATATCTTCTCGGACCAGATGACCGAAATGGCCCCCAAACTCGGCGGCCTGGTGGAGTTCTACCGCAGCCCCAACGAGTCCAACTGGACGCCGACCGGCACCAACGTGCCTGACTATCCGCGTATGGCACCGCTGTGGTGGCAAAACCTGGCACCGGTCATGAGCGGTGAAGTCACGCCCCAGGAAGGTCTGGACAAGCTGGCGGCCGACATGGACAACACCATGAATCGCCTGGCTCGGGCCAATGTGTTCGACAGCTATGCCCCGGTACTCAACGAAGAGCGTGACCCCCAGTACTGGCTGGATCAGGACGGCGCGCCCAAACCAAAACTCGACGATGAAATGCCGCAGGGTACCACCGTGCCCTACGACGAAATGATGGAAGCCTGGATGGCTGCAGGCACTCGCTGAGCCCTTGGGCGGGCGCAAGCCCGCCCATCGTTTCAGGAGTCAGTGACGACCGCGTGCCAAGCTGGGGCTTTTTCTTGATAAGTGGATCCGCCATGAAACTGCGTAACCGTAATGTAGAGAAATTGCACACTGATGACTTTGACGCACTGATCATTGGTGGTGGCATCAATGGTGCAGCCAGCGCTGCGGCGCTGGCCGGCAAAGGCGCCAAAGTGGCCCTGATTGACCGTGGTGACTTCGCTGGCAGTACCAGCATGCACTCCTCCAACCTGGTTTGGGGGGGAATCAAGTATATGGAAAGCAAGGACTTTGCCCTGGTGCGCAAGCTCTGCAAGAGCCGTAACCACCTGATCAAGAGCTACCCTTCGACGGTGGAAGAAATTCGCTTTTTGACCACCATCACCCAAGGCTTTCGGCACTCGCCCCGCTATCTGTGGGCGGGTACCTGGCTGTACTGGCTGATGGGCAATGGCTTTACACGCCTGCCCCGCCTGCTGTCTCCCAGGAAACTCAAGCAGGAAGAGCCCATCATCGATATCAAGGATGCCGTGGGCGGGTTCGAATATTCCGATGCCTACCTGCACGACAACGATGCCCGCTTCGTCTTCAACTTCGTGCGCCATGCGTTGAACTACGGTGCCGTCGCCGCCAATTACGTCGAGTCGCTGGGCGCCGAACGCGATGGCGAACACTGGGTCACCCGCGCCCGCAACGTCATGGACGGCACGACCTTCAATATTCGTTCCAAAGTGTTGATCAACGCCGCCGGGCCGTGGGTCGACCAGCACAATGCTCTGACGGGCCAGAAGACCACCCATCAGCACTTGTACTCCAAGGGCATTCACCTCATCGTGCCCCAGCTCACGGCGACCAAGCGCGTGCTGGCCTTCTTTGCCGATGATGGCCGTCTGTTCTTCGTGATCCCCATGGGCAATCGTACCTGTATCGGTACCACCGATACGCACATGGAAAGCCCTGAAGTCGATGTCACGGCAGACGACATCGCCTTCGTGCTGGAAAACATCAACAAGCGACTGACACTGGACAAGCCGCTGACCCAGGATGACATCATCTCCACCCGCTGCGGCGTGCGGCCGCTGGCCATCAAGGCCGAACAAGGCAGCGACCGAGACTTTCTGCAGCTGTCACGCAAGCACGTCATCGATACCAACCCGGAAAGCGCGCATATCAGCATCTTTGGCGGCAAGCTGACCGACTGCCTGAACGTGGGCGATGAAATTTCCGGTGAAGTCATGAAACTGGGCGTTACCCTGCCCGACCCCAGTTTTCACTGGTACGGTGAGCCACCCGAGCCGGTCAAGCAGCAGTTCATGGACCAGGCCAAGCGCATGAATCTGGACGCCATGACGGCCGCCACCTCCTCCGAGCCGCTATCCTCTCGGCTGTGGCGACGCTACGCCGAACAGGCCATCCCGATGCTGGAAAAGATCCGCCAGGACCCTTCGGAGGCCGATATTCTCATCGAAGGCACCGAGTACATCCGCTGTGAAATCGAGCATGCCCGAGACCATGAAATGATTACCCAGCTGGAAGATTTTCTGCGTCGGCGTGCCAAGGTGTCGATGGTGGTTCATCATGAGCAGCTACGCCACTCCAGCGGGTTGCAAGAAGCCTGCCGCGTGCTGTTCGGTGAAGAGGCCGAGGCACGCCTGGCCACTTACTTTGCGGAAAACCGCGATACTTCTCGCCCCCCCAGCTAACCCGCCAGCCTGGCGTAAAACCCCCGCTTGCGGGTGCACGCCCAATAAAAACCCAATAAAAACCCAATAAAAACCCAATAAAAACCCAATAAAAAGCCCCCTGCCATCACTGGCAGGGGGCCAATCAGTTCAACAAGCGAGTGACGACCTACTCGTCGTGTACCACCGCCAGTTGAGAGTCGCCGGCCAACACTTCATCCCAGGCCTCTTCCAGGGTACACCCCAGTCGGCTGTCGATGGTGTCGATGACCTCGACCGCGTGTTGCAGCGACTCGCGATTGCCTTTTAGCGCCAGGACCAGTTTGGCCAGATCCTGTTTACTGAAAGTGCTAGCGATACGGTCAGCTTGTTGGCTCAATTCGATGCAGTTCATGGTAAGTCCCTCATGGTATGCTCAGCCGCTGCCTGTTACGGTTCACGGAGTGTGGTAATCAAGCAGCCATCTTATTAATGAAGAATGATGACATTGCTACTCATGCTGGGCCGGGTAAGTGCCCAGTTCGGTAACTGCGAAACGGTCACAAGCGTTACAAGACCTTCGCCTTTGGCGCTTTGGTAAAACATCAGCGCCTCGGTGTGTAGCAAGGAACCCTGCGGCGTATCGGGATAACAAGACACCGCCGTGATCCATGACTTCACTATGGTTCACGGGGGCAATACTCACAATGCACCCTTGGCAGCAGGCGCGGTTGTAGTTTGACTACAGAAACGTCAAAACCATGAAAGTGCTGATGGTTACTTTCACAAGCGCAGTTAAACGACTGTTTTAAATGAAACTTGAAAAACAAGTAAGAGTGCTAACAAAAAACTGAATACTGAAAAAACATAATAAAAAAAACGCCACCCTTGTTTGGGCAGCGTTTATTGCTTGAATCCAGGCAGCAAATAGGCGCGATATAGAGGCTACGTGGAGCGCACGCGGGAAACGGCATCCAACCAGCCCTGATAAAGCTGTTCGCGAGTCGCCTCCTCCATGCTGGGTGTGAAGCTCTTCTCGCAGCGCCACAGCTGTTCGATCTCTTCCAGGGTGTCGTACCACCCCAGCCGCAGCCCAGCCAGATACGCCGCCCCCAGCGCCGTGGTTTCCAGAATCGTCGGTCGATCCACCTGCACGTTGAGCATGTCGGCCAGAAACTGCATCACCCAGCTATTTTTCACCATGCCGCCATCGACACGCAGGTTGCCTGGCGCGGCATCCATGTCATCGTTCATGCAGAGCTGAAGGTCTCGAGTCTGGTAACACACCGCCTGCAGCCCGGCCGCGACGATTTCGGCGATCCCGGTATCCCGAGTCAGGCCAAAAATGGCGCCGCGGGCCTTGGGGTCCCAATGGGGGGCACCCAGCCCGGTAAAGGCAGGCACCAGGTACACGCTGTGCCCGCTACGGGTTTTCTGGGCCAAGGCTTCGGTTTCCGAGGCGTCGGCAAACAGGTTCAGTCCGTCACGCAGCCACTGCACGGTCGCCCCGGCCACGAAGATACTGCCCTCCATGGCGTAGGTGGGCTTGCCGTTGATCCGGTAACCCACGGTGGTCAGCAGGCGGTTGCGGGAAACCGACGGCGTATCGCCGGTATTCACGATCATGAAACAGCCCGTACCGTACGTGCTTTTGCCCATGCCGGGTTTGAAGCAGGCTTGCCCGACCAGGGCTGCCTGCTGGTCACCCGCAACCCCGGCGATGGGCAAGGCAGCCCCCAGCCAGTGGGCTGCCATCGTGCCAAAGTCGTCGCTGGAGTCTTTCACGTCAGGCAGCATGTTGGCGGGCACGTCGAACAGCGCCAGCAGCTCATCGTCCCAACGCTGCTCATGAATGTTGAACAGCGCCGTGCGCGAGGCGTTGGTGGCATCGGTGACGTGCTGTTGGCCTTCGGTCAAGCGCCAGATCAGGAAGCTGTCGATGGTACCGAAGGCCAGCTCCCCCTTGGCCGCCCGTTCGCGAGCGCCCTCGACCCGATCGAGTATCCAGGCCAGCTTGGTGGCAGAGAAGTAGGGGTCGATCAGCAGGCCGGTTTTGGCCTGCACCGCCTCGGTATGGCCCTCGTCCCGCAGCGCCTGACAGCGTTCGGAGGTGCGCCGATCCTGCCAGACGATGGCGTTATAGAGTGGCTTGCCCGTGGCGCGATCCCACACCACCGTGGTTTCTCGCTGGTTGGTGATGCCGACACCGTCTATCTGTTCGGCACTGACCCGGGCCTTGGCCAGCACCTCTCGGCAAGTCGCCACTACGGAGTCCCAGATATCCTCCGGGTCGTGCTCGATCCAACCGTCCTGGGGAAAGTGCTGGGGAAACTCCTGCTGGGCAACGGCCGCTACCTGGCCCTGGCGGTCGAAGAGAATGGTACGAGAGCTGGTGGTACCTTGATCGATGGCAAGAATGAAGGAGGACATATCGTGTTCACTTTGTTGTAGGGTTCTTTCGATTTTGTCGGTTTTGTTTCGTTTTATTATGCTCCAAGGCTACGCCAGCGGCTCGCAATGCTCAAGTATGAAACTTGCCAAGGTGGCATGCCCTTCACGCTGGGTCAGGCGATGTGCAGCGCCACATCGTGCTGGGTAAGCAGACGGGTAATCGACTCCGGCGGCCGACGGTCGGTGAACAGCGCATCCAGTTGCGACAGATTGCCCTGACGCACCACCGGGTTACGGTGAAACTTCGAGTAGTCGGCAGCGAGATACACCCGACGAGAGTTGGCGATAATGGCCTGGGCCACTCGCACTTCCTGGTAGTCGAACTCCAGCAGCGAGCCATCTTCATCGATACCACTGATACCGATGATGCCGTAATCCACCTTGAACTGATTGATGAAGTCGATGGTGGCTTCACCGATGATGCCGCCATCCCGCGAACGCACCTGCCCCCCGGCGATAATCACCGTGAAGTCTTCCTTGTGCTGCAGGATGGCAGCCACGTTCAGGTTGTTGGTGATGATTTCCAGCCCCTGGTGCTCCAGCAGCGCCTGGGCAATCATCTCGTTGCTGGTACCGATATTGATGAACAGTGAAGCATGGTGAGGAATATGCTGGGCCATGCAGCGGGCAATCCGCTCTTTCTCTTCCAGGTGCAGCGTCTTGCGCGTGCTGTAGGCGGTGTTCACCGTGCTCGACTCGACCCCTACACCGCCATGCACGCGCCGGACGCGCCCATCATTGGCCAGGGTATTCAGATCACGCCGGATGGTCTGGGGCGTTACCGCAAAATGTTCGGTCAGTTGCTCAATGCTCATGTAACCATGCTGGCGCACCAGCTCGACAATGGCATCCTGGCGATACTGCTGGTTCATAAGCCCGGCCTGTTCGTTATTGGTTGATCCATGTGCGTAATAGATTAGCAAAATTTTCGATATCCAATCACGCGAACATGACCCAAAGCCGATGAAACGTCACTTATAGCGGCCAGACCCACAGAATCATCGGTATCGCCACGCACATCACCACCAGCGAAAGCGGCAATCCCAGCTTCCAGTAATCACCAAAGCGGTAGCCCCCTGGCCCCAGCACCAGGGTGTTGGACTGATGACCGATAGGCGTGAGGAAGGCACAAGAGGCGCTGACGGCCACCACCATCAGGAAGGGGTCCAGGGAAACGTCGAATCCATTGGCCAGGCTGGCGGCAATGGGCGCCATCAGCAGCGCGGCAGCGGCATTATTGACCACGTTCGACAGCAGCATGGAGAGCAGAAAGAGCCCCGCCAGGGAGACGATCACCGGCCACTCCAGGCCAAAGGTCAGCAGCGCGTTGGCAATGATCGCCGCCCCGCCGCTGGTTTCCAGCGCTTCGCCCACCGGCAGCATGGCCGCCAGCAGCACAATCACCGGCCCGTCGATGGCCTGATACCCCTCTCGCAGCGGCAGCACGCCGATCAACAGCGACACCAGCGCCGCCGTGCTCATGGCCACCGCAGCGGGCAGCAGATCCAGCAGCATGGCGATAATAGCCAGCACGAAAATACCGATCGAGAGCAACAGTTTGCGCGGCTGGCCCAGGTTCAGCTCGCGGTTGGCCAGCGGCAGGCAGCCCAGCGTGGCCAGGCTGTCGGCGATCTCGTTTTCGCTGCCCTGCAGCAGCAGGACGTCGCCGGTTTGAAAGCGAATGTCACGCAGCCGCTGCTTGAGTCGGGCACCGTCACGGGCCACCGCCACCAGATGCAGGCCAAACTGATGATGCAGGCGCAGTTGGCGCACGCTGCGATTGACCATCATCGAGTCGTTGCGCACCACCGCTTCGATCAACTGCAGCCCTTCGGTATCGACGGGCTGGCGCTCCTTCGCCGCTTGCTCGTCGCTTTCGTTCTCTTCGGCATCGTCAGGCTCGGCAATGACGCTCAGGCCCACCTTGTCTTCCAGCAGCCTCAACTCATCGGGGCCTGCCTCCAGCAGCAGGATATCGCCCTCGCGCAGTACGCCGTGGAAACGGTAGCCTGCCCGCCGATCATCGTCGCGCACCACCGCCAGCACGGGAATGGTCTCTTCCAGTTCGTCGCGCAGCTGTTGCAGCGTCAGCCCATTGGCTTTGGAGGCCTCGCTGACCTTGAGTTCGACCAGGTAATTGGCGGTATCGAACATGTCATCACCCGCCGACTGGGCATTGCGTTTGGGGGTGAATCGCCAGCCCACCAGCACAATGAAGGCCAGACCCACCAACGCCACCGCAGCACCCACGGGCGTAAAGCTGAACATGCCGAAATTTTCGCCCGTGATATTGCCACGATACGCCGAGATGATGATGTTCGGCGGAGTACCGATCAGGGTGGTCAGGCCGCCCAGCAGCGAGCCGAACGCCAGCGGCATCAACAGCAGTGAAGGCGACGTATCGTGTTCTCGCGCCAGGCGCATGGCCACCGGCAGCAGCAGTGCCAATGCCCCAACATTGTTCATGACCCCCGACAACAGCACCACCGTGCCCACCAGCACCAGCAGCTGCAGCATCAGGCGCTCCCCGACCTTGAGCACCTGATGGGCAATGACGTCCACCACCCCTGAGCGTTCGAAACCACGGCTCAGCACCAGCACGGCGGCAACGGTGATCACCGCCGGGTGGCCAAAGCCCATGAACGCATCGTCTGCGGGTACCAGCCCCAGCATGACCGAGCCCAACAAGGCCGCCAGGGCCACCAGATCATAGCGAAAACGCCCCCAGACAAACGCCGCTAGGGTGAGTCCAAGAACTACAAACACCAACGTGCTGGGCGCAAGCCCCAAACTTTCCATGGACATAGAGTGCCATCTCCCTGAGCGTTACAGCGGCGCGACTCCCTCCGCCATCTTCTCATTACATTAGACGATCACAAGCAGGCCGTACAGCCTCTGAACAACCGTCATTCACTGCGCAGGGAGCCGCAAAACGCTCGGCAAAACCGAGCGTTAGAGGCGTACCAGGGGAGGTGCAAGTTCAGCGTCAAGCGGGGCGATGCAGGCGCGCCAGCAAGCGTTCGACGGCCTCCAGGTGCTCGGGCTCGTTATGGCACAGCCCTTGGAACACGGCGCAAACGTCCAGGAAAGCTTTCAGCTCCATGTCCGGTGCCATTTTCATCAGCCGCTTGGTCAGGCGTGTGGCCTTGGGGGGCTGGCTGGCCAGACGCGCTGCATGGGCCATGGTAGCCTCCATGAGCTGTTCAGGCTCGACCACTTCCAGCACGACGCCGTAGGCAAGCGCCTCGTCGGCATCGATCACGCGGCCCGACAGGGTCAGTTCGAAGGCACGCTGATAGCCGATCTGGCGCTGCAGGAACCAGGCACCGCCATCGCCGGGAATGATGCCCAGATTGAGAAACGTCTCGCCGAAGCTCGCCTTGCGGGAAGCAATACGTAAATCCGCCATATTGGCCAGGTCGAACCCGGCACCGATGGCCGCACCATTCACGGCGGCAATGATCGGCACTTCCACCTGGGCAAGTGCCAGCGGCATGCGCTGAATGCCCTGGCGATAACGCTCGGCGACTTCTGCCACGTCGCCAGCGAAGTCACCGCTGCGGTTGGCCATGTCCTTGACATTGCCGCCTGCACAGAAGGCGCTGCCTGCCCCTGTGATGACCAGCACCGATACCTCTGGACAAGCATTGACCCACCGAGCCGTGGCCACGATGTCATCCACCAGTGCCGTGCCGGTCAAGGCATTGCGCACGTCATGGCGGTTCAAGGTCAGCGTAGCGACCCGCTCGTGCAGCGTCAGGGTGGCATCGGTCAAGCTGGGCAACGTCATCGTCATTGGTCGCGCTCCACGATAATGCGGGCATCCACGATGGCATACCCGGTAGGGTGCCCCTGCGGATAGGCCAGCACGGGGTTCAAGTCGAGTTCCTGAATCTCGGGGTAGGTCTCCACCAGCCGCGAGACCTGCATCAGCAGAGCCACCAGGGCCGGTTTGTCCACACCGGCAGCGCCGCGCACGCCGTCGAGGACTTTCTGCGCCTTGATCTGTTCCACCATGGCGTAGGCGTCCCGCTCGCTCAGCGGCAGAGCCCGGAAGGCAACATCTTCCAGCACCTCCACGAAAATGCCGCCCAGGCCAAACATCACCACCGGCCCGAATACCGGGTCACGGAACATGCCGATGATCACTTCGACCCCTGGCTGGGCCATGGGGCTCACCAGCACGCCTTCGAAGCGGGCCCGGGGGTCGTAGGCATGGGCATTGTGCTGGATGGCCTGGAACGCCTCGCGCAGCGCCTCTTCCCCGCTCAGGTGGAGCTTGACGCCGCCCGCATCGGATTTGTGCAGAATGTCCCGCGACACCACCTTCATGGCCAAGGGCTGCTGGCCTGCCTGCTCGATGACCGATGTCAGCTCATCGGCTTGGCTGACCCACCACTGGGGGGGCACGGCAATGCCGTGTTCGGCCAACAGTGCCTTGGCTTCGAACTCGAACAGGTCGCGCCCTTCCGCGCGGGCCCCGGCGAGCAGCTCGGCTCCCTTGGCCGTGGGCTGCCAGGGCGTCTCCAGGCGTCGAACCTGCGTCAGGTACTCGCCTCGCTCGCCCAGCGCCGCCAACACCCTGACCGCGTGTTCGATGGAGGCATACACCGGCAGCCCTGATTCATGCAGGTGGCGCAGCGCAGGCGGCTTGATGGGCGCGTACAGGCTGTACACCACCAACGGCTTTTCGCTGCCCTGGGCCAACGCCAGCAGTTGCTTTGCCCCCTGCAGCTCATCGTCGGCCAGCGACTCGGAAAACCGCAGGCTGTAGCCACCCAACATGCCTACCAGGAAGACGCTGTCGACGCCGGGGTCGGCCATCACGATCTCGACACAGCGAGCCAGCAGCGACGGACGGGCATCCGAGGAGCCCGCCACATCCACAGGGTTGTCCAGCGCCGCCTGAGGAAGCAGCACCTCCTCCAGAGCATGACGCGTGGACGGTGCCAGCATCGCCAGGCTCAGCCCGGCTTCGGCGAGCCGGTCGGCGGCGATGGTGGCCTGGCCGCCGCCGTCGGAAATCACCGCGACCCGCTTGCCGGGCGCCTGCTGCAACTGCCCCAGGCCTTCGGCAACCGGCAGGATCTCGTCGGAGTACTGCACCACGCTGACACCCACCTGACGCAGCAGGTCTACCGTCATCTGGTAGCTGCCTGCCAGGGCGCCGGTGTGCGAGCTGGCCGCTTTTTGCCCCTGCTCGGTGGCGCCGGATTTGTACACCACCACCGGCTTGTGCGCCGTGACCTGGCGGGCCACGTCCAGAAAGCGCCGTCCATCCCGAAACCCTTCCACGTACAGGGTCGCCACTCGGGTATGCGGGTCCTCACCGAGATAGCGCAGGTAGTCGTTGAAACCAATGTCGCTTTGGTTACCGGGGCCAATATAGCTACTGAACCCCACCTGGCCGTTATGCTGTGCTTCCAGGGCCAGCGCCAGCAGCATATTGCCCGATTGCGAGACGATACCGATGTCGCCTGCCCTGACATTGGTCAGGTCCAGCAGGTTGATGCGCTGATGCAGGTTGAACAGACCGGAGGTGTTGGGGCCGATGATGCGCACCCCATGCGCCTCGGCCGCCGCCATCATCGCTTCCTCCAGGGCAGCACCCGCCGCCCCGGTTTCGCCGAACCCGCTGGCCAGCACTACCGTGCCCTTGATCCCCTGACGGCCACATTCGGCAATCAGCGCCGGTACACTGGCAGCCGGGGTACACAGCAGAGCCAGCTCCGGCGTACCCGGCATGTCCGCCAGTGAGGGCCAGGCCGGAATGTCGAGAATCTGCTCCGCCTTGGGGTTGATGGGGTAGATCGCCCCCTCATAGCCGCCCTTGATCAACCCCAGCAGGGCTTTGTAGCCGCGCTTGGTCGGGTCGGCAGAGGCACCGACGATAGCGATACCCGTTGGGGAAAGCAGTGTATGCAGCGGGCTGCGGGAGCCGTGTGATTCGTTGAAGCGGTTCATGACGTGACCTGTAGGGCAAAACGGACGATAAAAGGATTGCAAGGTGGCAGCCGGCTCATTTGCCCTGAAAACGCGGGGCACGTCGTGCGGCAAAGGCATCGACCCCTTCTTGCCAATCGTCGGTGATCGAGCAGGTAAACACGGCGTCCAGCTCCTGCTGAAGCTGGCTTTCCATGCTGGTTTCGCTGGCGCGATTGAGCAGCGGCTTGAGCATCGCCATGGAGACCGGCGCCTGCCCGGCCAGCCGAGTAGCCAGCGCCTGGGCCTGGGCCATCAGTTCGGCTCCCGGATGGTTGGCCAGTGCCAGACCGATCCGAGTGGCCTCCACGCCATCGATGCGGTCGCCCAGATACAGCAGGCGGCGCGCCTGGCCCAGGCCCACCCACTGGGGCAGGCGCTTCGAAACACCGCCCCCGACACAGGTGCCAATACTAGTTTCCGGAAAGCCGATCTGGGCATCCTCGGCCATGACGATGAAATCACAGGCCACGGCCATTTCTGCCCCCGCCCCCAAGGCATAGCCATTCACGGCCGCCACCACCGGCTTGCCCAGCTGGTCGATGGCTTCACAGGCATCATTGCCCAACTGCAGATAAGCCCGCCGCTGAAACAGCGAGCGCTGGGCACTGCCATGGGCTTTCATGTCCGCGCCGACACAAAAGGCGCGCCCCTCTCCGGTCAGGATCACCGCTCTTACCTGCGCTGCGTGCTGGGCAAAGCGCAGGGCGTCGAGCAACTCTTCATAAAGGGTTTCAATCACCGCGTTCAGCCGGTGGGGTCGGTTGAACCGCAGGGTCAGCACGTGTTCATCCAGAGAGATCAGGAGCGTTTCATAGGTGGGCAGCGCGGGCGCGTCGGCAGACATGATGCTGTTGGTAACCTCGTTCGGAAAAAACAAATAAGGAAACGATTGTTCCTTTAAATAGAAAAAGAGAAACAAACGTACTGCCGAACGATAGGACACTGCTGGGGGATAATCAATACATTCGTGACAAAAACATTTATCATTGGCACAAACGTTTCACACTTCACCAAAGAGAGCCCCATGCCTGACCACGCCACCCGCCCTGCGCCCGACCTGGAAAGCGTCCACCGGCAGCTGGCCGAGCACTACGCCAAGCTCAGCCCACAGCTCAAACGGGCGGCCAGCTATGTGTTGGAACACCCGACGGAAATGGCGTTTCAGTCAGTGCGTAAAACGGCCCAGGCCGCGTCGGTGACGCCTTCCACTCTGGTTCGGCTGGCCAAGCGGCTGGGCTTCGAGAGTTACGAGTCGTTTCGGGAGGTTTTTCAATCGGCGGTGCAGGCCGCACCGGTCGAGCTGAGCGGCCGTGCCAGTCGGCTCAAGCAGCAGGTGCGCAACCCGCAAGAGGCGCTGTTCGTGGAGGTGGGTGATGCCGCTTTCGACAACATTGGCAGGCTCTTCACGGCGGATAACCAAGCGCGGGTAAAAGACGCCGCCGAGCGCATACTGGCGGCTCGCCGGGTGGCCGTGATCGGCTTTCGCGATACCTTTGCCTGCGCCTACCACTTTGCCTACGTGGGGCGTATCGCCATGCCCGACGTGACGCTGATTCGCGGACAGGAAGGTGGGCTACTGACGGAGCTGGCGCCCTTCGACGAACAGGACGTGGTGGTGGCTTTCGGCTTCGAGCCTTACTGCGCCGAAACGGTCAAGGCGCTGGAGATTGCCCGCGCCAACGGCGTGCAGGCCATCGTGGTCACCGACACCCTACGCTCACCGCTGGTGCCTGGCGCCAGCGTGACGTTCACCGTCGCCAACGCCACGCCTCACTTCTTTCCGTCGCTGCTCTCGGCCATCACGCTCAGCGAAGCGATTCTGGCCGAGTGCGTGGCCGTCGGCCCCGACCAGCTGGTGGATAACGTGGCCAGCTTCGAGCGGCGCATGCGCCAGCTGGGGGCCTATGTCGACGTGGACTAGCCCCCGGCTCAGGCGAGCGACTCAGGGCAGCAGAATGGTCGAGCCGGTCGTCTTGCGGCTCTGCAGCGCATCCTGGGCCTTGCCTGCTTCCTGCAAGGGGTAGCGGTTGGCGACATCGATGCGAATCTTGCCGCTTTCGATCATGGCGAAGAACTCTTCGCACATCATTTCCAGCCGCTCGCGGGTATCCGCATAGCCGTTCAGGCTGGGGCGCGTGACGAACAGCGCTCCCTTTTGATTCAGGATACCGATATTGACGCCGTCCACCGGGCCAGACGCGTTACCAAAGCTGACCATCAGCGAGCGCGGCTTGAGACAATCCAGCGACATCTCCCAGGTGTCCTTGCCCACGGAGTCGTACACCACATCGCACATTTCACCGTTGGTCAGCTCGCGCACCCGCTCGACGACGTTCTCTTCGGTGTAGTTGATGGTGGCCCAGGCGCCATTGGCCATGGCCAGGTCAGCCTTCTCCTGAGAGCTGACGGTGCCGATCAGCTTCACGCCCAGCGCCTTGGCCCACTGGCAGGCAATCGAGCCCACGCCCCCAGCCGCCGCGTGGAACAGAATGGTCTCGCCGCCCTTGAGCGGCTGGGTTTGACGCAGCAGGTACTGCACCGTCAAGCCTTTCAGCATACTGGCCGCCGCCGTTTCGAAGTCGATGAAATCCGGTAGCTTGACCACCTTGGCCGCGGGCAGCGTGTGCAGCTCGGCGTAGGCGCCCAGCGGGCCCTGGGCATACGCCACGCGGTCACCTACCTTGAGATGCGTGACGCCCTCGCCCACCGCCTCGACGATGCCTGCGCCCTCGGTGCCCAGGCCAGAAGGCATGCTGGGGGCCGGGTACAAGCCCGTGCGGAAATAGATATCGATGAAGTTCAGGCCAACGGCCTTGTTGGCGATACGAACTTCACCGGCAGCCGGTGCGACAGGCTCGACCTCGGCCCACTCGAGTACGTCGGAGCCACCGGTAGTGGAAAATTGAATACGCTTGAACATCAAAAAACTCCTGTGATTGGCGATGGGGTATCGCTTGTTATGAATTATCGTTTGCCGTGAATGATCGCGTTGAGTACCGCTGACCGAAAACGGATGACGGGGACGGCACGGGTCCGCTATCCAACCGCGTCGGGGCGCTGAAATCAAGTCGTCCAACCCTCTGGCCGACACACGCCTGTCACGGGTACATGCTAGACTAAGGGCCATTTTATAACACGCCTGGTCACCACAAGACGGATCGTCCATGACCCACCCTGCCATTGAAGTACCCACCCTGATCGCCCACCGCGGCTACTCTGCGGCCGCCCCCGAAAACACCCTCACCGCCGTGCGCGCCGCTCATCAGGCGGGGGCTCGCTGGGTTGAGCTGGATGTTCAACTGCTGGGGGATGGCACGCCCGTGATCTGGCACGACAGCGATGTGAGCCGCTGTTCGGACGGGCGCGGCGAGCTGGCCAACATGACCTGGCGCCAGGCCCAGGCGCTGGATGTGGGCAGCTGGTTCGGCGACCGCTTTGCGGGGGAACGCATGGCCAGCCTGGAGGCCATGCTGGCGCTGCTGAATGAGCTGGAAATGGGCGTCAATCTGGAAATCAAGGTCAACAAGGGGCGCGACCCCATTGCCCTGGTCGATGCGGTGCTGCCCATGCTGCTGGCAGCGCTACCTGCCGAGCGCTGCATCGTCTCCTCTTTTGACGGGGCCGCACTGGCCCACAGCCGTCGGCATGCGCCCCGAGAAGCTCTCGCCCTGGGCGCGCTTTACGGCAGCTTGCCCAAGGAGTGGCGCACTCAATGTGCCGCCATCGAGGCGTTCAGCATTCACCCCCACTGGCCTAGACTGAAACGCACTCAGGCCGCTGCCATGCGTCGGGATGGCTATCAGGTCCTGTGTTATACCGCCAACGACCCAAGTGCGTTTCAAAGCCGCTGGGCCTGGGGCATCAACAGTGCCATTACCGATGAACCAGCCGCTTTCCAGCGCTATCTCGACAACCGAAAAGAAGGATGACAATGAAGTATCTTGGTGCCCATGTCAGCGCGGCCGGTGGCGCTGATCAGGCCGTGCAGCGCGCGGTGGAGATCGGGGCGACGGCGTTTGCCCTGTTTACCAAAAACCAGCGTCAGTGGCAGGGCAAACCGCTCACTGACGAGGCCATCGCAGCCTTCAAGCAGGCGTGCCGCGTCCATGGCTTCGCGCCAGAGCAGATCCTGCCCCACGACAGCTACCTGATCAATCTGGGGCACCCTGAGGCGGCGGGCCTCGACAAGTCGCGGGCCGCCTTCATCGATGAGATGCAGCGCTGCGAGCAGTTGGGCCTGACGCTGCTGAACTTCCACCCCGGCAGCCATTTGAACAAGATCAGCGAAGCCGACTGCCTGTCGCGCATTGCCGAATCCATCAACCTGGCTCTGGATGCCACTCAGGGCGTGACCGCGGTCATCGAAAACACCGCAGGCCAGGGCACCAACCTGGGCTGGCGCTTCGAACATCTGGCCAGCATCATCGAGCAGGTGGACGACAAGCGCCGGGTCGGCGTTTGCATCGACACCTGCCACGCCTTTGCCGCAGGCTACGACCTGCGCAGCGCCGAGGCAACCCGCGCCACGCTGGACGAACTGGGCAGCGTGGTGGGGTTCGAATATCTGCGCGGCATGCACCTCAACGATGCCAAAAGCGACTTCGCCAGCCGTGTGGATCGGCACCACAGCCTGGGGCAAGGCAACATTGGCCTGGCGGCCTTCACCACGATCATGCAGGATGCGCGCATCGATGGTATTCCCATGATTCTCGAAACCATCGAGCCCGATATCTGGGCCGAAGAGCTGAATTGGCTGCGCGCTCAAGCCCCCGAGGCCGCCCCCGGCAGGTAGTGAATCACATCGTGAAAGCGTAACCGCGACGTACCGTTGTTGCGCATGGCGTGGGGCCGGTCCGCGAAAAAGCGCAGCCCCTCGCCAACGCCCAGGGTTTGCCAGCGCTCGTCGATGCGCAGCTCCATCTCGCCTTCCACCACCACGATGTGCTCCACCACGCCGCTGGCATGGGCGGTGGACTCGCTCATGGCACCCGGGGCCAACTCGATCAGGAACATCTCGAACCCCAGCAGGGGGTCGTAGGGAAACAGCAGGCGTGCCTGCATGCCCGTGCTGTCATCCCCCCACACCGACTCCCACCCATCCCGATGCAGCTCGCCCAGCGCAGGCTTGTCACTGTCGAACAGGGTAGAAAACGACACCCGAAAACCGCTGGCGATCTTCCATAAGGTGGCCACCGTGGGGCTCGACTCCCCACGTTCGATCTGCCCCAGCATCGCCTTGCTGACCCCGGTTTCACTGGCCGCGCGATCGAGGCTCCAGCCCCGCTCCTTGCGCAGCTGCTTCACCGTTCCTGAAATATGCTCGGCAATGGTATGCGGCGTTAAAGCCATGCGACTCTCCTGACGGTCGGGTTCAGATAGCGGGGTTGGTCGAATGGCTATCATGCCAGAAAATGGTTGTGCGTCATAACGCACAATGTTAGCGTGGCCATCCGTGCGCTATAGCGCACGATCAACATAACCACGTGGGAGCCACCCATGGACACGCCAACGACGCTGCCCTCTTCATCATCTGCCTCGCCTCATCTGTGGCGGGACATGAGCCTGTCTACGCTGATTGCCGGTTTCGTCGCCGTCATCATCGGCTATACCAGCTCCGCCGCGATCATTTTTCAGGCCGCCGCCGCTGCGGGCGCCTCCACGGCCCAGATCAGCTCCTGGCTATGGGCGCTGGGCATCGGCATGGGCATCACCTCGCTGGGGCTTTCGCTGCGTTACCGCATGCCGCTGCTGACCGCCTGGTCGACGCCAGGGGCCGCCTTCCTGGCCACCAGCCTGCCGGGAATTCCTATCGAAGAGGCCATCGGCGCGTTTCTGTTTTCGGCGCTGTTGATCACACTGTGCGGTGTCACCGGGCTGTTCGAGCGTTTGATGCGCCATATTCCCGGCGCCATCGCCTCGGCCCTGCTGGCGGGCATTCTGCTGCGTTTCGGGCTGGAGCTGTTCAACGTCATGGAAAGCCAGTGGCTGCTGCCGCTGGCCATGCTGGCCGCCTGGGTTACGGGGCGGCGCTGCTGGCCTTCACTGGCGGTGCCGGGAGTCCTGCTGGTGGGCGTGGGGCTGGCCCTGTGGCAAGGCCAGATCTCGACCCAGCCGATCCCGCTGGCGCCTACGCTGCCGGTCTTTACCGCCCCGGTATTCAACCCGATGACGCTGATCAGCATCGGCATTCCGCTGTTCGTCATCACCATGGCGACCCAGAACCTGCCCGCCGTCGCCGTCTTGCGGGCGGCAGGCTATCGCCCCAACAGCTCACCGCTGATCACCTGGACCGGTGGCGCCACCCTGCTGTTGGCGCCGTTTGGCGGCTATGCGCTCAACATGGCGGCCATCAGTGCAGCGGTATGCCTGGGCCCAGACGCCCATCCCAACCCCAAGCGGCGCTACACCGCCGGAGTGGCTGCCGGAGTCTTCTATATCGCCATGGGCATCTTCGGAGCCACCGTGACCGGGGTGTTCAGCGCCTTGCCCAGCGTTCTGGTCATGGCACTGGCGGGCATTGCCCTGCTGAGCACGCTGGGCACGGGCCTGGCGGGCGCGTTCGAGAAGAGCGAACAGCGCGATGCCGCCATCGTGACCTTCCTGCTCACCGGTTCCGGCGTGACGCTGCTGGGGCTGGGCGGGGCTTTCTGGGGCCTGGTGGCGGGGCTTGTGGTACTCAAGATCGGCACATTCAGCGCCCGCGCGCACCAGAAGGATCGCTAAAAAAACGCCCCGCCATCGTGGATGGCAAGGCGTCTATCGGCCAGCGGTGTACGGTGGTTACATCACCGCTGGTTCCATGTTGGCCAGGCGCTCTTCATCGAACACGCCGGACATGCGCACCATGGCCAGCGCTTCATCCAGGCTGCTCATCTCTTCGATGACCAGCAGCTCGTTCTCCAGCGTTACCGGCTGACCGGCCTTGTCGGACAGCAACTTCTCTAGCGAGGCCACGTCCATGGCATCGTCGAGATGATGAATATCCACGGACGCACTGTTCTCGCTGGGCAGGTAGATAGTGCCGTTGGAGAAGTCCACGGCGTAGGCGATCACGCCCGGCACGATGAAGAACAGCAGGCCAACGCTATTGGCGATGGCGACCACGGGGTCGACATCACCACTCATCTGACCTTTGCGTTCCGGATAGAAAAGCGTACCGCACCCACTCAATGCCACAATGGAGACACCAACGACCGCCCCCGTCAACCAACGGCGCACTGCTTGCTGCATGGAGGTTCCCTCGGAATTTTCAATGTAACGATAGCCATCGTATGAAGTGACACGCTTGTTATAGGCGCAGGTTATCGCGTTACAAAACGGGTCGAGTTTAGCATATTTCGTGCTAAGCACACGCCCTGACGTCGACACAGGATTTTGCCGCCTTCCCCGCTTGGCCGTACAATGCCGCTTTCAACGCTGGATTAAGCGCAACGCGCTTCTCATACTCAGCACCATCGACAACCCAAGGAATGCTCACGCCCATGCGCGCCAGCCAACTATTGATCGCCACCTTGAAAGAAACCCCGGCCGACGCTGAAGTCATCAGCCACCAGTTAATGCTGCGCGCCGGTATGATTCGCCGTCTGACCTCGGGCCTGTATACCTGGCTGCCGCTGGGCCTGCGCACGCTGCGCAAGGTCGAAGCCATCGTGCGTGAAGAGATGAACCGCGCCGGGGCCCAGGAAGTGCTGATGCCCGCCGTACAGCCCGCCGACCTGTGGCAGGAGTCGGGCCGCTGGGAGCAGTACGGTCCCGAGCTGCTGCGCCTGACGGACCGTCACGACCGCGACTACTGCGTGGGCCCCACCCATGAAGAGGTCATCACTGACCTGGTGCGCCGGGAAATTTCCAGCTACAAGCAGCTGCCGGTGAACTTCTACCAGATTCAGACCAAGTTCCGCGACGAAATTCGCCCCCGTTTCGGCGTCATGCGCTCGCGTGAGTTCATCATGAAGGATGCCTACTCCTTCCATCTCGATGAAGCGTCGCTGAAAGAGACCTACCAGGCCATGTACGATGCCTACACGCGCATCTTCACACGTCTGGGCCTCGACTTCCGCCCGGTCATTGCCGATAACGGCTCCATCGGTGGCACCGGCTCCCATGAGTTCCATGTGCTGGCCGACTCCGGCGAAGACGACATCGTCTTCTCCAACGCCTCCGACTACGCCGCCAACATCGAAAAAGCCGAAGCCCTGCCCGCCCCGTTGGGCAGCCAGGTAGAGCGCAGCGCGCCCAGCGAAGAGATGCGTCTGGTCGACACTCCCGATGCCAAGACCATTGCCGCCCTGGTCGAACAGTTCAACCTGCCTATCGAAAAGACCCTCAAGACGCTGATGGTCCACGCCGCAGAAGGTGGCCTGATTGCTCTGCTGGTGCGTGGCGATCACGCGCTGAACGAGGTCAAGGCGGAGAACCTGCCGCAGGTCAAGGCGCCCCTGACCATGGCCAGCGAAGAAGAGATTCGTGCAGCGGTAGGAGCCGGCCCGGGCTCACTGGGCCCCGTGGGCCTTGACATGCCGATCATCATCGACCGCAGCGTGGCGCTGATGAGCGACTTCGGCGCGGGCGCCAACGTCGATGGCAAGCACTACTTCGGCATCAACTGGGAGCGTGACGCCCCCCTGCCCCAGGTTGCCGACCTGCGCAGCGTGGTAGAGGGCGATCCCTCGCCGGATGGTCAGGGCACCCTGCTGATCAAACGCGGTATCGAAGTGGGTCATGTGTTCCAGCTGGGCCAGAAGTACTCCCAGGCCATGAATGCCAGCGTACTGGGCGACAGCGGCAAGACCAGCCACCCGTTCATGGGCTGCTACGGCATTGGCGTGACCCGTGTGGTTGCCGCTGCCATCGAGCAGAACCACGACGATGCAGGCATCATCTGGCCCAACGCCATCGCGCCTTTCCAGGTAGCGCTGGTGCCCATGAACGCCCACAAATCTCAGCGGGTGCGTGAAGAGTCTGAGCGCCTCTACCAGGCACTCACGGCGGCAGGTCTGGACGTGCTGCTGGATGACCGCGACACTCGTCCCGGCGTCAAGTTCGCCGACCTGGAACTGATGGGCGTGCCGCACCGCCTGGTGATCGGCGACCGTGGCCTGGACAACGGCGAGCTGGAGTACAAGGGCCGCCGCGACAGCGACGCCACCATGGTGCCCGCCGACACGATCGTCGAGTTCCTGCGTGACAAAGCGGGCCTGGCACAGGGCTGATCGCCCCCTCATGCTGCACGGCCTGGTGCGAGCCCTGATCCTGGGGCTCGCAGTGATGGGACTCAGCAGCGCCCTCACGGTAAACGCAACGGAGCCCCCGCTGCGTTCGACCCTCGATGCGGCCGCGCTGCAAACGCCCTATCACCAGTGGCACCTCCAACAGTGGCGCACCCGTCAGGATGCGCCACTGTCGCGTTTCATGAATGACCCAGACATGCGGATGGCCTTGCTGACACGGGTGTATCAGGAGGCCCATCTGGCCGGCCTGCCCCCCGACCTCGTGCTGGCGCTGATTCAGGTAGAGAGCGCCTTCAAGACAGATGCCGTTTCTTCGGCGGGGGCCGTTGGGCTGATGCAGATCATGCCCTTCTGGGTCGCCGAGCTGGGCCTGCCCATGGACGACCTGACCGAACCCAACCGAAATCTGCGCTACGGCAGCACCATTCTGGCTCATTATCTTGCCGTTGAGCGGGGTGACTTCACCCGCGCTCTGGCTCGCTACAACGGCAGTCTCGGGCAAACCTGGTACCCCGAGCGGGTATTGAAGGCCTGGCGCGACCATTGGCGTTAGCCGGTCACTCAGTCACCCTGTCAACCTCTGCTTCAACACTGTGCAGCAAGCCCGCCTTGGCCAGATTGGCCAGCAACTGTGCCACGTCACGCGTTACCTGCAGCAGCGACGCCCCTTCGAAGAACGCCACGAGCGTCTCACTCAATTCCTGCAGGTTCATCGGCTCATGCTGCAATAGAGCCCATACTGCGCGGCTGGTCGCGTTCATTCGATGAATATCACCCCCGTTCTGGCCAATCACGAACAGCTCATCGCCCAGCGACCACTCGAAGGCCGCCGGGCTGGTGTGCCAGTAGCGGGCGTCGTCCAAGGGCAGCGCAGGCACCTCCGCCCGTTCAGCACTTGCCACCGATTGCCCCTGCTGCCGATCTGCAGAGAACGGCTGACCCTCCCAGCGCTGTGCCAGCCACAGGGCTGCCTCATAAGCATCCGAGTATCGCAGCAGAAAGCACGGTAGCCGCTGCAGTAGCGGCAGGAAGCGATCCATCAGCGCCTGATCCGACTCGTGCTCGGCAAAGTTCTGTTGCAACAACTGCCATAGGCCATCGCCGGGCTGCAAGCGTGTCAGTTGGGGGGCCGTCAACGTGGGGTCTCGGTCGATCAGCAGCACGGCCCCCAGCGGGGAGCGGTCGCCATGGGCTGCCAGTTGGGAACTCGACAAGTTCAGATAACCGTAACGGTCGTCGAAAGGACCAAGATGGCAGGCCACGAAGTGCTGAAAATCTACCGACAAGGCCTCCGGGACCGGTAACCGCAAACGCGGCGCCACGCCAAGCGCGATGCCTTCACCTTCAGGATTGAGCGCCAGCACATCATCCCCGAACACACGGCAGCCTGCGGCAGCAAATGCCGAGGTCAAGGTGCTTTTTCCAGCACGGTGGGCATCGGGAAAAATCACCAACTGGCCGTTGAGCTCCACCGAGCCACAATGCAAGCCCACCAGCTCAGGGTGGCGATGCAGGAACGCCCCGGCCAAATCGGCGACGACGCTACAGGCAGTGCCGACATCAGTGTCCAACAAGGCACCTTGGGGCAGCGCGGGAGCTTCCTGCCAGTAGCCGTCGGGATGCTGCCAAACGCAGATTTCGGGGGCTTCCGGCAACGCCGAGCAGCGTTCGATGGGCCAGCCTGGCATCGCCTGCTGCAACACGGGCAAGAGCTCCTCCGCCTCTACCAGGCGCAGGCAGGGGCCGATACTGGTCAGATGGTAGTCGTGCTCATTAGGGATGGCCATGATCGGTTACCACCTGGGCAGCACGCGACTAAGGCGGATTTCAATGACGCCATCACGCTCCCAGCGGGATCGATGCGGGCGTGAATAGCCAGCCCGGCGACGATCATAGGGACGGTAGTAACGCTCATCACGATGAGCATGATGCCTGTGCCGAGGGCGTGAATAGCTGGGGCGAGAATAGCTGAGCCGCGAGCGGCTGTGACGTGAGCGGCGACCACGCGCTTCCGCCTGTCCCATCGACAGGAACGTAGGGGCGACATAAAGCGCTGCGGCACCCAGCCCAAGGCTGGCCAGTACCTGGCGGCGCGAGCGGCGCTTCTGCAACACCTCTTCGGTTTCATGGGACATGGTGGTTCTCCTCGTCAAGATGATCTTCAAGTTAACGAACACTGTTTCTCAAATTACTCTAGCCAAGGCGACCCACCGACACCAGATACCCATACCGACTTCCCCATTGTTTACTCTTTTTTACCTTTCAGGGTTTTATCGTTAGAGCAAAAACATGACTTTTCAACATAATAAATACATCATAAGGCCATTTCCCTGACCCCACTTAGGTAGCCCCCCATGCCTGCATTGCGTCAATTTGCGAGAACCCGCACTTTTGCCTGGCCACTTGGCATTGCCGCGTCGCTGTGCAGCTTTTCAGTCTTCGCAGCCAGTGTCAGCGTCACCGACACTCAAGGCGCGCCGTTGGAAGATGCCGTGGTCGAGATCTATATCGATGGGGCAACGTTACCGGCAGCCACCGAAAAAAATATCGTGCAGCGCAATGCCGCCTTCAACCCTACCGTCACCACGATCCCGGTAGGCAGCCATGTCGCTTTCCCCAATGAGGACACGACTCGACATCACGTATTCTCGTTTTCACCCGCCAAGGTCTTCGACCTGGAGCTGTTTCTGAGCGAAACACCGCCACCCGTTCACTTCGACCAGCCAGGGGTCGTGGTACTCGGCTGCAATATCCATGACCAGATGCAGGCGTTTATTGTGGTCAGCGAAGCACCCTATGTAGGCATGACCGATAGTGCGGGCAAGCTCGATCTGAGCGACCTCCCAGCAGGTGACCATCGTATTCGAGTCTGGCACCGTCGCATGGATGACAGCCAGAATGTATGGTGGGAAGGCAGCATCAGCGACGCCGACGACCTGATGGTCAGTCTGGAGCTTAACGCCCTGACCCCGGAGCCTCCCGAGCTGTCACCGCTACAGCAGCGTTTTCGTAATGCGACTCACACTCACTGAACGCTGCCAAGCAGCGATGAAACGAGGTTGAAATGCGCTTTCGCACGCGCTTGACCCTGGTTCTGCTGACCGTAGTGATCGTCTCCCAGCTCGCTACGGGCGTGGCTTTCTTGCGCGCTACCCAAAACGATGCCCTGGCAAAAGGCAATCAGCGTTTGGAGGTCGGCGCACGCGTCTTCGAGCAGTTCCTGGAGATTCGCGGTGACCAATTGCGGGACAACGTTGCGATTCTGACCGACGACTTTGGCTTCAAGAGTGCCGTGGCAACCCAGGATACGGCCACCCTCTATTCCGTGTTGGGAAATCATGGCGACCGTGCCCAGGCGGACATGGTGCTGCTGAGCAATTTGAACGGCGAGGTCCTGGCCAGCAGCCATCACGATCAGGACAGCGCCATGCCGTTTCCTGAACTGTTCGATCGCGCCCAGCAAAGCGGCAGCGGCGTGGGCGTCGTGATCGATCAGGGCCAGCCCTATGAGTTTGCACTGCTGCCCGTGCGTGCGCCCAACCTTATCGGCTGGGTAGGCATGGGCTTTCTGATCGATGAAGACGTTACTCAGGAGATCAACACGCTGACCGGCCTGGACGTGAGCGTCGTCACCTACGATGCCGCAGGCGAGCTTAGCTACCTGGCCAGCTCAAGGCCCGGGGGAGCCGAGCAAGCGCTGAACTTGGCAGGCGACCACCGTTACCTGGCCTACTCATCGGCGCTGCTATCCACCGAGCAATATCAATCCCACGTATTGATTCAGCTCTCTCGTGATGAGCTGCTGAGCGCCTATAGTCGGCTGCAGTGGCAATTGTTCGGTATCGTCGTATTGATGCTGCTGCTCACATTGGCAGCCGCGCTGTGGAGCGCTCGCAGTATCAGCCAGCCGCTGATTGCGCTGGCCCAGGCCGCTCAGCGCATTGGCCGTGGAGAACGGATGGCGCTGCCCAAAGAGGGCTCGGTGGCCGAAACTCAACAGCTGGCCAGCACGCTCTACTCGATGCAGGAAGCCATCGCCAAGCGGGAGGCCACCCTGCTGCATCAGTCTCGTCATGACCGTTTGACGAACTTGCCCAACCGGCTCAGTGCCGTCGAAGACATCGAGCAGCTCGTTGCCAGAGCGCGTCCCTTCACGTTACTGCGTTTTTCGATCAACGATTTTCGTGACATCAACGATACCTTCGGGTACGAGCTGGGGGACCATTTGCTGGTTGCCCTGGCGCACCGTTTACAGCAGTTGCCTGAACCTATTCACAAGGCCTATCGGCTGGATGGGGACGAGCTGATGCTGCTGATTCGACAGGCGCACTTCATCGAGGCACAGCGGGAAGAGATGATGACGCTGATCAGCGAGCCGATTCGCCTGGATCAGTCCATGATCGTACCTTCCCTCTCTGCCGGTGAGGTCAGCTACCCAGAACACGGCAATAGCGCCCGCTTGCTGCTGCGCCGTTCAGACATCGCCCTGGATCAGGCACGCCGACACCGCCACAGCCACAAGCGCTACCAGGATGGACAAGACGAGCAGCATCTGCGCCAGCTCATGCTGATCCGAGACCTGCAGGAAGCCGTGGATAAAAACGAGCTGTGGATGGCCTATCAACCCAAAGTGGATACCTCCACTGGCCGTGTCTGCCAATTCGAGGCACTGATGCGCTGGCGCCATCCTACGCTGGGCTTCGTGCCGCCGGATGAGTTCATCGAACTGGCCGAGCGCTCAGGCAACATCGGCCTGCTGTCGGACTGGATGCTGATCCATGTCTGCGAGCAACTGCAGCGCTGGAAACACGCGGGGCATCACCTCTCGGTGGCTATCAACCTGTCGGCCAGCGATGTCATCGATAGCGATCTCGCCTTGCACATCCAGGACCTGATGGAGAGCTACGGACTGACACCTGACCAACTGGCCGTAGAGGTCACCGAAAGCGCGGTCATGCAGGATGTCGAAGCTGCCACGCGTACGCTGCTGGCACTCAGCGACATGGGCTTGAAAATTGCGGTGGACGATTACGGCACGGGCTACTCGTCACTGGCTCAGCTCAAACGCTTGCCCGTGAATGAACTCAAGATCGACAAGTCCTTCGTGCTCAAGCTCGATACCCAGGAGGAGGATCAGACCATCGTGCGCTCGACCATCGAGATGGGCCACAACCTGGGGGTGCGTATTGTCGCGGAGGGCGTCGAAAACCTCGCCAGCGCAGCGCTGCTCAAGCAATTACACTGTGACTACCTGCAAGGCTACTGGATATCCAGACCCATGCCGGCCCAGGACGTTGCCCCCTGGCTGGAGGCCTTCGAGCCGATCAACTTTGCCGCTCCTCTGACGCAAGCACACTAAAAAAAGGGAACACCATGCGTAAAGCGCACTTACTCAAACGGCCCCTGTGGGTGGCGGCCACCGCCCTCAGTGCGCTGCTGCTGGCCAACTCGGCCACGGCAGGCAGCCGTATCATGGGCACCGGAGCGGTCACCGCCATCGAAGGGGCAGCAGGCGGCGGGCTTTCCCCATGGGCGGTGCTCGCCAGCACGGCCAGTGACGATGAAGTGGGCGTCACTGCCGCCGTGACACGAGCGTGGCTGGATGATTATCGCCTGACCGTGACCGGCGCCAACATCAACATTCATGACCGTGTGGAGGTCTCGATTGCCCGTCAACGCTTCGAACTGACGACCCTTGGCGGCGAACTGGAACAGGCCATCTACGGCGCCAAGGTGCGTTTATGGGGCGACGTGCTGTATCACCCGTGGGGTATCTGGAGCGCTGGCGTCATGCACAAGCGCCTGGACGATGGCACTGTGCCCACCGCACTGGGGGCTTATGACACGAGCGGGACCGAAGCGTACCTGAGCGCCAGCAAGCTGCTGTTCAACGCCGTGCTGGGCCGGAATGTGTTGCTCAATGGCACCCTGCGCAACACCTCCGCCAACCAGGGCGGACTGCTCGGTTTTGGCGGCGACCAGGGCGGACGATCCTGGATGGCAGAAGGGAGCGTCGGCGTGTTCATCACGCCCAACTGGATCATCGGCACCGAATACCGACAAAAACCTGACAACCTGAGCGTGGCCGACGAAGAGGATTGGCAAAGCATCTATAGCGCCTACTTCTTCAACAAGCACGTTTCCTTGACGGGGGCATGGCTGGACCTGGGCGACATCGCCGGTCTGCCTTCTCAGCGCGGTGGCTATCTCTCGTTACAGGCGGCGTTTTAACGCGGCTTCGGCCCATGAACCAGCCCTTCATTTTCAGGAGTCGACATGAGTAACCGCCACTTGGCCATCCGCAATACGCTGATCATTGGAGTCCTGTCAGGGCTCCTGCTCACTGGTTGCGCCCATCAGCAGCCATCCACCACGTTATACGAACGCGTCGGCGGGCAGGCCAGCCTGGAAAACGTCGTGGAAAACCTGCTGTATCGTATCGCCGATGACGCCGATATCGTCGGCTATTTTGCCAATAGCAACATCGATTTGTTCGCGGCGTCCTTGGTCACTCAGCTATGTGACATCAGCGATGGCCCTTGCCAGTACGAAGGCCCGCCCATGGATCGTGCTCACCAGACCATGGGCATCACCGATGCTCACTTCAACCGAGTAGTAGAGTACTTGAACGAGGCCATGATAGAGGAAGGGATACCGCTAGCCGCACGTAACGACATGCTGGGCCGCCTGGCGCCCATGTATGCCGACGTCATGCGCCTGCAGTAATCTGCCAGCCATCACGTCCGGCGGTCTTGACCTGGTACAGGGCTTTATCCGCCGCTTCGTAGGCACCGGCAAAGGCCGTTGCCATGGCAATGAAACGCGTGGCGCCCACGCTAAGCGTCACGCGCTTTTTATCCGGGTGAGCGGGATGCGGGTACTCGGCCGCATCGAGCGCCGCCTGAAGCGCTTCGCACTGCTGTGCCAGTACGCTATTGGAAGGGCACGGTAGCAACGCCGCAAACTCATCGCCTCCCAATCGATAAAGCTGGGCCGTCGGCCCCAGCGCCTGCTCGATCATGCTTGCCAGTTGGCGCAACAGTCGGTCGCCCTGAGGATGCCCCAGCGCATCGTTGTACTGCTTGAAAAAATCGATGTCGATCAAGATCAGTCCCAGCGACTCACCCTCGCGACTCACCACGTCCTGATGCAGTGCACTGCGATTACCGATCCCCGTGAGCGGGTCGCGCATGGCGCGGGCCATCCAAGCCAGCTTTTCGGCAGTGGCGTGTTCCGTCTGACGTAGCTGCCGCTCATGCATCGCCCAAAACCCTAGACCCAGCACGAAGATCAGCAGACTGGAGTAGGTCAACACCTGGTTGTGGCGACGGGTGCTTTCGGAAAAATCATTGATCGCCATACCGCGCCGATCCAACTGGTGCATTTCGATACGCGTCAGGCAATCGACGGCGATGAATAGCGCGTGGGCCGCGTCGATGGGTTCGATCTGCTGTTGTTCCAGGCGTTCGGTCATCTCGTCGACCAGTGCCAAGCTGGGCAGGGTACAGGAGTAGTTCTGACGGTATACACTGACATCGAAAAGCCCATAGGCAAGATCCAGCGCATGGTTGGCCTCGCTGATCTCCAGCGGCGACGTCGCCACCAGCAGCGACTCTTGGGCGCTCTGCACGTAGCCTCTCGCCCGAGTCGCCAGCTGCTGTCCGGTCAGGCTGCCGGTCTGGCTGAAGTAGGCCTGGATTTCCGGGTAGACCCAACGAGACTCATAGACGATCAATACCATCAGGCCCATGAAGCTCATCAAGCTCAAGGAGAGCCACGTCATGTAGCGGGGGCGACGCTTTGGCTCTCCTGGTGGCGCTGCACTCACCACTGCGCCTCGATGCTGCGAATCATCCAGATCCAGTCGTTGAATTCACGCAGGTTTTCGGTATCACGGCCAGAGTATTCACGCTCCACCAGACGCACCGGGCCCCGCGAGCGCAGCGTCAGCGGCTCACCATCTTCCACGGTGACCAGATACCAGACCGGGTTGTCCCAGCCCCCCAGGGTCACTTCGTAATCATCCCAAGCAGTGAAGTGCAGTTGCGGGGGTACCGACCCGAAGTGTTCCACCAGGAACTCACGAAACGGAATTCCCTGCATTTCCACGTCGCGCCCTTGATAAGGGTCGTAAACGGTAAACGTGGTATTGGGCTGCTCACGCAGATCACTGATGGCGATTTTCTCGGTGGTTTCCCCATCGATCAGGTTCAACGCCTGCGCCTGGGCCAAGGTCGGGAGACATAGCGCAAGGAGCAGTCCCAGCACCATGTTGCAGAGAGGTTTCAAAGAAGTGCGGGGCGTTACAGCAGTACGTGGCAGCACAGCGTTCATGGCCGTTCGGTTCCTGGTAAGGGTAGGCGTTCAAGTGGTCACACTTTACCAGAGCATCAGGCCAAAACACTTCAACGGCTGTCAACTGATTTACCACAGGCATAAAAAAGCCGGCCCAGTGGGCCGGCAAAAGGAAGTTTACACTTGCATGTAAACCCCCTCCCCTGACGACTGCTACAGCCTGCTGGATCAAGGCTTCTTGCGTTCATCCTTGCGTAGATGATCACGCACCACGAAGCCAATCCAGCCCACCATAAACGCGATCACCAATGCGACAGTTACCAAGCCGAAAATGACTGCATCGTCCCAGTACATGATGTTCCCCTCCCGCCGTGATGTATGAAGCCATCGTACGGGTTTCGAGCAGGGGAACACTGACCTGGGTCAACCTTTGAAAACCACTCCACTCTGGGGCGTGGCGAACTTGATATAGGTCAGTTTTAGAGCACTTTGCGGTCTTCGACCTTGCTGTGTTCGGTACCCGGCGGCAGCGGATGGCCTTTGGCCAACTCGGCTCGGGTCGCCTCGCGCACGTCCAGCAGCGTCACGTGGTAGCGCAGCGTGTGCCCGGCCAGCGGGTGATTGGTATCCACGGTCACGGTATCGTCTTCGATGCTCAGTACGGTGACGATCTGCGGACCGGCCTCGCCTTCGGTTTGAAAACGGCTGCCCGGCGCAAGCTCCGCGCTGCCAAACGATGCTCGGCTTACCTCTTGCACCAGCGCTTCATTGCGAACGCCATAAGCGTCTGCCGGGGTCAAGGTGACCCGCAGCTCATCGCCAACAGAGCGTCCTTCCAGGTCGCGCTCCAGGCCAGGCAGAATATTATCGTGGCCATGCAGGTACTCCAGGGGCTGTTCGCGCGCGCGGGAGTCGTCCAGCACACGGGTACTGCCATCGCTGAGCACGTCGCTGAGGACATAATGCAAGGTGACGACCTGATGGGCGGTAATCGACATGGAAAACTCCTCTCCGGTAAGCTGTCGGCTTGATAGGATGTCGGGCCCAGTTTACCACCGACCGGTTTTTAGCGGGCCTTGCGCCCTGGTTTTCTTTTGGAGCGAAACACCCCATGCCCACCCCTACCCCCCAGCGTAGCTGGCTGGCGGCACTTGCCATCTATCTCAAGGCGCCGGTCATCACCATGCTGTTTCTTGGTTTTTCCGCTGGCCTGCCCTTTCTGCTGGTATTTTCGACCCTCTCGGCGTGGCTACGCAGCGATGGCGTGGAAGTCGCCGCCATTGGCTTCTTCGCCTGGATCGGCATGCTCTACTCCATCAAGTTCTTCTGGGCACCGGTAGTCGACCGGCTGGCCCTGCCCCTGCTGACCCGCACCTTCGGGCAACGTAGAGGCTGGATGCTGCTGGCACAGGGGATGATTGCCGCAGGGCTGGTGGGGCTGGCCGGGCTCGACCCCGTGGGTAATCTGGGTTGGGTCGCGGCCTTTGCGCTGCTGGTGGCGTTTGGCTCGGCCACCCAGGACATCGCCATCGATGCCTACCGGATCGAATCGGCCAACGACGACCTTCAGGCAGCCATGGCCTCGACCTATATCATTGGCTATCGCGGGGGACTGATTGCAGCGGGCGCTGGCGCGCTTTACGTGGCGTCGGCCTTTTCCTGGAGCGCCGCCTACCTGAGCATGGCGGCGCTGGTGGGTATCGGGGTGCTGACGGTATTGATTCGCCCCGAGCCTCAGCGCGCGTCGCTGAGCGTGCAGTTGATCCATGAGCCCAGGGTGCGCGCCTTCCTCCGCGCCAGCCGCGGTCAACCCAAGGTATTCCGGCGCATCACCGCCTGGGCGATTGGGGCCATTGTCTGCCCATTCACCGATTTCTTTCGCCGCCACGGGGTGAAGGCACTCGGTATTCTGGTATTTATCGGCGTGTTTCGCATCAGTGATTTGGCCATGGGCTCCATGGCCAACCCGCTGTACATCGACCTCGGGTTTTCGCTGGGCACCATCGCCAGCGTCACCAACATCTTCGGCATCGCCATGAGCATTACCGGTGGGTTGCTGGGGGGCTTGCTGGTGGCCCGCTACGGGATTGGCCCGGTGCTGATTCTCGGCGCCGCCGCGGCCACGCTGACCAACCTGCTGTTTGCCGTGCTGGCGTTGATCGGTAACCAGGTGCCGATGCTGGTCATCACCATCATTGGTGACAATCTGGCCAATGGCCTGGCCAGCGCAGTGTTCATTGCGTTTCTTTCCAGCCTCACCTCACGGGCCTATACCGCCACCCAGTATGCGCTGTTCTCGTCCTTGATGACGCTGCCGGGCAAATTCCTGAGCGGCTTTGGCGGCCTGGTGGTCACGGCGCAGGGCTACGCCACTTTCTTCGTGGTCGCCACCCTGCTGGGCCTGCCCGCCATCCTGCTGGCCATCTGGATCAGCCGCGACAAGCAGCTGGTGCCCACGCCCAATATCGCTTCCCGCTAGCGGTGGCGCTCCAGCCAGGCCAGTGCGCCTGGCGTGGTGCGCCACTGGTCACGCATCAGGGTGCGGTACTGCCAGGCTTCCGCACGGGAGCCTGGGTCGACCTGGCCATCCGGATGGGGCATGGAGGGGCGCGGGTTTTCCGCGCAGATCAATTCCAGCGCATAGCGGCTGTGGGCCATCACATCGGCCAGCGCCGCTTCTGCGGCTTCCTGTTGGCCCAGGCGATAAAGCGCCAGCGTGCGGCCCATCAATAGTCCCAGCACCAGCGAGCCGTCGTCCTTTTGCGGCTCGTTGGTCAACGCCAGGGCCTCCTCGTTGCGGTCATCGCGCAGCAACTGGTCCAGCACCAGTTCACGCAGCCCAAGGCTATCTTCCTGGTCGATGGCCAGCAGCTCTTCGGCCAGCTCACGAGAGTGCTGGCGCGCGCCCCGCTCCATGCCCACTACCAGCGCCAAGCCGGTGCGCAGCAGCATGGCATTGTCGGCATCGTCCCAGCACAGGCTGCCTTCACCAGCGGCCCGAGCCTGCTCCAGCCAGCGCGAGAGGCGCAGCGCCAGAGGCTCCAGCAGGCTGGGTGCCATCCACGGCAGGCTACCAAAGCGGCTGGTCAGCGCCAGCGTCAAATCCTGCACGACCTGAGGGGCATCCAGCCACTCGGGGTGGGCGCACAGCTCGGACATCCAGTCGATGGCGTTGACCCAGGGGTCTTCCCGAAAACCCAGCGCCACGTCTTCGTCCACCAGCACCTGGAACTGCTCATGCCAGGCGGCAAACAGCGTCTCTTCACGGGCGGTGGTGGTGTACAGCAAACGACCCCGCTCATCGTCACGGGTAAGGGTCAACAGCGGCGCAGTGGGCAGTGCAGCCAGCAGCGCCTGCAGGGCCACCAGCGGCGTGGCCATGTCCTCTTCGGCGCTCAATAGCTGGTCGGCCAGGGTGGCCCCAGGGTTATCGGCCAGGGCGGCGAGAAAATCGAGCTGCTCGTCATCCAGCCCGCCCTGGCGTGCCAGGCGACGATACCAGAAATCGGCTCGTTCCTTGGCCTCCTGCTCATGGCCTTCGTGGAGCAGCAGCATGGCTTCGATATAGGCCAGCGTCGGCGAGTCGGGCAGCGCCTGCTGGGCTTTGACAAAGGCCCCGCGAGCGCTGTCGAGATCGTCGTTATCCAGGTGCATCAGGCATAGCCGCTCGAGGGCCACGCCGCGCAAGAACAGCGGCCCCCGCTCCATCACTTCGTCCAGCAGGTCGGCGCGTTTGCGGGTGAACCCGCGCTCCTGGTAGATATCGAGCAGAATTTCGAAGGCAGGCTCGGCCTGTTCGGGCAGCCGCGACCAGTCGCTGCCATCGAACAGCGACTCCAGTATCTGCATGGCGCGGCCGGTCTGGCCACTTTCTGCCGCGATCAGCCCGGCTTCCAGCAGCGCCTGGGGCGGTGCCTGCTGGCTCTCCAGGGCAGCCTTGAGGGTGGCGCCTTTCCACTCGCGCAGCGAGAGCATCCACATCATCTGCTCGGGAATGTCGGTAGGGAAGCTGACCCGGTAGCAGCACTGCTTGTATTTACGGCCCGAATCACACCAGCAGGGTTCGTTGCGCCCAGGCGTGGCCAGTGGCTCGCTGGCGAAATTCAGCCGCTCCAGCGGCGTCTGCGACCATAAAATGGGCGCCAGTGCCTGCGCAGTGGCCACGTTATCGTTGAAGGATGCAGCGCCTTCGGCACGCACCCAGGTCATGAAATCCGGGTAGTGCTCCTGCTGCCTGATGGCCGAGAGTGCCCCAGAGGCAAATCCCAGCAGTTGATCGACCCATACCGCCAGCATTGCCGTCTCCACTGTCTTCAATACGCGTTTTCAAAGCGCCGTAGTCTAGCATGGCTGACCACGCTGCCGCAGCGACAATCGCTCAGGGAGAACGCCCCCTCAGGGCGTGCGCGCCCAGGCCAACAGCGGCTGCGTGCGCTCATGCATGTCGAGGCGCGCCTTCAGCCTTACCAGATTCCAGTAATGGCCGTTCAGGGCTCGGGAAAGCAGCAGCGTATCCGCTGGCGGCTGCAGCCGGTCCATGGCTGCCCATACCTTGGGCGTCAGCTCACGCAGTCGGCGGTGTACACGCACATCGCTGAAGTCCTGCTGACCGGGCGCAAACAGCGGCGTGATGCACTCTGCCGACTCCTTGTAGAGCGCCAGCGGAGCGCCCTGACCCTGGCGTCCGCCCATCTTCATTAGCGCATCGTCCATGGCCATGGGGTCCTGTGCCAGGGTGGCATCTAGAAGCTGCATCATGGCTTTCAGGCGCGCTTTCGGCACCGGAATCACGGCGCCCAGATCATAAATCACCAGCCTGCCCTGCTCGTCACAGGCAAAGTTGCCTGCGTGGGGGTCGGCATGCAGCTCGCGGTAGGTGAACAGCTCTTCGGTGATCCAGTCGGCCAGCGCCACGGCCACCTGCTGGCGGGTGGCATCGTCGGCGCTCTCCAGCTCACGCAGCGGCGTTCCGCCCACGTAGCGCATGGCCAGCACATGCTGCCCGGAAAGCTCGAACAGCGGCTCGGGAATCACCAGCGCCGGGTTGCTCAGGTAGCGCTCGCGATAGCGCGCCAGCGCCTGGGCCTCGGCGTGATAATCCAGCTCGTCACGCAGGCCTGCCGCCAACTCCTCGAACAGCGCATCCAGCCGTGCCTGGGGCACCTTGAACCAGCGGCCCAGGGCCATGATCCGCTTGACCTGCTTCAAGTCGCTTTCCAGCACCTCGGCAAGCCCGGGGTACTGCACCTTGAGCACCACGGTTTCACCGTCATGGGTCACGGCCTTGTGCACCTGGCCCATGGAGGCGCTGGCGAACGGGCGCTCTTCGATGCTTTGAAAGTGCTTGTCGATATCGCCGTACTGCAACACCAACGCCTCGCGAATTTTGGGCCACGGCATCGGCTCTGCCTGACGCTGCAGGCGCGCCAGCTCGTTGGCCAGCTCTGGCGGCAGCAAATCGTCCCACTGCGACATGATCTGCGCCAGCTTCATGGCCGGGCCTTTCAACTCGGAAAGCCCCTCGAACAGCGCTTCGCCCAGTGCCTGCCAATCTGCCTGGCCGCCCAGCCGAGTCTTCAGCAGGGCACCGCCGGTGCGGGCACCCAGCCCCAGTAAACGTCGTGTTCTGCCGCGTTCGCGCATGGAGATCGCCTTTTCGGATGCTTTTGAGCCAGCTTACTCAATCAGCTAATTTTATACAAAAACTATACGCAAAAAATCATCGCCGCATGTCCATGACACCTGTATACATTTTCATGTATAGGACTCTAACCCGTTGGCCACTTCTGCTACCATGCCCTTTCGTTCTTCACTGCCTCCAGGATCACACCCCATGCGCTTGATTATCGCCGAGAAACCCAGCCTGGCGCGGGCCATTGCCGATGCCCTGCCCGGCAGCCAACGCCAGGACGGAGCGATTGTATGCGGCGATACCATCGTGACCTGGTGCCTGGGCCACCTGCTGGAGCAAGCCCCACCGGAGGCCTACGACCCTGTCGACAAACAGTGGCGGTTGGACAGGCTGCCCATCGTGCCCCAGCAGTGGCAGCTGGCTCCGCGCCCCAAGGCACGTGGCCAGCTGGCGGTGATTCGTAAACTGATCAAGCAAGCCACCAGCGTGGTGCACGCGGGCGACCCGGATCGCGAAGGCCAACTGCTGGTACAGGAAGTGATCGAGCACCTGAAATACCGTGGCCCGGTACAGCGACTGCTGGTCAGTGACCTCAACCGACCCGCCGTCAGCCGCGCCCTGGCCAGCCTGCGGCCGAACAGCGAGTTCCAGCCGCTGTTCGAAGCGGCCCAGGCACGCGCTCGCGCCGACTGGCTGTACGGCATCAACCTGACCCGTGCCTGGACCCTTACCGGCCGCCAGGCAGGCCACGACGGCGTGCTTTCCGTGGGCCGTGTGCAAACCCCGGTACTCGGGCTCATCGTGCGGCGCGACAACGCCATTCGTGATTTTGTGCCCCACCCCTTTTACCCGCTGTGGGTGGACCTTCAGGTGGCCCAGGGCCAGCTGCGCGCCTGGTGGGCACCCAAAGAGCACCAGCCGCTGGATGAACAAGGGCGCTTGATTGACCGCACCCCCGCCGATGCCCTGGCCGTTCAACTGCCCGGCGCCCGCGGCACGCTCACCACATTAGACCAGCAGGAGAAGCGCCAGGCCCCGCCGCTGCCCTACTCGCTCTCTGCACTGCAGGTAGATGCCGCCCGTCGTCATGGCCTCTCTGCACAGATGGTGCTGGATATTTGCCAGCGGTTGTATGAGCAGCACAAGCTGATTACCTACCCCCGCTCCGACTGCCGCTACCTGCCCGAGGAGCATTTGCCACTGGCCCGACAAACCCTGGCCAGCGCCTGCCAGCACGACGACACCCTGCGCGGGTGGCTCCACGGGGCTGACTTTACCCTGCGTTCAAAAGCCTGGAACGACAAACAGGTAGGCGCGCACCACGCCCTGGCCCCCACCGGCAAACCCGCCGATTTCAGCCAGCTTTCCGCCACCGAAGGGCATGTGTTTCGACTGATCGTGCGCAACGTCATGGCACAGTTCTATCGCCCGCTGCGCACTTTCGAAGTCAAAGCCGAGTTCACCCTGTTGGATGAAGCCTTCCGCACGCGGGGCCAGAGCATTCTCGACCCCGGCTGGAAGCCGCTGTTCACCACCCGAGAAGAGGCCCCGCCGCTGCCGCCACTGACCCAGGGCGAAGCCTGCCAGGCTCTCGGTGCAGGCGTGGAAGAGAAAGAGACCCGACCGCCAGAACCCTTCACCGACGCCAGCCTGATCAAGGCGATGATGAACATTGGCCGCTACGTGGACGACCCGGAAGTGCGCCGCACCCTGCGCGACACCGACGGCCTGGGCACCGAAGCCACCCGAGCCGGCATCATCGAAACCCTGGTGCAGCGCGGCTACCTGGTACGCCAGCAAAAAGCCCTGCGCGCCACACAGCTTGGCGTCGCCCTCATCGCCGCGCTGCCCAGCGCCGTCAGCACTCCCGAACGCACCGCTCTCTGGGAGCAGCGCCTGCGCGCGATCTCCGAACGCCAGGACGACCCCAACGCCTTCCAACACGCCCTGCTGGAAGACTTGCACACCCTGCTGCGCCAAAGCGATGCCAGCAAACTGCGCCACAGCCTGCAAACCGCTCAGGGCGAAGCCGCAGGCCCCGCCAAACGCAGCGGAACCAGCAAAAAGAGCTACGCACGGCGCAAGAGTACCGGCAGCAAGACGGGCAGCAAGAAAAGTACGGGAAGCCGCAGTAGCACGGCGGGGAAGCGAGTGCGCTCAAGGCGAACTGACTAAATCGGCCACATTCGATTGATGAGCCCGCAAAAAGCCATGATCACCACGTCTCATCCGTACCTGGTGGCCCCACATCCATCGGCGTATCCGGGGCGATGTCTACCACGCCTTGCACGCGTTTGAGCCGCTGGACGGTAGCGTCATCGGCGGCGCCGGTAATGCAGCCGATCTCCTCCAGCACCTCGCGGACGGTGAACCCTTCGGCGCTGAGACGCGTGGCGATGTCATGGATGGGCTGATCGCTGGAGATCGTGATCAGCCAGAGCGTTACCGTTGCCATTGAAGGTATCTCCCGAAAATCAATGCCACACGTGTTGATGGGCATGCGCTGGACGGCCGGAGAAGACCGCCAGCGCACCACGCAGCCTAAGGGGCTTGTACCAGCCCCGCGCCTACCTGCTCTTGCGATAGCGGCAAAGGGCGAGCAGAGGCTATTAACTGATCCCACAGTTTTCGGCCTCGCAATGAAGCATCCGACTGGGCCCAAAGGGCCGCACTGCCCGCCACGTGCGGAGTCGCCATGCTGGTACCGCTGATGGCCTTGTGACAGGTCGGCCGAGGCCAGGCAGACAACACGTCGCGCCCTGGAGCGGCCAGCTCGATCTTGCCATGATTGGAGAAGCTGGACACCGACAGGTTGGGATCCAGGGAAGCCACCGACATCACCGTGGGCGAGTTCGCCGGGGCGCCGGTTGGCAGGGTTGAATTGCCTGCCGCCGCTATCACCAGGCAGTCGTTGCGTAGCGCTGCCGCACCGGCATGGGTGTAGGCGGCCTGTACCGGGCTCTGGCTGCCCAGTGACATGGAGATCACTTCACAGCGATTGGCAATCGCCCAGTTCAAACCTGCCAACACGCCTGCGCCCGTACTGCTGCCCGAGTTGGTCAACACTTTCCCCACCAGCACCTGGGCATCGAAGGCAACCCCGTAACGGGGGGTATCACCGCGGGGAGACTTCGGGCCGCAGGCGGTTCCAATACAGTGTGTACCATGCCCATTGAGGTCCTGCACCGGCTCGCCGACGAAGCTGCGCGCGACAAATTCACGGCCCGCAAACTCCGGGTGGCCCAGGTCCATCCCGGTATCCAGCACGGCGACCTTGATACCTGCCCCACTCCATTGGCTGGCGGGTACTCGGCAACGGGCCAACCCCCAGGTGGTGGTGCGGCCCTCTTGTTCTGGCTTTTCGACGGCGTTTTCCATCTCCAGCTCCACCCCCATGTCACGGGCAATGGTGGTCGCGGCACGCAGAAAACCGCGCAAGTACTCCGAGTTTTCCGAAAAGGCAAAATATTCGGGCTCGATGATCTCGATGGGGCTATTCACCGCGAGCTTATCCAGTACGTCCATACCATGGTGCTGCAAGGCATCGCCCCCCACCAAGGCTACGCCCAGCTCTGGAAATACCAGCGCCTCGGCGTCACCGGTTTCGTCCAGGCTGACCGCTTGCTCGCTGAAATCGCGCGCGTCGGCAATACGGAAGTTAAGGGCTGCAGTGCCTTGATGCCCTCTTCCACCTGGCCGTCTCGATAGCTGATCAAGTAACGCCCTGTTTCCAGGCAGCTGCCACCCCGCTCCAACGCTGCCAGCAGCAGCTGCTCGGTCTTGCACGAAACGGTCGCTATCGAAGCGTCACCCTGTCCATTTGGTCGTTTGGTCATCCTGCACCTCTTTACGCTTGGCACTCTGCATGATCGCCCTTTCTCCAGCAGACGCCTGCCCCGGCAGGCACGTTGGCGAAACGGCGGCTATACCCCTCAGCCTAACGCACCTTCCGCTCCCTGCCAGCACGACTGCAATGCATTACGGGCTACGGCAGCCACCTGCAAACCTCAGCCCCGCTGGCGGGCAACGGGCCGCACCACCCACCAGCTGGCCAGCACCAGGCTACCGAACAGGGTATATACCACCACGAACACCCACTCCGGTGCCGTGTAGTACAGCAGCCGCTGGAGCCAGTGTTGAATGAAGGAACCAGCGTAAGTGGCTGAACCGGCTTCGGCACGCAGCGCCATTTCAAGGGTGGTGAGCGGGCAGACGGCACCCAGCCACGCTTGCACGACCACATAACCAATGGCGCCTAGATGAACAAGCCGAAACCGGCGGTGGCGCACCCAGTGCCAGCCCAAAATACCGCCCAGGTAGATAGCCAGTAGCCCCAGCACCACGAAGGCTACGAACAGCACATGCAACAGCAACACGGCATCGGCCAGTAACAGTAGGAGCGATGAAGGCATGGGCGTTCACCCCATGGAGTGAGTATCGCTGTCGGGCTCTTCCAACAGCGGCGGCACTGGGCAGCCGAGCATATCGGCCACCGCGCGGAACAGCTCTGCCTCGGCGGCGCGAATTACGCCACTGTGCTCTACACAGCGGGTCATGGCGTTCAGCAAGCGGGCTTTATGGAGCGGTTTCAAGCGGCGCAAGCGCTCTACGGCCAGGCTGAGCGCCTGCATGTCATCGGCGTCTTGCAGGGAAGACAACGTGAAGGGCAGCGAGGCCTGGGCAGCCCGCAGCGCGGCAGCCACGGCCTCGTCACCCGCCTGCCCTAGCGCCACTCCCGCCTCAGCCAACACGCCCAACAGCCGCTGACATTCGGCCTGGGTCTGTTCCAACGTCAGGGTTTCGGCACCGCCGTGACGCTCGCTCAGATGGCTCAGCAGCAGCTGGTAGAGCGTCCACTCGAACAGGCTGACCTTGCCATCGCTATGGATCAAACGCTCCAGGCAGAGCCTGAAGTGCTGGGCCTGCTGTGTAGAAAGCGAGGTGAGCGCAGGCAGGGCAAGTTCGATCAGCGGCAGGCGCAGCTGTACGTCGAGCCGGGCCACCTGCTCCTTGAGGGTATGCAATGCTGCGAACACATCCGGCAGCGCCACGGCCTCCAGCGCCGCCAACTGCTGTGTGCGTTCGGCATCATCGTCGCTCAGCAGCATGGCGTAGATCAGCGCCCTGGCACTGTAGGGTTCATGGGCGGCCTCTACCAGGGTGGCGGGCAAGGCATCGATCACGTCGCGGGCCTTTTGCAAATGGCGCGGATCGGGCTGCCCCATGGCCCCCAGCGCCACCTGCATGGCCGCCATACTGAACAGCGCCTCGGGAGACGTGGGCACACCTCCCATCTGGCGGCCATGGGAGCGTTGGTCTGCCTCGGCACCAGGGGTGTCGGGCTCTTGCTGCGAAGGCGCTGGCCGCAAGGCTTCGAAACGACCGTGCCAGTCGGGTAGAACGCGCTGAATGCGCGACTTGAGCGGCGGATGCGTCGCCATGAGCTGGCTTAGCCCCGACGACACTCCTTGACTGAAAAACAGGTGGCTGAATTCGGCCGCCTGAGGTGCCGAGAGGTGCGAGCCCTTGGCATGGGCACCCACTTTCACCAGCGCACCGCCTATCCCCTGTGGGTTGCGGGTGTACTGCACGGCTGCCGCGTCGGCCAGATACTCCCGCTGACGGCTCACCGCCGATTTGATCAGCCCGCCAAAGAAGGTGCCCGCGTAGCCGATCAAGGTGAGCGCCAGCCCAAGTCCCAGCACGACCGCCGCCGAGTTGTCGCGCTTGTTGTTGCTGACTCTTCGAAAGCGCAAGCTGCGCAACATCATGCCACCTGCCAGACCAATCAGCAGCACGCCATGCAGCAGGCTCACCAGCCGGATGTTCAGACGCATGTCGCCGTGCAGAATATGGCTGAACTCATGGGCGACCACCCCCTGCAGCTCATCGCGGGTGAGCTGCCGAATGGCGCCTCGGGTAATACCTACCACCGCATCGGCAGGCTGATAACCGGCCGCAAAGGCATTGATTCCCTCCTCTTCCAGCACGTATACCGCAGGCACCGCCGTTCCGGAGGCAATGGCCATCTCTTCGACCACGTTCAGGATCCGCCGCTCGTCGTGATCGCGCGTGTCGAGGTTGATCAGACGGCCGCCCAGCGCTTCCGCCACCACACGGCCGCCTCGACGCAGCTGGCGCTGCTTGTACAGCCCCCCGAACCCCACCAGCGCCAGCACGCCGACAGCCACCGCCACCAGCAGCTCCCAGGAGAGCATGGTCAACACCCCCTGCTCGACCGACTGAGCCTGACTGCCGCTGGCGCCCATCATGTACAGCGCAATGGCCACCACTAGCGTGGTCACGCCGATCAACGAGACGATGGCGAGGAGCAACAGCACCACCCAACGCCCCGTATTGCGCCTGGCGTGGTCTTGTGCGGTAAAGAAATCCATGGCATTGGCCTCCCTGTGGTCACCCGGGCCTGGGCATCACGTCTAGAACGAGACGCTCGGCGCCGTTTGCAGTTGGGCGCTGTCTTCGAAGGTCAGCAGCGTGGCATCCTGCCCATGCCCCAGCATGCCCGCCACGGCAATCGGCGGGAAGCTCTGGCGATAGGTGTTGTAGTGCATCACTGCGTCGTTGAACGCCTGACGGGCAAACGCTACCTTGTTTTCGGTGCTGGTCAGCTCTTCCGACAGCTGCTGCATGTTCTGCGAAGCTTTCAGGTCCGGGTAGGCTTCCATGACCACGTTCAGCCGCCCCATGGCCTGAGTCAGCGCGCCCTCTGCACCACCCAATTGCGCCATGGCCTGGGCGCTGCCAGGGTTGGCCGCGGCGGCTTTCAGGCCGGCGGCGGCGGTGTTACGCGCTTCGATCACCGCCTGCAGCGTTTCCCGCTCATGATTGAGGTAGCCCTTGGCGGTTTCCACCAGGTTGGGAATCAAGTCGTGACGCCGCTTCAGCTGCACCTCGATTTGCGCAAAGCTGTTTTGAAAGCGGTTGCGCAGCGACACCAGTCGGTTGTACACCGACACCATATAGACGGCGATCAGAGCCACCACCACCAGCACAATAACCATAGTGAGCATCATGATATTTCCTTCCGTAGACCCAGATTCATGGAGAGCGGGTGTGCCCCATTACATGATCGGCTGACCATTGATCATCAGGCTTCCTTCTTGCCAAAGCACTTCCTGCTCTTCCGCCTCGCTGTCCAGCATGGCGGCAAACGGCATCGGAATAAAGCCCAATACCAGATCGGGAGGTGTGGTTACGGCCAGCGCCAGGCTCAGGCGACGGCTGAGATACTCCTGGGCTTCGAAGGGGCTCATCATCTGCTCTTCGCTCATCAGGCCCTGGGGTAACGGCTGCCCAACCGGCCAGAAGGCACCGTAGAGCGCTCCTTTGGCGAGGTCCTGACCGTCGAAGGCCATGTGCGTAGTGAGCCGAGGCTTGAAGTCGATGCCCAGGTCGGGCAGTACGATGTGGGCCTGCAGGGGGTCGATGGCCATGGTGGGGCTGGCAACCAGCATGGCGTAGCTGCTTTCCAGAGCCTCGGCCATCAGCACACGCTCTTGCTCGGCATCCACCGGCACGCCGCGCTCTTCGGCATCCAGGTGCATGGCCATGAGGGGGGCATAGGCTTCTTGAAAGGCTTGCAGCGCCTCCAGGTCCCAGTTGTCGGCACTCACCTCGAAGGCCAGGCTACCAAAGGACGTATCATCCACGCCCATCTCGGCAATCCGGAAATGGCCGCTCTGGTGGACAATGGTCTCCCCTCGTGACTCGCTCTCCGACTCCATGCCCTCCAGGTAAACCCGCACGCCTTCCACGAATATTTCCGTGCGCGGTATGTCGAGACTCTGCAACAGCACGGGTTCGCCTTCGTGATGACGAGTGTTCAGGATCAGCCGTGGCGTCGCCATGCGCACGGTTTCATTGTCGCCATGGTAGGTGATCTCCTGAGCCCGGGTATCCAGGTGCCAATGCCCGTCGGCACCGCGATCGAGCCCCACCACCAGTTGGTCGACCAGCACATCCAGCGCCACGCCATCCAGCTCGGTGGCGCTCAGTTGCCCTGCGATGGCGGAACGTGTTGCCTTGAGGTCGATATCGATGATGCCCTGCACCAGTGCCTGATTGGGCACGAGTTCGCCGGTAATATCGGCGCTCAGCGCCCCGTGCTTGACGAACAGATTGACGTCCGCCGTAGCGTCTTCGAACCCGCGCATGGCGACCGTGGCCGTGGCTCGGGTATCGAAGAGGCCCTTGTCGATCTGCACATCATGCACCTCGTAGGAGACCGACTGATCCAGCTCGGCGAAGCTATCGACCAGCGCCTGCTCCACCTGATTGCCCACCATCGCCTGAGCTGCGACATACCCACCAGCGCCAACCACCACCACGCCTGCTGCCGCCACGCCCCATCCCTTTGTGCTTAACGCCATGCCCAGCCCTCTCGATAGAATATGTTGCCAACATCAACATAAGAATAATTATCAATGATGCCAGATTCGTTTCAAAAAGAAACGTCGATTCAGCGCCTGTCACTGGTTATTGACCATTTGCACACACGAGGGCAGCGAGCTATCATCGCATCGAGTACTTGTTATGTTATAACATTCTATCAATTGACCGCCGAGCTGCTCATGAATCACACGCTGCAAGACATCGCCCGCACCTCCAGCCGCCTGCATGGCACGCTAAGCTGGGTGGGCATGGAAGGCATCGCACTGCCGCTGAAGGTAGCGGGCCACACTCTGGCAGGCCGCGCGTCGGCAGGCGTCAGCCTGGACGACCGCCAGGCCCGCGGTATCCACATGTCGCGGCTCTACCTGGCCCTGGCGGCCCTTGAACATCAGCAACTCACCCTGGGCACTGTTCGCCAGATCCTGAACACGTTTCTGGCCAGCCATGAGGACCTTTCCCAGCAGGCATTTCTGGAGCTGGCAGGCGATGCCCTGCTCAATCGCCCTGCGCTGATCAGCCCGCTCGCCGGATGGAAAACCTACCCTTTCACCCTCCGCTGCCGCCTGGGGCCTGACGGGTTCGACGCAGAGCTGAGCCTCAGCGTTGGCTACTCCTCCACCTGCCCTTGCTCTGCAGCGCTGGCCCGTCAGCTGATTCAGCAGGCGTTTGCCGAAGACTTCACCGATATGCCCGTCAGCCGCGAGGCCGTCCACGCCTGGCTGGGCAGCGAACAGGGCATTCTGGCCACGCCCCACAGTCAGCGCAGCCAGGCCCATGTCACGGTTCGGCTGGCAGACGGCGAGAACGACCTGCCACTGCTGGCCCTGGTCGACAAAGTGGAACACGCCCTGGGCACGGCTCTGCAAACTGCCGTCAAGCGTATCGATGAGCAGGCTTTTGCGCTGGCCAATGGCCAAAACCTGATGTTCTGCGAGGATGCCGCCCGTCGCCTGCACCACACCCTGTCGCAACACTCTTTCCTCTCAGGCTTTGCGCTCAAGGTGGTGCACGCTGAAAGCCTGCACGCCCATGATGCCGTAGCACGCAGCGAGTGGAACTGGAGGAGCCTGCCATGAGCCGCTGGCATAGTTCAATAAACATGGCTCAGGTGGGTCAGATTAATTGGCCATTAACATTAACAAAAGTGACGTGTGTCGTTCTGCAGGGCATGCTGTTCCCCAACCCTGGAAAACCTATCCTCTTTAACACGTCAAAGTCGATTGATAGGCTTGCTGCAACAGCTATCTGCCCGGTTGAAGTCGAAGATCGATGTATCTGTAGGGTTTGGAAATAAATGCGGGCGCCCACCGCACTCACGGCTCAGTTACCATTCTTTGTGCATCGCGGCCGCGCGGCTAGTTGGTAGCTGTTCTAAGCCTAGTCAGTGCCGCCCTTCGCCCCAAGCCCCATAGTCAGATTTGAGAAATGACAGTAGGCGATGCCGCAACGCGCTTCATCGACCTATGTAAAACGACTCCTTTATCGAAATAGTGCACTCATCGCTCTCCACGGCGATCCCTTCATCGCGAATTGCACCGCCCAAGACGATCTGCACTGAAATCAATACTTTCTGATGCCTCTTGATTAGAGATGCCAGCCATAATCATCTCATCGCCAACGCATACGGCGTTCGGCAGCCAACACACTCTCACTCACTACTGGAAGCTCAGACATGAAAACCATAGGCATTGAAAACTCGAAGTCCAGCGTACAGGCCCACTTAACGCTTGGAACCAAAACTATGGGGCTAGGTATCTATGGCGCGTACTTGGCTCTCGCTATTATTTACTTCTGGTTCGGCGGCATGAAATTTACCCACTACGAGGCCGAGGGCCTGGTTCCACTGGTGAGCAACAGCCCGCTTTTGGGATGGGTGTATAGCATTTTTTCGGTCGACATGTTCTCCAGCCTGCTCGGCATACTAGAGATTTCGATCGGCACTCTGATCGCAGGCCGCATGCTGTCGCCCAAACTATCCGTGGTAGGAGGCGCTCTGTCTGCAGGCCTGTTCTTCACAACCCTTAGCTTTATGTTTTCCACTCCGGGCGTCATTGAGCCTAGTTTAGGGTTTCCGGCGATTTCCGTTGCGCCAGGTCAGTTTCTGCTTAAAGACTTAGGGTTGCTTGCTGTTTCGATATTTGTGGCAGGCCATTCGCTGGTTGAACTGGAAAAACGTAAAATTAATGCATAATTTTTTCAATGGCTTAAGGCAGTAATGCCTTAGGCCTTTTTGCCATCATTTTCCCCCGCCAGATCTTTCAACCAGTCACGAGGGCTCAACCCCGTCTTGCGTCTAAATGCGCGAGACAGCGCCGAAGGACTTTCGTAGCCGACTTGAGCTGCAATCAGCGTAATCGAGCGCCCTTCTCGCATCAGCTTCTGAGCCAGGCTAACTCGCCAACTCAACAAATAATCAGCAGGCGTCTGTCCGATGACACTCTTGAAATGCACGGCATACGCAGCGCGTGACATATTTGACTCACTGGCCAGCTCTGCTATTGACCAGGCATGTTCCGGGGAGTTGTGCATCTGTAAAAGCGATCGGGCAAGCCGCATGTCGGCCAGTCCAGCCATCATTCCGGTGCGCAACTGGTGATGATCGAGCAGGTAACGGAGCAACAGAATGATTAGGAGCTCAAATAAGCGCTCAAGCGCGGCTTCCCTTCCACAATGCACATTTGCCGCCTCGGCAAACATCCACTCCAACGTGTCTGCCAGCATGGGCAGATCATCGAGTGCGAGCACCAAACAGTCCGGTAATGAAGCCGACAAAGGATTATCAATTCCGCCCTCAAACTCCATGGAAGCACACAACAACTTTGCGCCATCGGACTCACCCGCAAACAATTGATGCTTGGCGGGGCGTGGCATAAAAATCAAGCTAGGGCGAGTGAGCTGCAAATCCTTGCGATCGGGACCAAGCAACGTCACGCTGCCGGCCTGAAGCAGATGGATATAACCTCGCCGCTCGGCGCCATCGTAAGATGCAGAGCCGCATAGGTCGCCGTCATAGAACAGATTGGCCCGCACGCCGAACCGCGAGAGCAAATTAGACAAACGATCCATTGGCCGATCCTTGACGAGTCAGAACGCACAGACCATACCATCTGCGTTGTCGTTCAGTGCCTGTAGCGAACATGCCGGCGTAAATCAGCCAACGGATAAAGTGATCACTGAGCAGCTCAGCCTCCCTTTCCAGTTCGGCTGTTAAAAAAACAACACCGTAGTTTGAAAGCACCAGCAAATCAAGTGCTCACTCTTCTATTTTACAGTACCTGGCAACAGCACTTTGCGGTGCAGTCGATCAGATATCCGGAAGGTTGATCGTAAGCTTCAGCCTAGCGCTCTTCGAATTTAATGTCGTCGAGCTTCGGCCCAACCATTCCCCCGACCTACTCTTCCCTCCCCTAGAGACCCTAGCAGTCACTTGAATCGCGGCTGTCTGCGATAAGGTGTTGCTGGTAACTATTGCATCAGCGCCTGAAAACTCCACCTCGGCCGGCAGACTTGAGACCTTAAGTCGTATGGTAGCGAGAGGTACCTTGGAGCCCGATAGCGTCTGTACGAAAACGAACACACTGTCATCCAAAGCGACCTTTTCGAAAATTTCCGGGGAAATGTCCACCCGTACCTTGAGCGGTGTTGGTGGCAAGCCAGCAACATGGTTAATCGTCAAATTGTTGTTTTTTTCATCCGCTGAAAGACCGTTTCTTGCCTTTCCAATGGCCTGTACTAAAGCAGCGTGTGACGGATGGTCGGAACCCATCTCTGCTAATGCGTGATGCCAATATTTTAAAGCATCTTGGTAACGATGCTCTTCAAACGCAGCCAGACCTATGAGACTCAAGCTCTGGAGCTCACCCGGATTTCCATTTAAAGCTTCATCTGTCAGCGCCTTGATTGGCGGAGACCACATTTTGTTGTTAGAGAAATACAATGCTTTAGCCCACTCGCCTAATAACTCCGGTCGGCGACCGGCCAGTGACACCGTTCGTTCGAACATTCTAGCGGCATCGTCGGGCCTCCCTTGAGCCATGTAGTTTTGGGCCAGGTTATAAGCGTTCTCAGCTGACTCCGGTTGGGCGTTAACCGCGCGTTCCAGACGGTCGTTCATTTGCGCGAGTGAACCGGGAGGCTGGGCGAACTCACGAACCAGCTCGACTTTGTCGCTGGCGCCAAAATGCAGGTACAGCGCGAGCCCCAGCGCCGGTATCAAGAAAGCCACGAATACTGGTAGCGGCTTGCCTGTAGTCGAAAAACGTTCGAGGCCAGCTCCTTCGGTGTCCGCCAGCAATTCGCGGTCCGCCTCAGAGCGGGCACTGTTTTTTTGCGCAGGAGACATCACTCCGTCCCCTTGCTGAAGCTGTAGCTCCGCCAGGCGTTCCTGATACAGCGCCACGTAAAAAGCGGTGCGATCTTCTTCGCTTTGGGCACGACGTACAAACAACACAGGGATTAGCACGAAACTGAGGGCAACCAGCAACAGCAGGCCGACCCATAGCCAGAAATCAATCATTAGATTCTTTACCCAATAGGAGGAGGAGCCGTTGACGCTCTTGGTCAGAAAACACCTCAACATCATCGCCATGCCGACCACGATGACGTGCAACGATCAAGTAAATCACCCACACACCGCCCAACAACAAACCGCCAGGCCCAAACCAGAGCAACCAGGTGTGGCTGTTCAGCTCAGGTTTGTAGCGCACGAATTCGCCATAGCGATCGACCATGAAGTCGATGATCTGCTGATTACTCTGACCTTCATCGAGCATGCGAAAGATCTCTTTTCGCAGATCGGCGGCGATGGGGGCATTGGAGTCTGCGATATCCTGGTTCTGACATTTCGGACAACGCAGTTCCCGGGTCAACTCGGTGTACCGGGCGCGTTCGACCTCATCCTTGAACGCGTAAGCATCGATGGCAGCTTGGGCGGCACTAGCGGAACACAACACTAAGAGAGTTCCACATAGAAACCGGCTCATTGCGTGCCCTCCTGCACCAGACCTTGATAAAGATCTGCAAGCTGTTCACGCCACACCGTCTCATCTATAACGCCGACGTGCTTGTAGCGAATGATGCCCTTACTGTCGACCAGGAATGTTGCCGCTGACCGAAAACTGACCCAGTAGAGGCTGTTCTGCCGACTGAAAACTGACCCAGGTGTTCAACTGCTTCTGCTCAATTTTTGAGCAGGAGAACACAGGGTGATCAGTATGGAAATGATGGGCAAAATTCGCCGGATGTATTTCCGCGACAAGCTGTCGCTGCATGAGATAGCCAAGCGCACCGGGTTGGCGCGCAACACGATTCGCAAGTGGGTCAGAGCACCTGAGGCCAAGCCGCCGGTCTACCAACGCCGCGCGATCTTCAACAAATTCAGCCCTTTTCACGCCACGCTGGAGCAGGCGCTAAAAGCCGATTCGCTGCGGCCCAAGCAACAGCGGCGCAGTGCCAAGGCGCTGTTGGCGCAAATCAAAGCCGAAGGTTATGACGGTGGCTACAGCCAGCTCACCGCGTTTATCCGTGCCTGGCGAGGGGGACAGGGCAAGGCGTCGCAGGCCTTTGTGCCGCTGACCTTTGCTCTTGGCGAGGCGTTTCAGTTTGACTGGAGCGAGGAAGGCTTGCTGGTCGGCGGCATTTACCGGCGTATGCAGGTGGCACATCTGAAGCTGTGTGCCAGCCGTGCGTTCTGGCTTGTGGCGTATCCGAGCCAGGGCCATGAGATGTTATTTGACGCCCATACACGCTCGTTCGGCTCCTTGGGCGGCGTGCCGCGCCGGGGCATCTACGACAACATGAAGACCGCCGTCGACAAGGTCAATAAGGGCAAAGGCCGGGCGGTGAATGCGCGCTTTGCGGTGATGTGCGCGCATTACCTGTTCGATCCGGACTTCTGCAACGTCGCCGCTGGTTGGGAAAAGGGCATCGTTGAAAAGAACGTGCAAGACAGCCGCAGGCGTATCTGGCTAGACGCCCAGGACTGCCAGTTTCACTCCTTCGAGGAACTCAATGCCTGGCTGGGCCAGCGCTGCCGCGCGCTTTGGAACGAGCTGACGCACCCTCAATACAGCGGGCTGAGTGTGGCCGAAGTGCTGGAGTTGGAGCGCGCTGAACTGATGCCTGTGCCAGCGCCATTCGACGGTTACGTCGAGCGGCCTGCGCGGGTCTCCAGCACCTGCCTGGTCAGCGTCGGGCGCAACCGCTACTCGGTGCCGTGTGAGTATGCGGGTAAGTGGGTCAGCAGCCGTTTGTATCCGACGCGAATCGAGGTGGTGGCTGACGACGCGCTGATCGCCAGCCATGTCCGCTTGCTGGATCGCGACCAGGTCAGCTATGACTGGCAGCACTACCTCCCGCTGATCGAACGCAAGCCCGGTGCGCTGCGCAACGGCGCGCCCTTTGCTGATCTGCCGGCGCCGCTGCGTCAGCTTAAGCACGGTCTGGGGCGTCATGCCGGCGGTGACCGGATCATGGCGCAAGTTCTGGCTGCCGTACCGGTCGCCGGGCTCGATGCGGTGCTGGTGGCTGTTGAGCTGGTACTGGAAAGCGGCAGCCTGAGCGCCGAACACATCCTCAATGTCGTGGCGCGCCTGGCCGCGACCGAACCACCACCCAGCGTCGAAACCCACTTGTCGCTCAAGGAAGCCCCCGTCGCTAACACGGCGCGCTACGACCGCCTGCGTGGCCAGACCGAGGAGATCGGTCATGCGTGATTTGATGGCGGAACTCAAGGAGCTGCGCCTGCACGGCATGGCCACGGCCTGGGCGGAGTTGACTGCGCAGGGTGAGTCGAACACAGCCTCGTCCAAGTGGCTGCTCGAACACCTGCTGGAACAAGAGCACACAGATCGCGCCATGCGCTCGGTGAGCCACCAGATGAACATGGCCAAGCTGCCGATGCACCGCGACCTGGCCGGCTTCGACTTCAGCGCCTCCAGCGCAGACGCTCGTTTGATCAGCGAACTGGCCAGTCTGGCCTTTACCGACACCGCGCAGAACGTGGTGCTGATCGGTGGGCCTGGCACCGGTAAAACCCACCTGGCCACTGCGCTGGCCGTGTCCGGCATCACCCGGCACGGCAAGCGCGTGCGCTTCTACTCCACGGTCGATCTGGTCAATCTGCTGGAGCGCGAAAAGCACGACGGCAAAGCCGGGCGGATCGCCCAAGCTCTGCTGCGCATGGATCTGGTCATCCTCGACGAACTGGGTTATCTGCCCTTCAGCCAGGCCGGCGGTGCGTTGCTGTTTCACCTGCTATCCAAGCTGTACGAACACACCAGCGTGGTGATCACCACCAACCTGAGCTTCGCCGAATGGTCGAGCGTGTTCGGCGACGCCAAGATGACCACCGCCCTGCTGGATCGGCTGACCCACCACTGCCACATCGTCGAAACCGGTAACGAGTCCTATCGCCTGCAACACAGTAGCTTGGCGGCCCAGGCCAAGATCAAATCACGGGAGCGAAAGCGTAAGGGCGGCCAGGAACCGGAGGACGATGAGCCGTTCTGATTTCATGGCGACGACGGCCTGCTACATGGCTGCGTGTGGCAGGTCTTAAACAACTGAACTGGGCTAGCGAAGGAGTGGGGGCAACAGCAGCTGCGCTGGTAGACTTATCCACAGTTGCTGGTAACAAAATCAGCAATCCGCCCTGGGTCAAATTTCAATCGGCAGGGTGGGTCAATTTTCCATCAGCGCCAACAACACTGTATTATATAATCGTGCTTTTGTGTTATTTTTTTAATATTTACTGATTACGTACTTGCTTAACCACTCAGTTGCGCTAGAATTAATAGACGCGAAATTTAAATCTCTAATTTTCCAACACTTAGTAAAACCTCGTTTGCCATCCCACTACCATTGTAGGAGCAAATCAGGAGACATAAAAAATTAGCGGTAGCGTGCCTGGCCCTCTAGATAAGTATTGGAGACTGTAATGAAGTTTGAAAAGTCACAGACAGCAATCGACCACCTGACTCCCGAGCAACACCGAATTACCCAGGAGGCGGGCACCGAAAGGCCCTTCACGGGCGAGTACAACGACAACAAGGAGCCTGGCATCTACGTCGACATAGTGTCGGGAGAGCCACTGTTCGCTTCGACGGACAAGTTCGATTCGGGTACTGGCTGGCCCAGCTTCACCAAGCCGATCGTTTCGGCAAACGTGAACGAGGTGCGGGACAGCGCACACGGCATGGTCCGGACGGAGGTCAGGTCAGTACACGCAGACAGTCATCTCGGCCATGTGTTCCCCGATGGTCCTTCCGACCGCGGCGGTCTGCGGTACTGCATCAACTCAGCGTCCCTTCGCTTCATCCCGCGCGACGAGATGGAGTCCGAGGGATACGGTGAATATCTCGATCAAGTAGAGGAGGCTTAACATGCATCAGCGCGCTGTTCTCGCAGGAGGATGTTTCTGGGGCATGCAGGACCTAATCCGCAAGCGGCCCGGCATCATCTCGACCCGTGTGGGTTACACGGGCGGCGATATTCCGAACGCCACGTATCGTAATCACGGCACGCATGCCGAGGGGATCGAGATTGTCTTCGACCCGACAGTGACGAGCTACCGGAACATCCTGGAATTCTTCTTCCAGATCCACGATCCGACGACGCTGAACCGCCAGGGCAATGATCGTGGGCTCTCCTACCGGTCGGGCATCTATTATGTCGACGAGGAGCAGAAGCGCGTCGCCGAGGATACGATCGCCGATGTGGATGCCTCGGGGCTGTGGGATGGCAAAGTGGTGACCGAGGTCCAGCCGGTCGGCGAGTTCTGGGAGGCCGAGCCCGATCACCAGGATTATCTGGAGAAGCGCCCGGGCGGCTACACCTGCCACTTCGTCCGTCCCGGCTGGGTGCTTCCGAAGCGCCAAAAGGTTGACGACGTACAGCCAGCGGCCGGGACCGCGGCGGAATAGGCTTCACTGCCGTTGCCACTGCGCCGATCCGGTCCGCAATCTTCGTGACCGCGTCGTTCAGCGACGCGGTCATCGAACCCTACTTCAGAGTGACGGCTCGTTCCAGTCAGTCGCCATCGCAACACCAGGATCGCAGATTTATGCCAGACCTCTCGTCCTTTCCGATCACGCAGCGCTGGCCGGCATCTCATCCCGATCGCCTGCAACTCTACGCAGCCCCTACGCCCAATGGCGTCAAGGTCTCGATCATGCTTGAGGAGACTGGCCTGGCGTACGAGCCCCACCTGATCGACATCTCGAACAACGAGTCGAAGGATCCGGCGTTCGTGTCGCTGAACCCGAACGGACGCATACCGGCGATCATCGATCCGGCTGGCCCTGACGGTAGACCCATCGCCTTATGGGAATCCGGTGCGATCCTCCTCTATCTGGCCGACAAGACGGGTCAGTTCATCTCCACCGAACCAGGCCAGCGTTACGAGACCCTAGCGTGGGTGTTCTTTCAGATGTCGGCCATCGGGCCGATGTTCGGTCAGCTCGGCTTCTTCCTGCGATTTGGCGGCAAGGACTATGAGGACAAGCGGCCGCAACAGCGCTTTATCGACGAATCCACGCGTCTGCTGGGGATTCTGGATCGCCGGCTGGAAGGCCGCGACTGGATCGTCGACGACTATTCGATCGCGGACATCGCGACGCTCGGCTGGGTGAATGCGCTGGTGGAATTCTACGCTGCGGGTGACATCCTTGGCCTCAGCAGCTTTTCGAACGTCCGCGCATGGCTTGGACGCGGGCTGGCTCGACCGGCCGTCCAGCGTGGCCTCCACATTCCCGCGAGGCCAGCATGAGCATCATCGCCGCCTATTATTACAACGAAGGCAAGCGAGTTCGCGAAATCGCGCTCGATGAGCACGTCAAGTTGGGCGAGAGTCGCTCGGGCTTCTGCTGGATCGCGCTTAGCGAACCCACCCCCGAGGAACTACTCGCGATCCAAAGGACATATAATCTTCATCCGTTGGCGATCGACAACGCGATGCACCCGCTGTGCCCGCCCAAGCTCGAGGTCTACAACGATGAGTTGTACGTCGTCGCGCAGACCGCCGAGCTGGTCGGCGACCGGATCAGCTACGGCAAGATGGCGATCTTCACCGGTCACAATCACCTTATCACCGTGCGGCACGGCAATGCCGGAGCGCTGGGCAAACTTCGGGAGCAACTCGAGGCATCGCCGACGCAGTTCGGCAAGGGTGTCGACTATGTGCTGCACGCGATCTTGCATCGCGTGGTCGACCAGTATCTGCCCATCTTCGAAATGATCGAGGACGACGTCCTGGCGATGGAGCGACGGTCGCTGCACGATTTCCTCGGGCCAGAAGAGGTGGCGCGAATCTTCGAACTAAGGTCCGAACTCACGCGGTTCCAGCGCACGCTCGGGGCTATGGCCGAGCTGGTGCGAAAGCTCGTTCGCGGCCACTTTCCCTGCATCAGCGCCGAAATGACACCATATTTCCACGACGTCGCGGACCATGTCCACCGCGTGCAGTCCATGGTCGACGGCCTCCTGCTTGTCCTGTCCACGGTCTTTGAGGCCAGCAGCCTTCTTGAAGCGCAAAGGACGGGGGTGATCACCCGCCAGCTGGCGGCTTGGGCGGCAATACTGGCAGTCCCGACGGCGATCGCTGGAATATACGGCATGAACTTTAAGCACATGCCGGAGCTGGACACGGCCTACGGATACTTTGTCGTGCTCGGAGTGATAGCGATATCGTGCGTTTTCCTATTTGTGCGCTTCAAGAAGGCTAAGTGGCTGTGAATACTGCCCATCGTTTTCTTCGCCGTCATCTGACGGTTACAGCGGGCCTTATACGGAAGCTTGTCCAATCCAACTCAAGATGAAGGTGCGTCCATGACATAGCAGCTGACCGACGCTCTACAAGCAGTTCAGTCCTTCATCGCCAAGGGCTAAGACCGCGAATAGCGCGTCAAGGACAGCAATCTCGTCGATCTCGAGCCAGGATCAACCATCGGTCCGTGCGGCATCTGCGTCGACGCGGCGTTTCGCCTCGGAAGCGGTGATGATGGCGATAACGCCTCCACCCTCTACGCGATCACCGATCCGGCGACCGAGCATAAGGGCCTGTTGATCGACGTGTTCGATGAAATCTGCTACCGCGACCCAGTTCAAGAGTCGGGACCTCAATGTAGAAGAAGTTGACTAACGAGCATTCGCGTCATCCGATCAAGCAAGCTGGAGACATTTATGAAAGCCATTGGTTACAAGGTTCCGGGACCCATCGCCGCGGATGCCGCGCTGGTCGACATCAATCTGCCTCGGCCTGTCGCTGCAGGATACGATATCCTGGTTGAGGTGAAGGCCGTCTCGGTCAACCCGGTCGACTACAAGGTCCGCAACAGCACGCCGCCGGCAGATGGCGATTGGAAGGTGCTGGGATGGGATGCCGCCGGGATTGTGCGCGAGGTCGGCCCCGACGTCACGCAGTTCGAGTTAGGCGACGAGGTCTATTATGCCGGATCGATCACACGGCCCGGTACCAATGCGGAGTTCCATCTCGTCGACGCCCGGATTGTCGGTCACAAACCTGCGTCGCTCTCCTGGGCGGAAGCGGCGGCGCTGCCGCTGACGACGTTGACGGCCTGGGAGGCGATGTTCGACCGCCTGGACGTGGCGAAGCCCGTACCCGGTGCGGCGGAGGCGATCCTCATCATCGGTGGCGCGGGCGGGGTTGGGTCGATCGCCGTCCAGATCGCGCGACAGCGCACGGACCTCACCGTCATCGCCACAGCCTCTCGACCGGAAACCCAAGAGTGGGTAAGAGGGCTTGGAGCTCACCACGTCATCGACCATTCTCGTCCGCTCGCGCCACAGATCGCCGAACTCGGCATCGGTGCTCCCGCTTTCGTCTTTTCGACCACACATACCGAGCAACATGTCGCCGACATCGCCGAACTGATCGCCCCACAAGGACGGTTCGGACTGATCGACGATCCCAAGGCATTCGATATCATGGTTTTCAAGCGCAAGGCGGTGTCGATCCACCACGAGCTGATGTTCACGCGGTCGATCTACGGCACGCCCGACATGAATGAGCAGGGCGAGATTCTGGATGCGATGGCAGCGCTGGTTGACGACGGCAAAATCCGCACGACGCTGACCCGGCGACTGTCGCCGATCAATGCCGCCAATCTGAAGACGGTGCATGCACTGATCGAAAGTGGCGCGGCTAAAGGCAAGATCGTCCTCGAAGGCTTCTAACGACCGCGATCGCCAAACATCTTGTCCAACCTCAAAAAGCCGAACGGGTTATGCCCCAGCGATGAGAATCCCATGACCAAATCTATTGCCACCGCCTCGATCAACCGCGAAACCGCAGTCGCCCTCATCGACGCGGCGCTCGCTGCGGCCCGTGCCATCGGCATCCCGGCTGCCGTCGCCGTCGTCGACGCCACCGGTAACCTGCGCGCGTTCGAGCGCACCGACGATGCGCCGTTCCTTACCGTCGATGTTGCCATCGACAAGGCCTGGAGTTCCGCCTCGTTTGGGTTCCCGACCCATGTCTGGAACGACTATGTGACCAACGATCCAAAAGTGGCGCCGCTAGCCTATCGCCCTCGGATGGTCGCTGTCGGCGGCGGTTATCCGATTCTGGAGGATGGGAAGTTGATCGGCGGCATAGGCATCTCCGGAGGCAACTATCAGCAGGATCAGGATGCGTGCGTCGAGGCACTCATGAAAATCGGGTTCCAGTTGCCAGCCTGACGACTGTGAGGCCATCACCGGTGGTAATGGCCAACAGATCCAACCTTTGAGAGGCCTAATGATGGAAGCGTTCGTCGTCTTTACGCGGGAAGAAACCAGCGACCCACATGCACTCGCAACCTATTCTGCAGGCGTCGGACCATCGTTCGATGGTCACGACGTTACCTTTCTCGCCGCTTATGGCGCGATCCAGCATTTGGAGGGGCCGCCCATCGAAGGGGCCGTAATCTTGCGTTTCCCGACGATGCAGGCCGCTCGCGACTGGTATGACAGTCCCGCCTACCAAACCATCGCTGCTCATCGCTTTGCCGGTTCCCGTTACCGCGCCTTTATCATTGAAGGGCGGCGGTGACATACCGACAGAAGCACTTCGGCGCTGACCACGAGGTATCGGCGTGTGAACTCGCATCTTGGGAATCTGTGGGGGGGACCAAGACAGCGGCGCTAGGGGCTCATATCGTCGATCGGATCAGAGAGTTGCTCGGCGAGAATGGGTTATCTATTGCCGAGCTGACGGAGCGGAGCCGCCCTCTCCCAACGGATTGATTCAATCGTTGACGCTCCTCCTATCCGGATCCGGGTTTTCGCACGCTGATCAACAGAGTTACAGCGCGCAACGCCTGTAGTGGGCATCAGGGGATGGGTGGCAATCAGGATGATTGCCCACCTTCCAACGATTAACCTTGCTCAAGTTGCTTCACTAGTCGCTCCGCGTCGAGATGGAAGTCCGAGAAAACAATGCTACCGCCAGCGTCGATAACCGTAAACCACGGAGTTCCTCGTGTGCGGTAGTCTTCCATGAAGGTTGGAAACGGCGAGCCGGTCGGTTGCTCGTCGTGACCGAAAACGATAGGAAGCTCATACTTGAGCTGGTTCACGCGCAACTTCTCGAAGGTATTCTCATGCGTTCCTTCGAAGACGGTCTGGATCACTGCGAACCCCACGTCTTTTGAGCTCAACGCTGCATGCAACTTTTGTAGCGTCGGAAACCCATGCAAATGGCAACCTTGGCACCAATGCTGGAAGGCAAACAAGATTTTCGGGCCGGGCCCGATATCTGACAGTTTGAACGGCGCGATACTTTCCCCATCTTTGCCAATCCATTTTTGCACCCGCAGCTCAGGCGCTTGTCGTTCGATCTCGTTCATCTGATCCTCCAACCCCGATACAGAAGCTTAGTGGATGATCGCGCGTCGCGACGGTGCGCGAACGTCCGACCTTATTTTCCCTATTTCCTGAAGCCAGAATAGATCAGATCGACATTTCGTCCTTAATATACTCAAGCTGCCGGCGAGCGCGAACTGGGCAACCATGCGCTGGTGAGCCTTGAGCTTTGCACGCTGCCCATCCGTTTGAGAGCGAACCTGCAACTTCCGCTCCGCATACCGCAGATCAGCGTACGCAGCCTTGGGGTTATCTACCCTATAGCCATTGGGTATTGGGAATCATGCTGGCCTGACGCTATGTTCGATACGCGATTTTTTACGATGATAGAGCATCTGTATCTGATTTTTAGTCGATTGGCTTATTCGGCGGATGTGCGGGCAAATGCTTTACGCAGAGTACTGAAATGAAGGCCGGCTTCGGTCTGCCGTATCGAGCAAGAGGGGTCACTATGGTCACCAGAGGTTTCACCGGTCGCGGTTCAGGCGACCAGTCCGATCGGATTCCGCCAGGTCAGCATCTGGTGGAGGATTTCCCTGTTCTGTCGGCCGGCCCTACGCCGAGGGTAGAGCCCTCCGACTGGAAATTCACAGTCAAAATTGGTCCGAAGCCCGTCAAAACGTGGAATTGGGGCGAATTCAACACTCTACCAAAGACCCAGGTGACAAAGGATATTCACTGCGTCACCTCTTGGTCCAAACTGGATACCGTTTGGGAGGGTGTACTCATTGAAGACATCCTTGCAGATGCAGAGCTTGATCGGCCTACCGATTTCGTCTTGGCGCACTGCTACGATAATTATTCGACAAACGTCCCTCTGACGGATCTGCTTTCCGGGAAAGCGATGGTCGCCCTCAGTTATGCGGGCAAGCCACTTTCCCGCGATCATGGGGGGCCGGCGCGTCTTCTAGTGCCGCACCTTTACTTCTGGAAATCCGCCAAATGGGTGAATGCGCTGCAATTCACGACGCGTGACGAGGCCGGCTTTTGGGAGCTGCACGGCTATCACATCTACGGCGATCCGTGGCGCGAACAACGATACACCCATGACTGAAAACGAAGCGCAAGTCCGTTCGTGGCAATCATGCGTGATCGACGACATCATCCAGCAAACACCGAGTATCAAGAGCTTCTTCCTTCGGTTGAGCAAGCCGTTCGCGCACACCGCAGGTCAGCACGTCGATATCCGGCTGACCGCGCCCGACGGCTACAGTGCAATGCGCAGCTACTCGATCGCGTCATCGGCAGTTTCGACCCCGATCGTCGAGATAGCTATCGAGCGCATGCCGGATGCCGAAGTTTCGCCGTTTTTTCACGACATCGCGGCGATTGGTGACGAAATCGAAGTTCGCGGTCCGCTCGGTGGCCATTTCCTTTGGCCTGAGCCTGCCATAGATCCGGTTCTGTTGATCGGGGGAGGCTCCGGCCTCGTGCCGTTGATGGCAATGATCCGGCAGCGCCGCGCATTGGCCCAAGCCGTTCCGACAGCGTTGCTCCTGTCCGCACGAACCGCCGAGGACGTTCTCTTCTCAGAAGAACTTCATTGCATCGAAATCAGCGATCCGGCGTTCGTCCTGGCGCTCGCGATTACGCGCGAGAAACCGGTTCGCGCATCGGACTTTGCGCGACGGATCGACGGCATGATGGTCCAAGAAATTCTAACCAGGCTTCAGGGAAAGCCGACGCAAGTGTTCGTCTGCGGGTCTAACGGATTCGTCAACATCGCAACCGATAGCGCGCTGCTGGCGGGCTTGGACGCCTCCATCATCAAGACGGAGCGCTACGGGGGCTAGCGGCGCGAGCTATCTCACGTCGCGCCGATCGTAGACGTGCGCCCTGGGAAGCTTTGGCGATCAACGTGAACCGTTTTGCCGAACACAGTCTTCGTACCCCCCGGCCTCTAGAACGCCTTCGCTCGCGATACCTGGCTCGACATCAAGCTCAATTTGAAAGTTCCTGCACTATCCGTCGTCCTGATATGCTCGACCAGCATGATGGGCGATTCGAGCGGGACCGCTTCCGTCCCAATCGAGGCTCGGTTACCTTAGAGCATCGGCTCGGCGCTACAGGAGGCGCGTGCGGCCTCTGCCTGGCGGTGAAAGCACTTTGGGCCATGTCGCCTGGATAGCGGCCAATCGTCAGCATCTGCTCCGATGTCGGCCAAGGTGCAGTCGCCATCTTTGAACGCCGCGAATTGGAGATCAACGCCATGACAGCGATCCGCGTGCAACTGCCGGAGATGCAATATGACAACTGATGTATTGCTGTACACCACGAATTGGTGCCCGTTCTGCCGCCGAGCGAAGGCGCTCCTCAAGGAAAAGGGCGTGCGATGGAAGGAGCTCGATATTGAGGCGGATCCGGCTCACCGGCAGGCCATGGCGGAAGCGTCGGGGCGAAGCTCCGTGCCGCAGATCTTCATCAATGGCACCCTTATCGGTGGCTCCGATGAGCTATTCGCGCTCGATGTCAGAGGCGAGCTCGACAAACTTCTCGGGCGCAACCCGCCTGCCACCTGAGGAGGTGCGGCTTGGGGCAGCCAGCCCGCGAGCCTTCGCCGGTTGATGAATACAAAAGGAGAGTCCGTTGGTCTCAGCCATCTGGAAAGACACTACTATCGCCACAAGCGACGAAACAGTCATCGTCGAGGGAAATCACTACTTCCCACCGTCAGGAGTCGACCTGAGCCTGCTTGAGATGAGCCCGCACACATCTGTCTGTCCGATCAAAGGCGCCGCGCGCTTCTTTCATGTTCGCGCGGGTGACGCGCTCAACGTGAACGCCGCTTGGACCTATCCCGCCCCCACTCCGGATGCCGAGGGTATCCGGGATTACATCGCTTTCTGGAAAGGCGTGGACGTTGCCTAGCAGACTGGACGGACGACTTCGCTGATAGCCATGCGGGCGCCGACATCTCAATTATCCTGCCCACCCCGGGCCTCGTCGGCTGCAGGAATCTGCCCGGCACCTTAGCGCGACCCGGCACTGGCGGTCTCGCACCCGCCGCGCCTCTGTTCTATCAATAAGGATGGATGACATGGAGCATTCCGAGTTCGATGCCGTTTTCGCGAAGCTTGCGGAGGGATACAGAGAAGGGACTTATGAAGGCCGGCGTTTCAGCTTGATCGTCCGGCGATCTGGGGACGGACGTCGCAACAGTCTGTTCGCCAGGGAGTTGGACGGGACTGACATTGTCAGCTTCAACCTCTTCCGCGTTACATCAGATAGGACATTGTTGAAGCCGTGCGAAATGTCCGCCGAAAAGGTCGTAGCGTTCGTGCTGGAGTTCCGACCGGACACCTGACGGGCAGAAGAAGATCCCGGCCAACCGGCGCGCCTGCGACGGCCGGCTATCTAAGGCTGCGCAAGCCTATAGCCGCAGCTCATTGCACTTCGTCTGGCGAGGAATTCAACATCGATACGTCGCCATCCGCGGGGATATCGGTACAGGCGCCCGTGTAAGCCAGATTGAGAAATCCTAAGCGATGACTAACACCAATGACGCCACCCTTCCGACACATTCTATTCTTGAGGAATGCACAGCGATGGCTGTCGTCAACGCTCTGAAGATTATTCTGAAGAACAGCTACGCGATCTACCTTAAGACAAAAAATGCCACTCGGGCGCATCCCGCCCCTACTTCAGGGACTTTCACTTGCTTCTCGCTCTGTCACTCACAGCATCGGCACGCCCATGACGCATGGTATCCAGGCCTCATAATTTTCCCATATAACCTTCTTGTCTTTTGCGCACCCAGAAAGACTCGAGGCTTTAACTGGACAGATGAGCCCTCGAGGGTAGTGTTCACCTGATTGGCTTTCTCATATCTGATGTTGATTCGCACAGTGTGCCAACCAGGTGATAGTTTCAAAAAACCTGCGCTTCAGAGCGAATTAGACGATCTTCGATAAGAGCGATCCGCCTCAAAATCCAAAACATCTAACATTGTCCTAGAGCCATATTTGTACCTAGTACTATGGCGCTCCCATTAACACATTTGATGATGCACAGAAAACTTAGCTCATGATAGCTTTCAGCTAACAGCTATTCGGAAGCCCGAAAGGATTCAACCGTTTAAGCGTGAACCGTCGATTATAAATACTTTCGTAAGTTAGCTTTAAAGGACGCTTTTAGTCCTTGTAAATACGCATTACGACTCCACAGCTACCAAATCCATACGGCGCCAGCAACCATTAAAACACCCGACACTACTAAAACAATAGTAGAGGCGCGATTGCTGCCTTTCAAAGTATGACCAACACCCACATCCATAACTAGGTGTCGAATTCCGGCTACGAGATGATAAATAAATGAAGAGTATACCAACCAGAAACTAACTTTGCCGAAAGGTGAAGAAAAAATCTCCTTGACTTCATTAAAACCCTTTTCTGACTCCAACGATTTGCTCAGCATATACAGTATCAGTCCCAGAAAAATAAAGAGCATAATTCCTGAAATCCGGTGCAGAATCGATGTAAGCGCCGTGAGAGGAAGCTGAATGGTTCGAATATCAAGATTAACCGGCCGCTTTTTATTCATTTTGACTCCAGTCAACAATTCTAGTGGGGGATTTCAGTTTTCGATCTCATTCATCATAGCAGCTGTAACTAAGGCTGGCGGCGACAATAATGGAGATATTCGGGGCTTACGTTGCATTTTGAGGTCGCAAGTGCATGTGCGTAAATTGAAGCAAATTGCAAGGTTATGCCCAATAGGTAGCTAGCTTATTAATTTAACTGTCAATGGCCATTAATTTTGACCCATAGCTCGTTGACATAGCTCGTTGACATAGCCCTTTAACACAGGACATCCATGGAACTCTTCAACACGCTGACGCGCCAACGCGAACGCTTGCGTACCCAACGGCCCGATCAGGTGACGCTCTACGTATGCGGCCCAACTGTCTACAACTACGCGCATATCGGTAATGCGCGTCCTGCCGTCGTGTTCGATCTGCTCTCTCGCGTGCTGCGTCACGACTACCCAAAGGTGATTTATGCGCGCAACTTCACCGATGTGGATGACAAGATCAACGCGGCCGCCTCGGCTGCTAATGTGCCCATTCACACCATCACGGAGCGTTTCATTGCCGCTTACCATGAAGACATGCAAGCGCTGGGCGTGCTGGCTCCCGATCTGGAGCCCCGAGTAACGGACCACATTCCCGCCATCGTGACACTGATCGAAACGCTGATCGAACGCGGACATGCCTACGTAGCTCAGGGGCATGTGCTTTTTCACGTTGCGTCTTATCAGGCGTATGGCGCACTCTCACGGCGTCGCCCTGACGACATGTTGGCGGGCGCCAGGGTAGAGGTCGCTCCCTACAAACGCGACCCTCTGGACTTCGTCTTGTGGAAACCCTCTGCGCCGGATCAACCCGGCTGGGACAGCCCTTGGGGGCGTGGTCGTCCCGGCTGGCACGTGGAGTGCAGCGCCATGATCGGACAGCACCTGGGAACGACCATCGATATTCACGGTGGAGGTCAGGATCTGATCTTCCCCCACCACGAAAACGAAATTGCCCAAGGGACGTGCGCTCACGACACGCTGTATTGCCATACCTGGGTACACAACAGTTTTGTCACGGTGGATGGACAAAAAATGTCGAAGTCTCTGGGCAATGTTCTGCTCGTGCGCGACCTGCTCTCCCAGGCCCCTGGCGAAGCGATCCGTCTGGCTCTGCTTTCGACCCACTACCGCCGCCCACTGGACTGGAATGACGAGCGCCTGTCACGAGCACGCCACACCTTGACCCGGCTCTATCGCCCCCTGGCAGAGGTAGAAACGCTGGCCGTCGAACATTCCGCTCAGCCGGACACCAGACTGCTGGAGGCGCTACGAAGCGACCTCAACGTCTCTGAGGCGCTTACTCGCCTTCAAGAACTGCGCAGCGCGCTGGAAGATGCCGACAACGATACCCAGCGGGCACGCGCCAAGGGCAAGCTACTAGCGTCGGCGCGGTTGCTTGGGCTCCTGCAACAAACGCCTACACGCGCGCTGGCTCCCTCTCAACCAGCGCTACCCGCCCGGCAGATAGAAACACTCATGGCGGAGCGTGCAGAAGCCCGGCGACAGGGCGACTTCGCTCGGGCGGATGCGCTGCGTGATGCCATCTGGCAACTGGGTGCCGAGGTACGCGACACCCCCGAAGGCCCCCGGTGGCAGCCACACTGAACGTTACTCCGCCCGTTACCACTGACCATGAGAAGCTCCACATGCCCCATACGCCCCAGGCGCCAGACACACTCGTCACGATCACCCTGCCGGACCAGCAACAGCTCCAGTTGGCATCTCCTACCAGCGTGGCCAACGTAGCCGCTGCCATTGGCCCGGGCCTGGCACGCCGCACGTTGGCCGGCCGCGTCAACGGCGAGTGGGTCGATGCCTGCGATCCCATCACCCAGGATGCCGAGGTTGTCGTCATTACCGATCAGGATCCTGACGGTCTCGATATCATCCGCCACTCCTGCGCTCATCTGCTTGGGCACGCCGTCAAACAGCTCTACCCAGAAGCTGAAATGGTGATCGGCCCCGTCATCGAAGATGGCTTCTATTACGATATTGCCTACGCGCGCCCCTTCACGCCGGAGGATATGGCCGCCATCGAAACGCGCATGAAAGCGCTGATCGACCAGGAGTACGAGGTCGGCAAGCAGCGTGTTGCCAGAGATGACGCGCTAACGCTCTTTCGTCAGCGTGGCGAAAGCTATAAGCAGCGCTTGATCGAAGAGCTGCCGGATGAACACTATCTGGGGCTCTACTTCCATCAGGAATACGTCGACATGTGCCGCGGCCCCCACGTGCCCAACACCCGGTTTCTCAAGCACTTTACGCTGACCAAACTGTCGGGGGCCTATTGGCGAGGTGACGCACGCAACGCACAGTTGCAGCGTATCTACGGCACTGCCTGGGCAGACCGCAAGGCGCTCAAGGCGCATCTGCAACGCCTGGAAGAAGCAGAAAAACGCGACCACCGGCGCCTGGGGCGCCAGCTTGGGCTCTTCCACTTTCAAGAAGAAGCCCCGGGCTCGGTCTTCTGGCACCCCGATGGCTGGACGGTACTGCAGACATTGATCAGCTACATGCGACGCCGCCAGCAGAGCAGTGGCTACGTCGAGGTCAATACGCCCGACATGATGGACCGCAGCCTATGGGAAACCTCTGGGCACTGGCACAACTATCAGGAGCACATGTTCACCACGAACACGGAAGACGGCCGTGCCCTGGCACTCAAACCCATGAACTGCCCCGGCAGTGTGCTGCTGTTTCGTCACGGTCTGAAGAGCTATCGAGACCTGCCCATTCGCATGGGAGAGTTTGGCAAGGTACATCGTTACGAGCCTTCGGGGGCGCTCCACGGGCTGCTGCGTGTTCGGCACTTCACCCAGGACGATGCCCATATCTACTGCACCCCCGCGCAAATGAACGAAGAGTGCCGCCGCGTCGTGGCGCTGGTGCTCGATATCTATCGCGAGTTCGGTTTCGAAGACGTGAATCTGAAACTGTCTACCCGTCCCGCCAACCGCATGGGCAGTGATACCCTATGGGATCAGCTCGAGGACGCGCTGACCACGTCCCTCGACAGCATGGACCTGCCGTACCAGATCAACCCCGGCGAGGGGGCCTTCTACGGCCCCAAGCTGGAGTTCGTGCTGCGTGATGCCATTGGCCGCGACTGGCAATGCGGCACTTTGCAAGTGGACATGAACCTTCCCGAACGTTTCGGTCTCGACTACATCGACGAACAGGGCCAACGGCAGCGTCCGGTACTTTTACACCGCGCGCTGTTCGGCTCTCTGGAGCGTTTCATGGGCATTCTGATTGAGCATCACGCTGGCAAGCTGCCGCCCTGGCTGGCCCCTCGACAAGCGGTCGTTCTGTCGATCACCGAGGCGCAGGCGGACTATGCCGCTACGCTGGCAGAAGCTCTTTGCGGCGCAGGCATTCGCGCTCACGCTGACGTTCGCAATGAGAAGATCGGCTATAAAATCCGTGAACAGACGCTGCAATGCCTACCGTTTCTGCTGATCGTCGGCAAACGCGAAGCTGCGGAAGGTAGCGTCACTCTGCGTCAACGGGACGGCACGGAATTGGGAACGTTGCAGGTAGATGCGGCCATCCGCCTGTTGGCAGATCACACCCAGCCCCCCGACCTTGCAGCTCGGCAACGGGCGCAAGCCGAACGCCTGCAACGCCTTCGCGCTCCCATCCACACAGAAGAAACGGTATGAAAGCAGAGACTGATTGATCTATCTCATTCACGACTGAAGCGCCAGCGGGAGCGGGTGGACCCCCAACCACGAGAAGCCCGTGAGCCGCTGGTCAGTGGCTATCGTGGTACCATGCCATACCGTTTACCGTCACCTGGAGGCAACATGCCACTACTTGATAGTTTTACCGTCGACCACACCATCATGAATGCCCCCGCCGTGCGGGTTGCCAAAACCATGACCTCGCCTTCCGGCGACACCATCACCGTTTTCGACCTGCGCTTCAACAAGCCCAATGACACCATGATGGGCGAAAAGGGCATTCACACGCTGGAACACCTATTCGCAGGCTTCATGCGCCAGCACCTCAATGACGAGCACGTCGAGATCATCGACATTTCGCCCATGGGCTGCCGCACTGGCTTCTACATGAGCCTATTGGGAAGCCCCAGCGAATCCCGCGTCAGCGAAGCCTGGCTGGCCGCCATGCACGACGTGCTGGCCGTCAAACGCATGGAAGACATTCCCGAACTCAATGAATATCAGTGCGGCACCTTCGTGATGCACTCATTGGAAGAGGCACAGCAGATCGCCCAAGAGATCATCGACCAGGGCATTGGTGTGAACAAAAACGAAGACCTCACTCTGAGTCGTGAGCGGCTGGCCAGCCTGGGCAACGCGCCGAGCTAGCGCTCATTTCTCTTTGCTACACGTCACCACCCGGTCAGGTTCGCCATGACGCCAACAAGTCCCTGATAAAGACGTATAACGATGAACACCCACTGGATTCTTGGCCCCGGGGCCATTGGCCGCTTGTTGGCACACTCACTGGCACCGCTCGCTGAGGTGGCCGTCATCGGCCGTCGCCCACTGCCTGGGCGGCAAATGCTGACCACCCCGGAAGGCGAAACACGGGTGCAACACTTGCCTTCGTTCACCGCCGAACGATTGGCGCCTAGCGCGGCGGAACCGCCCGCTTTCGTCCACATCACCACCAAAGCGATGGTTGCCGAGGCGGCGCTGGCGAGTGTAGCCAGCGTACTGCCCTCCTCGACTCCCCTGGTGCTATGGCAAAACGGTTTTTATGCCCAGCCGCGCATCAGCCAAACGTGGCACGGCCCGGTACTGTGCGCGACGACCACGCAAGGCGCTTATGTAACCGGCGATGACAGTGTCGTCCACGCTGGTCGCGGGCCTACGTTTGTGGGGGATTTGGACAATCAGCACACAGCATTAGCGACCACCTTGGCAGCACTGCTGAGTAACGCCGGATTTACCGCCACGGCGGTAGGTGATATTCGCAGCCGCCTATGGCAGAAATTAGCGGTGAACGCGGCAATCAACCCGTTGGTAGCCCTGCATGGTGTGCGTAATGGAGCGTTGCGCAGCGATGCCTACTCAGGCCGTGTGATAGCTGTGGTAGAGGAAGTGGCGACGATTCTAGAAAAAGAAGGTATTGCACCGCCAAACGGTGGTGAAGGGAAAGCCGCTTGGCTGGCGTTGGTGTGGCAGGTGGTAGAAAACACCGCAAATAACAAGGCTTCGATGTTGCAGGATGTGGAGGCGAAGCGGCTAACCGAGCGCGGCGCTATTCTTGGGCCGTTGATTGAGAGCGCGAAACGGCATGGGTTGTGGTGTGAAGTGTTGAAGGGGTTGGATCAGGAGCTGGTGTTGCTGGAGGCGGGGTTTTAATTGGGTTTGGGTGGTTTGATCGTCGCGCGCTAAAGCGCCCTCCCACAAACGCACCCAAAGTGAGTGCTGTACCAACGGCCAACAGATTGATTGAGCATGTCGACAGCCGCCCCGGCTGTTGCGCCCCCCCCCTTCCTTCACGTCACGGGAATCATCACGACCTTACGGTACGCGGGGCGTTCGGCGAGCTGCTCTGTCCAGCGCTGTAGATGGGGGTAGGATGGCCAGGCGAGACCGCTGTTGAAGAGGTTGTAGGTGAACGGGGCGATGGCGATATCGGCCAGGCCGAAGTCTTCGCCAGAGAACCAGGGCTGCTGGCTCAACGTGTTATCCAGTTGAGCGAAGAGCTTTTCACAAGTGGCGATGGCGGGATCGAGTGCCTGGCTGTCGCGCTGCTCGGGTGGGGTGCGTACATAGCCCATCAGAATGGTGCGGTGGGCAGGCGTGAGCAGGCTGGTCGACCAGTCCATCCACTTTTCCATGCTTGCCCGCTGGGCGGGTGCCTCGATCCATAACGGATTGGGACCGTACTGCGCCGCCAGATAGCGAAGAATGGTGTTGGACTCCCACAGCAGGCTTTGAGTGGCGTCATCCTTGAGCAGGGGTACCAGGCCACTGGGGTTCATGGCGAGGTATTCCGGCGTGTCGTTTACCCCGTGTTGCAGGCCTGCCATGATCTGCTCGTACGGCAGTTGCAGCTCTTCCAGTGTCCAGAGCACTTTCTTGACGTTGGTGGAGTTGTTGCGGCCCCAAAGTGTAATCATGGCAGTCCTTGTGTTTGGCTCAATCGGTTGTTGAGTATGCCTTGGGTGGGTGTGAGTAGTGAATGGCATACTTACGGGGCAAGGGCTTAGTCAAGGGCTTAGCCAACCGGTCGCGAGCTAAAGCTGCCTCCCACCCCACAATCCCACATATGCCCCACTCACTCCACACTCCAACTCCTCACTATTCACCCCTCACCCCTCACTCCTCACTCCTCACCCTTATCCTGATACAGCTTGAGCAGGCTGGAGAAATCGAGTTTGCCGTTGCCGCCCGCCTTGTGCAAGGTGAACAGCGCTCGGGCGGCGGAGCCCATGGGAATGGCTGCGGCGCTTTGCTGGCTGACATCCATGGCCAGGCCAAGGTCCTTGATCATCAGATCCACCTGGAAGCCGCCCTGATAACCTTTGGAGGCGGGAGCGTTTTCCATGACCCCGGGGTAGGGGTTATAGACGTTGAGCGCCCAGTTGCCGCCGGAACTCTGCTTCATGATTTCCGACAGCACGGCGGGGTCCAGGCCGTTCTTGACGCCCATATTGATGGCTTCACAGGTGCCCGCCATGAGGATTGAGAGCAGCATGTTGTTGCACACCTTGGCCACCTGCCCTGCCCCGTGGTCTCCGGCGTGGAAGATGTTCTTGCCCATGGCCTGCAGCACGGGCTGCGCCTGAGTGAACTGGGCTTCCGAACCGCCCACGATGAAGGTCAGTGTGCCCGCCTGGGCACCGCCCACGCCACCGGAGACTGGCGCATCCACGAAGCCGATGCCCTTTTCAGCGCCAGCGGCGGCGACGTGACGCGCGGTGTCGGCGTCGATGGTCGAGCAGTCGATGACCAGGGCGCCCGCCTTGATGACGTCGAACAGCGGCGCGTCGCCCTCCATGTACAGCCCCCGCACATGCTTGCCCGCCGGCAGCATGGAGATCACGAAATCGGCATCGGCTGCCGCGGCCTGGGCGGTGGCGGCGGTGTCGCAGCCCTGAGCACGGGCGGTTTCCAAGGCCTCGGCGGCCAGGTCGAAGGCCCGCACTTGAAAACCGGCTTTCACGAGATTGGCTGCCATGGGGCCGCCCATATTACCCAGGCCGATGAAGGCTACGCTGGTCATGTTGTTATCCTTGTTGAGATTGGTCAGCAGTCGATTGGATAGCGCTCTCGGAAGAGACAGCACACATTATTGAAGATCCGCCAGAGGGCTGGTCTCCCAGGGGGATGACAGCAACTCTTCCATGAAGCTGGGCGGCACCGAGGCCACGTCCGGGAAACGCCAGCGCGGCTGGCCATCCTTGTCGACCAGTAGTGCACGCACGCCTTCGGGGAACTCCTCATGGCGGCAGCACTGCACGGAAAGCGCCAGCTCGAACTGGAACACTTCGGCCAGCGACATGTGCCGGGCGCGCTTGAGCTGCTCATCGATCAGCCGCAAAGAGACCGGGCTGCCATGGGCCAGGGTGCGCTGGGCTTTACTGAACCACTGGTCGTCGCTGTCGACTCCCAGCACCGCCGCCACCTGCTGCTCGACGGTGTCGTGGTCCATCAGCTCGCGTATCAGTGAAGACGTCTTGTAGACAGGCGCTTCCAGCTCGGCAAACGCCGCCTGAGAAGCCTGCTCCAACTCGCGCAATACGCGGTTGACCACGCCATGGGCGTCGGTTTGCTCCCCTTCTCCCCAGCGGGCTTCCAGCAGCGCCTGGGCCAACGCCTCGCGGTGGTGGCTGGCAATTGCTCGATCTGCCAGACCCAGATGCAGCGCATCGGGGGCATTGATCTGGCCACCGGTCATGGCCAGAAAACGCCCGGTACCATTGGGCAGGCGATTGAGAAACCAGCTGGCCCCCACATCGGGGTACAGGCCAATGGTCACTTCCGGCATGGCCAGTCGCGACGTTTCGGTAACGATACGGTGGCTGCTGGCACTGAGCAGCCCCATGCCACCGCCCATCACGATGCCATGCCCCCAGCAGATAATCGGCTTGGCGAAGGTGTGCATCAGGTAGTCGAGCCGATATTCGCGCTCGAAGAAACGCTCGGGGAAGTCCGGCTCACCATCGCCGGTGATGGCCTTGTAGAGATTGACCACGTCGCCCCCTGCACAGAAGGCTTTTTCGCCTGCGCTGTCCAGCAGAATGGCCACCACACGCTCATCCTCCTGCCACTGGGTCAAGCGGGGCAGCAGCGCGTCGATCATCTCCAGGGTCAGCGCATTCAGCGAACGCTCGGCGTTGAGCGTGATCTCGCCGATCACATGGCCGTCCTGGGTCGTGTGCTCTTCAAACAGTACGCAACTCATTGCCTCTTCCTTATCTGCTCGGGTGCCAAGGCTACAGTTCGGCGGCGCCATCGGCCAGCACGCGTCGGGATATGATCAGCCGCATGATCTCGTTGGTGCCTTCCAGAATGCGGTGCACGCGGGTGTCACGCACGTAGCGCTCCATGGGGTACTCCTTGATGTAGCCATTGCCACCGTAAAGCTGCAAGGCTTCATCGCACACCTTGAACCCTACATCCGTGGCAAACCGCTTGGCCATGGCGCAGTAGGCCGTGGCATCCGGGTGGCCAGCGTCCAGCTTGGCCGCGGCCATGCGCACCAGTTGGCGGGCAGCCACCAGCTCGGTCACCATGTCGGCCAAACGGAACTGCAGGGCCTGGAAATCGGCCAGTCGCTTGCCGAACTGCTTGCGCTCCAGCAGGTATTCACGGGCTTTGTTGAGCGCTTGCTGGGCGGTGCCGATCGAGCAGGTGGCAATATTGATGCGTCCACCGTCCAGCCCCTTCATGGCGATCTTGAAGCCGTCGCCCTCCTTACCCAGCAGGTGGCTGGCAGGCACACGCACGTCTTCGAAGGTAATCATCCGGGTGGGCTGGCTATTCCAGCCCATCTTGTCTTCCTTGCGGCCGTAGCTGATCCCGTCACTCTGGGCATCCACGGCAAAGGCAGACACACCGCCCGCCCCTTCGCCGCCGGTGCGGGCCATCACCACCAGAAAATCGGTGCTGCCTGCCCCGGAAATGAACATCTTGCTGCCATTCAGCACGTAGTGCTCACCGTCGCGCCGGGCGGTGGTCTTGAGCGATGCGGCGTCGGAGCCCGCGTTGGGCTCGGTCAGGCAGTAGGAGCCCAGCAGCTCACCGGTCGCCAATCGCTCGCCCCACTGCTCCACAGCTTCTGGCGTGCCGAAATCCGCCAGCATCCAGGTCACCATATTGTGGATGGTGAGGTATGCCGTAGTGGAGGTACAGCCCATGGAGAGCTGCTCGAAAATAATGCTGGCATCCAGCCGCGAAAGCCCCAGCCCGCCCACACGCTCCGGGGCATACAGGGAGCAGAACCCCAGTTCGCCTGCCTTGCGAATCACGTCCACCGGGAAAAAAGCCTCGGCATCCCATTTGGCGGCGTGGGGCTCCAGCTCGTTCTGGGCAAACCCCCGCGCCATATCGGCAAAGGCAACCTGGTCTTCACTCAGCTCAAAATTCATGGCGGTCTCCGCTGCGGCGAGCCCCTGAACTCAGTCAGAAACTTCGCCGAATATTATCGTTATCGGTCACGTTGACGTTTACGTTAACTTATATTTTTAGGCGGATTTGCGCAACCGAATCCCCCACGACCTTTGGCGTAGAAAGACAACGCTCCCCTCGCCAAAGGTCCACGCACCAGAGGCCAGCGCCCGCACCCACAAAAAAGGGTGCCACGAAGGCACCCAAATCCACAGACAGACGCAGTTTCCCGGCCCTTTCCGGGCGCTACTTGAAATTCTTACGGTATATCTTTGCCAACTCGCCCACGATACCGCTGCGGAAGCTGAGAACACACACCACGAAGATGATACCCAGGATGACGTTGACCCAGTTGCCCAGCGGCGATTGGGCCAGAACATGCTGTAGGCTGACCACCAGACCCGCCCCCATCACCGGCCCGAGCAGAGTGCCCACGCCGCCCAGCAGGGTCATCAGGATCACCTCGCCGGACATGTGCCAGTGAGCATCGGTGAGCGACGCCAGCTGGAACACCACGGTCTTGGTCGCTCCGGCCAGCCCGGCCAGCGCCGCCGACAGGACGAACGCCAGCAGCTTATAGGCATCGACGTTGTAACCCAGCGAAATCGCCCGGGGCTCATTCTCGCGGATGGCCTTGAGCACCTGCCCATAAGGGGAGTGTACGGTGCGCTGCACCAGGGCAAAGCCCAACAGGAACACGGCAAACACGAAGTAGTACATGCTCAGGTTGTTACGCAGGCTGATGAAGCCGAACAAATGCCCCCGTGGCACGCCATGCAGGCCATCTTCTCCCCCGGTAAAGGGGGCCTGCACGAACACGAAGTACACCAGCTGGGCCAGCGCCAGCGTGACCATGGCGAAGTAGATCCCCTGGCGGCGAATGGCCAGCAGCCCGAAGCCCGCGCCGACTAGGGTGGCGGTCAGGGTCCCTGCCAATATGCCCAGCTCCGGGGTCAGGCCCGGATAGCTGGCCAGCAGATACCCGGTCACGTAGCCCCCCGTCGCCAGAAAGGCCGCGTGGCCAAACGAGAGCAGCCCGGCATACCCCAGCAGTAGATTGAAGGCGCAAGCAAACAGGGCAAAGCAGAGGATTTTCATCAAGAACACAGGGTAAGCGACAAAGGGTGCCAACAACCCCACGACGATGAGTGCCAGATAGAACATGTTGCGGCGCAGCCTGGCCCGACGCTGGCGCTCCTGCACGGCGGAGGGCAGCGCGACGGCTGATGAAGTATGCGGCGTTGCCATGGTTAAGCCTCCTTACCGAACAGCCCAGCGGGGCGTAACATGAGCACCAGGATCATGACCAGAAAAATGACCGTATTGGAGGCTTCCGGGTAATACACCTTGGTCAGCCCTTCGATGATTCCCATGCCCAATCCCGTCACGATAGCCCCCAGAATCGACCCCATGCCGCCAATGACCACCACCGCAAACACCACGATCAAAAGATTGGAGCCCATGGTAGGTGAGACAGGGTAAAGCGGTGCAGCCAACACCCCGGCAAAGGCCGCCAGGCCCACGCCAAACCCGTAGGTCAAGGTGATCAACAGCGGTACGTTGACGCCAAACGCCTGCATCAATTGCGAGTTTTCGGTACCTGCCCGCAGGTAGGCACCCAGCCGCGTACGCTCGATCATGAACCAGGTGAACAGACACATGGCCAGCGCCGCCACCAGCACCCAGGCACGGTAGGTGGGCAGGAACATGAAGCCGAGATTGAGCCCACCCTGCAGCACCTCCGGAGTGGCATAACGCGCCCCGGAAACCCCAAAGAAGTTCACCAGAGTGCCTTCAAAAATCAGCGCCAACCCGAACGTCAGCAGCAACCCGTACAGGTGGTCCAGGTGGGCAATGCGACGTAGCAGAAAACGCTCCATCAGCATGCCGAAACCGCCTACCACTACGGGCACCAGCACCAGCGCCAACCAGTAATTGATGCCCAGATAGCGAAAGCCCAGCAGCGCCGCAAAGGCACCCAGCATGTACTGCGCCCCATGGGCAAAGTTGACGATCTTCAGTAGCCCGAAGATAACCGCCAGGCCCAAGCTAAGCAGCGCATAAAAGGCTCCATTCACAAGCCCAAGCGTTAGCTGGCCCATGAAGACGGCCAATGGCACGCCGAATATCATCGTCATGGTGTGATTCTCCTTGTCACCAGGCGGGGGCTGCCCGCCTGGTGCTGTTCAGCGTGACGTGCCGATCAGTTGTTCACCAGCGAACACTGGCTTTCAGAGAGCGGGCGATAGGCTTCTTCGGCGGGAATGGTGCTGAGGATCTCGTACAAGTCCCACTCACCGGTCGACTCTTCCGGCGTTTTCACCTGGGCCAGGTACATGTCGTGAATCATGCGGCCATCTTCACGAATACGGCCATTGCGGGCAAAGAAGTCCTCTACCGGCATCTCGGCCATTTGCGCACGCACGGTCTCCGGGTCATCGGTGCCTGCCGCTTCTACGGCCTTGAGGTAATGCATGGTGCTGGAGTAGATACCGGCCTGAACCATGGTCGGCATGCGACCCACCTGCTCGTAATAGCGCTCGGACCACTCACGCGACTCGTCGTCCATGTCCCAGTACCAGCCAGTAGTCAGCAGCAGCCCTTGGGTGGCTTCCAGGCCCAGCGCGTGCACGTCGTTGAGGAAGATCAGCAGGCCCGCCAGTTGCTGGCCGCTTTGGGTCAGGCCGAACTGGCTCGCCGTTGTGATGGCGTTCACGGTGTCTGCCCCGGCATTCGCCAGACCCACGATCTTGGCACCGGACCCCTGGGCCTGAAGAATGTAGGAGGAGAAGTCGCTGGTGGGGAACGGGTGACGGACACCGCCCACCACTTCACCGCCATTGACGGCCACCACACGAGTCACGTCGCCTTCCAGAGCGTGACCAAAGGCGTAATCAGCGGTCAGCATGAACCAGGTATCGCCCCCCTGCTCCACTACGGCACGCGCCGTACCATTGGCCAGCGGGTAAGTGTCGTAGACCCAGTGAATGTGATTGGGGGTGCAGTGTTCGTTGGTGATACTGGAAGCCGCGGACCCGGACACGATTCCCAAGCCGTTGTTCTCTTCCAGCACGCGGGTCACGGCGATGGTTACCGACGAGGCCACCAGACCGCCCACCATGTCCACGTTGCGCTGATCGATCCACTCGCGCACGGTATTGGCGCCAACGTCCGCGCTATTGCGGTCGTCGGCGCTGAAAATCACGATGGGGGCACCGTTGACGCTGCCACCAAAGTCGGCCACAGCCATCTCCATGGCCGTTTGACCACCCGGACCCGCCAGATCTCGGTAGGTGCCCGACATATCGGCCAGATAGCCAATGCGCACTTCGCCGTCGCTGATCTCGGCCTGGGCGGCAGAGGCCATCATGCTGGCAGTGGCGGCCACGGCAATGCTGGCGGCCAACGTTTTTCTGGTAAAGATCATGTTCGTCTCCTGGCCCTGGGGGCCTTTGTTGTTGTGATGCGGACGCTGTTGTAATGCGGACATTCAATAGTGGTGTTCGAGTGGAGCCTGAGTAGTGCGGTTAAAGGATATGTTGTGTGCGGTGTCTATACCCCCAGCATGCTGTTCAAATGCTCGCGGCGCGAAGGCAGCTGCGCCGCCGTGATCTCTTCGACGATCTGGCCGTGATCCATGACGAAATGGCGGTCGGCCAGCGGCGCGGCAAAACGGAAGTTCTGCTCGACCAGTACGATGGTCATGCCCCGCTCTTTCAGCTGCACCAGCACTTCGCCCAGCTTCTGCACGATGACCGGGGCCAGGCCTTCGGTAATTTCATCGAGCAGCAGCAGCCGCGCACCGGTGCGCAGAATGCGCGCCATGGCCAGCATCTGTTGTTCACCGCCAGAGAGTCGGGTTCCCTGACTCTTGCGCCGCTCGTACAGGTTGGGGAACATGGCATAGATCTCATCCAGGCTCATTCCACCGGAGCGCACCGTGGGCGGCAGCAGCAGGTTTTCGTGCACGTCCAGGCTGGCGAAGATGCCGCGCTCTTCAGGGCAGTAGCCAATACCCAGACGAGGAATATGGTGAGGCTTCATGCGCAGGGTTTCGCTGCCATTGATGACGATGGAGCCGGTGCGGCGCCCCACCATGTTCATGATGGACTTTAGCGTGGTGCTACGCCCTGCACCGTTGCGACCCAGCAGTGTCACCAGCTCGCCCCGCTTGACGTTGAAATTGACCCCATGAAGGATATGCGACTCGCCATAGAAGGCATGCAGGTCCTGCACGCGGAGCATTTCCAGGCTTTGGGTCTCTGCGGCCGGATGTTCGAGGGCTTCTGCGGTCTTCATACGGCGGCCTCCTCACTGGCAGCTTCGCTGCCCATATAGGCTTCACGTACCAGCGGGTTGCGGGAAACGCTGTCGTAGTCGCCTTCCGCCAATACCGCACCTCGGGCCAATACCGTAACGCGGTCACACAAGCGGCTGACCACGCTCAGGTTGTGCTCCACCATCAGCACGGTACGCCCCTGGGAAACGCGCTTGATCAACGCCACGATGCGATCCACGTCTTCGGCACCCATGCCCTGGGTGGGCTCGTCCAGCAGCATCATGCTGGGGTCCAGCGCCAGAGTGGTCGCTACCTCCAGGGCGCGCTTGCGGCCATAGGGCATTTCAACCGTCAATGTATCGGCATACTCGCGCAGCCCCACTTCATCCAGCAAGGCCAGCGCACGATCATTGAGGTGATCCAGCGTTTTTTCGGACTTCCAGAAATGAAACGACGTGCCCAACTGGCGCTGCAGCGCAACGCGTACGTTTTCCAGCGCCGTCATGTGCGCAAACACCGCCGAAATCTGAAACGAGCGCACCAGGCCCAACTGGGCAATGTCATTGGATTTCTTGCTGGTAATCGGCTGGCCACGGTAGAGAATCTCACCGCGCGTTGGAGGGAGGAACTTGGTGAGCAGGTTGAACACCGTGGTTTTGCCAGCACCGTTGGGGCCGATCAGGGCGTGGATATGCCCTTCCTGCACTTGTAGGTTGACGTTATCCACGGCCGTAAAGCCGCGAAATTCTTTGGTCAGCCCTCGCGTTTCGAGCACTGGCCTCTGGGTCACTTCATCTGCACGCATGAGGTAGGACGCCTCTTGTTGTTCTTGTTGAGTGGGAAGCGCGGCGGAGTAACCGACAACGCATCCTTACCTGAACGTAAGCTGTAGGTGCAAACTAGCAACCCAGCACCGGGTATTACAATTACAACTTTGGTCTATGCACCACGATAGCACAGCGCTTGAAAACGCTGAAATCGCTAAATTTCAATAGCTTGCAAATTTTAAACGCTTGCCAACGATAGCCACTCACTACTTTACGTTAACGTAAACTTGTTTTAGCCTCATGGTCAGTGTTCCATAGGGACATCCCCCTATCGACGAGAATAACGATCATGAGCAAAACCTACACGATCAGCGAGTTGGCCAGCGAGTTCGATGTCACCACGCGCAGCATCCGTTTTTATGAAGATCAGGAGCTGCTGCACCCTTCTCGCCGTGGGCAAACACGCATTTACAGCAGTAAGGACCGCGTACGCCTGAAGCTGACCCTGCGCGGCAAACGGCTGGGCTTTTCACTGGCCGAGATTCGCGAACTGTTCGAGCTGTGGGACGAAACCCGCAGCGGTAGCGAAAAGCAGTTGCACCTGATGCTCAGCAAGATCGGCGAACGCAGGGCCGCGCTGGAGCAGCAGATGAAAGACATCACCATGGTGCAACTGGAGTTGGAGAGTGCCGAAATCCGCTGCCGCCAGGCGCTGGAAGAGTTGAACGAGAAGCACCCGACCACTTCCAATTAAGCCGCTCGAATACCGCCAGCAGACACGGCCCATTAACAATTAACAATCAATAAGCAACGACGACAAGGTGATTGAGCATGTTTTCCCACTACACAGAACTGAATTTTGGCCTCGACGATGAGCTGAACATGCTACGCGAACAGGTCAATGCGTTTGCCGCCAGCGAAATCGCGCCCAGAGCCGCCGAGATCGACCGTAACAACGAGTTCCCCAACGACCTGTGGCAGAAGTTTGGTGACATGGGGCTGCTGGGCATTACCGTCCCGGAAGAGGATGGCGGTAGCGGCATGGGCTATCTGGCGCACTGCATTGCCATGGAAGAGATCTCCCGTGCCAGTGCGTCGGTGGCCCTCTCCTATGGCGCGCATTCCAACCTGTGCGTCAACCAATTGAAGATCAACGCCTCCGCCGAGCAGAAAGCCAAATACCTGCCCAAACTGATCAGCGGTGAGCACGTGGGCGCGCTGGCCATGTCGGAGCCGGGTGCCGGTTCCGATGTGGTGTCGATGCAGCTGCGCGCCAAGGAAGATGGCGACCACTACGTGCTCAACGGCAACAAGATGTGGATCACCAACGGCCCCGATGCCGACGTGCTGGTGGTCTACGCCAAGACCGACCCGGAAGCAGGCTCCAAGGGCATCACCGCGTTCATCATCGAGAAAGGCATGCCCGGCTTCACCACCGCCCAGAAGCTCGACAAGTTGGGCATGCGCGGCTCCAACACCTGCGAGCTGGTGTTTCAGGACTGCCGTGTGCCCGCCGAGAACGTGCTGGGCGAGGTAGGCAAGGGCGTGCGGGTATTGATGAGCGGGCTGGATTACGAGCGCACCGTGCTGGCCGCCGGCCCCATCGGCATCATGCAGGCCGCCATGGACGTGGTCATTCCCTATATCCACGAGCGCAAGCAGTTCAACCAATCCATCGGCGAGTTCCAGCTGGTACAGGGCAAAGTGGCCGACATGTACACCACGCTGAATGCTTGCCGCGCTTACCTGTATGCCGTGGCCAGCGCCTGCGACCGGGGCCAGACCTCGCGCAAGGATGCCGCCGGGGTGATTCTGTATTGTGCTGAAAAGGCCACCCAGGTCGCGCTGGACGCCATTCAACTGCTGGGCGGCAATGGCTATATCAACGAATACCCCACCGGCCGCCTGCTGCGCGATGCGAAGCTCTACGAAATTGGCGCCGGTACCAGCGAAATTCGCCGCATGCTGATTGGTCGCGAACTCTTCACCGAAAGCCATTAATCGACTCAGGAAGGTTTGCGCCATGAGCACACTATCGACACAGATCAACCCGCGCAGCGATGTGTTTCAGGCCAACGAGGCCGCCATGCTGGGGGAGGTGAACAAGCTGCGTGAGCTGACCGCGGCCATCGCCCAGGGCGGCGGCGCCAACGCCCGCAGCCGCCACGAAAGCCGTGGCAAGCTGTTCGTACGTGACCGTATCGACCACTTGATCGATGAAGGCTCGCCGTTTCTGGAATTTTCTGCGCTGGCAGCCCATCACGTTTACGACAGCGATGTGCCCGCCGCCGGGGTGGTCACCGGGATTGGCCGGGTATCGGGGGTGGAGTGCGTGATCGTGGCCAACGATGCCACGGTCAAGGGCGGCACCTACTTCCCGCTGACGGTGAAAAAGCACCTGCGCGCCCAGGAAGTGGCTCGCAAGCACCGCCTGCCATGCATCTACCTGGTCGATTCCGGCGGGGCTTTCCTGCCCCGCCAGGACGAGGTCTTCCCCGACCGCGACCACTTCGGCCGCATTTTCTACAACCAGGCCACGCTCTCTGCCGAGGGTATCCCGCAAATCGCGGTGGTCATGGGCTCCTGCACCGCAGGCGGTGCTTATGTGCCCGCCATGGCGGACGAGTCCATCATCGTCAAGGAGCAGGGAACGATCTTTTTGGGCGGCCCACCGCTGGTCAAAGCAGCGACCGGGGAAAACATCAGCGCCGAAGACCTGGGCGGCGCCGATGTGCATACCCGCATCAGCGGCGTGGCCGACCACTACGCCGAAAACGACGCCCATGCGCTGCAGCTGGCACGGGCCTGCGTGTCCCGGCTCAACTGGCAAAAGCGTGGCCAGCTCGCCATGCAACCCCCCAGGCCGCCAAGACTCGACCCCGCAGAGCTGTACGGCATCGTCGGCACCGATCTGAAAAAACCTTACGATGTGCGCGAAGTGATCGGCCGTATCGTCGATGGCTCTGATTTCGATGAGTTCAAGCGCTACTACGGCGACACCCTGGTGACCGGCTTTGCGCATATCCACGGCTACCCGGTGGGTATCGTCGCCAACAACGGCGTGCTGTTTTCGGAAAGCGCCGTGAAAGGCGCGCACTTCATCGAACTGTGTGCCCAGCGCAAGATTCCGCTGGTCTTCCTGCAGAACATCACCGGCTTCATGGTGGGCTCCAAATACGAGCACGAAGGCATCGCCAAGCACGGCGCCAAGCTGGTCACCGCCGTAGCCTGCGCCAACGTACCGAAGTACACCGTGCTGATTGGCGGCAGCTTCGGTGCTGGCAACTACGGCATGTGTGGCCGAGCCTACGACCCCAATCTGCTGTTCATGTGGCCCAATGCGCGTATTTCCGTGATGGGCGGCGAGCAGGCAGCAGGCGTACTTTCCCAGGTGAAGCGCGAGCAGTACGAACGTGAAGGCCGGGAATGGAGCAAGGCAGACGAAGAGGCCTTCAAACAGCCCACCCGCGACCAGTACGAGCACCAGGGCCACCCCTACTACGCCAGCGCGCGCCTGTGGGATGACGGAGTCATCGACCCGCTGCAAACCCGCGACGTGCTGGGTCTCTCGTTGGCCGCCGCCATGAACGCAGAAATCAAAGAGACGCGCTTCGGCGTGTTCCGGATGTAAGGGGCATCACATGGCTTACTCAACCCTGGTTATCGAATCGGGTGTCGCCCGGCTGACCTTGAACCGTCCAGAGGTGCACAACGCCTTTGACGATCGCTTGATCGCCGAACTGAACGGTCATCTGGAGAGCCTGCACGATCTGGCCAGCGCAGGCGACGTGCGCGTAGTGGTCCTCGGCTCCGAGGGCAAGAGCTTTTCGGCCGGTGCGGACCTGAACTGGATGAAGCGCATGGTCGATTACGACCTGGCCGACAACCTGGCCGATTCACGCAAGCTGGCGGCGCTGATGCACGGCCTGGACACGCTGCCCTGCCCCACCCTGTGCCGCGTTCAGGGCGCCGCGTTCGGTGGCGCGGTCGGGCTTGCCGCCTGCTGCGACATCGTCATCGCTTCCGAGAAGGCTCGGTTTTGCCTGTCGGAGGTCAATATCGGCCTGTCACCGGCCGTGATCAGCCCTTACGTCCAGCGCGCCCTTGGCCAACGGCAGATGCGCCGCTACGCGCTGAGCGCCGAAATCATGGATGCCCCTACCGCGCTGCAGCTGGGGCTCGCCCACCAGGTAGTCGAACACGATGCGCTGGATCACGCCATCGATACCATGATCGACACCCTGGCCAAGGGCTCTCCTCAGGCGCAGCGGGCAACCAAAGCCCTGCTGGCCAGCGTGGCCCAGGCCCCGGATTCGGATGCCACCCGCGAGCACACCTGCCAGGTCATCGCCCAGCTGCGGGTCAGTGAAGAAGGCCAGGAGGGCCTGGCCAGCTTTTTCGACAAGCGCCGCCCCGCCTGGACATCCCCCGAAGAACACCAACACGCCGCGGAGCCACGCTCATGACGCCTACCCCGACCCCCTTCGATACCCTGCTGGTAGCCAACCGGGGTGAAATTGCCTGCCGCGTGATGCGCACCGCCCGCCGTCTGGGGCTGAAAACCGTGGCGGTCTACTCGGATGCCGATGCCACCGCCCGCCATGTGCGGGAAGCCGACGAGGCCGTGCGTCTTGGCCCGGCGGCCGCCCGGGAAAGCTACCTGAACATCGAGGCAGTGATCGACGCCGCCCAACGCACCGGCACCGGCGCCATTCACCCCGGTTACGGCTTTCTGTCCGAAAACGGCACTTTCGTCAAAGCGCTGGAACAGGCCGGTATTACCTTCGTTGGCCCGCCCGCTTCCGCCATTGCCGCCATGGGCGACAAATCGGCGGCCAAGGCACGCATGGCCAACGCGGGGGTGCCGCTGGTACCGGGCTACCACGGCGACGATCAGGATGACGCCCTGCTGCGCGCCGAAGCCGACAAGATCGGCTACCCGGTGATGCTGAAAGCCAGCGCAGGCGGCGGCGGCAAGGGCATGCGCGCGGTCGAAAGCGGTGAAGGCTTCAAGGCGGCGCTGGACGGCTGCCGCCGGGAATCGAAAGCCGCCTTTGGCGACGACCGCATGCTGATCGAAAAGTATCTGGTGCAGCCCCGCCATGTAGAGGTACAGGTCTTTTGTGACCGCTACGGCCAAGGCGTGTACCTCTTCGAGCGCGACTGCAGCGTGCAGCGTCGCCACCAGAAAGTCATCGAAGAAGCCCCCGCCCCCGGCATGACGCCCGAGCTGCGCTCTGCCATGGGCGACGCCGCCGTTCGCGCTGCCAAGGAGATCGGCTACGTGGGCGCGGGCACGGTGGAGTTCCTTCTGGACGCCGATGGCTCGTTCTACTTCATGGAGATGAACACCCGCCTGCAGGTGGAGCACCCCGTCACCGAGATGATCACCGGCCAGGATCTGGTGGAGTGGCAATTGAGAGTCGCCATGGGCGAGCCGCTGCCCTGTCGTCAGGACGAGCTGACCATCACCGGTCACAGCTTCGAGGCGAGGCTCTACGCCGAGGACCCGGAGCAGGACTTCTTGCCTGCCACCGGCCTGCTGTCCCGCTTCGAACTGGACACCGAAGGCGCGGGCCTGGCCGCCGACCAGGTGCGCCTGGACAGCGGCGTGGAGAGCGGCGATCGCGTGTCGATGCACTACGACCCCATGCTGGCCAAGCTGATCGTGCACGGTGTCGACCGCGACGCCGCGCTGGCTACCTTGAACCGGGCGCTGGCCGCGCTGGATGTGCAGGGGGTGGTGACCAACCGCGCCTTCCTGCAGCGGCTGGCCAATCACCCCGGCTTCAAGAACGTCGAGCTGGACACGCGCTTCATCGAACGCAACGAAGCGACGCTATTCGCGCCACGCCGCTATACCACGCAGGACTATGCCAGCGCTGCGCTGATCGGGCTGCACCAGCTGGCTCAGGAGTGCGAAAGCGACTCGCCCTGGGACCGCCACGACGGCTTCCGGCTCAATGCCCCGCATACCATCCGCATCACGCTGTGCGACCCCAGCGCGGCGCAAGGCCCGGAGAGTGACAGCCTGGTCGTGGTGGAGGGCAAACGCACGAGCCTGGACGCCCAGTGGCAGCTGACCGTCGGCGAGCACACGCTCAGCGCCAGCCTGCAACCGCTGGCAGGCGATGCGGTGGCGGTGACCCTCGACGGCCATCGCCGTCGCCTGCAGGCCTACCGGGATGGCAATGTCGTCGTGATGGCCGAGCCCAGCGGTGAAACCCGCCTGCTCTGGCAGCGTATCGACGCCATCGACCACGGCCATCAGGAAACCGAGGCGACCCTTACCGCCCCCATGCACGGCACCGTCGTGGCGCTGCTGGTCGAACCCGGCACCACGGTAGAAAAAGGCATGCCCTTGATGGTCATGGAGGCCATGAAAATGGAGCACACCATGACGGCACCGACCCACGGCAGCGTGGCCACGTTCCACTTCCAGGCAGGCGACACGGTCAGCCAGGGTGACGTGCTGCTCGACTTTGCCCCCAGCGAATAGGAGCTTCTCCATGGCACTGCCTACGGCTATCAAGCTGTTTGAAATGGCCCCTCGCGACGGGCTGCAGAACGAACCGGGCACCCTGGTGCCCACTGCCACCAAGATCGCGCTGATCGAGCGCCTGGCAGCGGCCGGCCTGCGGCATATCGAAGCCGCCAGCTTCGTTTCTCCCAAGTGGGTACCGCAGATGGGCGATGCCGCCGAGGTGATGCGCGGCCTCAAGCGCCAGCCCGGCGTGGTGTATTCCGCCCTCACGCCAAACCTGAAGGGGCTGGAAGGCGCTCTGGACGTGGGCGTCGAGGAGGTCGCCGTGTTTGGCGCCGCCTCGGAAGCGTTCTCGCAGAAGAACATCAACTGCTCGATCACCGAGTCGCTGGCACGCTTTGAGCCAGTGCTCGCGCGGGCCAACGAGGCAGGCGTGCGAGTGCGTGGCTACGTCTCCTGCGTGCTGGGGTGCCCCTACGAAGGGGACATCGCCCCGCAGAAAGTCGCCGAGGTGGCGAAAGCGCTCTACGACATGGGCTGTTACGAGATTTCCCTCGGGGACACCATCGGTACCGGCACGCCGCTGGCCGCCAAGCGCATGATCGCAGCCACCGCTCAACACGTGCCCATCGAACGCCTAGCCGCGCACTTCCATGACACTTACGGCATGGCCATCGCCAACCTGTACGCCGTGCTGGAAGAGGGCGTCAGCGTCATCGACGCCGCCACGGCAGGCCTCGGTGGCTGCCCCTATGCAAAGGGCGCCTCCGGCAACGTGGCCATGGAAGACGTGCTGTACCTGCTGCAAGGACTCGGCATCGAGACCGGCATCGACCTGCAAGCGGTGATCGACACCGGCGACTGGATCACGCGGCAGTTGGGCCGCCAGCCCAGCGCCAAAGTGGCGCTGGCCAGAGGGTGCACACAGCGCACTCCCGGCTAGTACGGCCCGGCCCTAATAATTAAAAACGCTTCACTTCCCGTTCAGACAACAAAAAGATTTCGGAGAGACTCACCATGGCATCATCTGCACCGCTTTCCAGCGCCCTGCCCAGCTACACCAGCAGCACCGCCGACAAACCCTTGCTGGGCATGACCATTGGCGACAAATTCGACCAGATTGCCGCCCAATACCCAGACAACGACGCGTTGATCGCACTGCACCAGAACATTCACTGGAGCTACCGAGAACTGCAGCGGGAGGTGAATCGCTGCGCTCGGGCCCTGCTTGCCATGGGGGTCAAGAAAGGCGACCGGGTCGGCATCTGGGCACCCAACTGCAGCGAGTGGACGCTGAGCCAGTTTGCCACCGCCAAGATCGGTGCCATTCTGGTCAACATCAACCCCTCTTACCGGACCCACGAGCTGGAGTACGCGCTCAACCAATCCGGTGCACGCTTTTTGATCACCGCCCACCAGTTCAAGAGCTCCAACTACACCGCCATGCTGTACGAGCTGGCCCCCGAGCTGAACCACTGCGCCGAAGGGGCGCTGAACGCCCATAAGCTGCCGCAGCTGCAGTGCATCATCAACCTCAGCGACGAGAAGCACAGCGGCATGTGGCGCTGGGCCGACTTCATTGGCCAGGCCGACACCGTCAGCCAGACCGAAGTGGACGACCTGCAGGCCACCCTGCAGTTCGACGACCCGATCAACATTCAATACACCTCCGGCACCACGGGGTTTCCCAAGGGGGCCACGCTCTCCCACCACAACATTCTCAACAACGGCTTTTTCGTGGCAGAGAGCATGGGCTTTACCAGCGCCGACCGGCTGGTGATCCCCGTGCCGCTCTACCACTGCTTCGGCATGGTCATGGGCAACCTGGGCTGCATGACCCATGGGGCCGCCATGATCTACCCGGACGAAGGCTTCGACCCCGGTAAAGTCCTGAAAGCCGTCCATGAGCAGAAAGCCACCGCCCTCTACGGTGTACCCACCATGTTCATTGCCGAGCTCGAACACCCCGACTTTGCGTCGACCGACTTTTCCTCGCTGCGTACCGGGATCATGGCTGGCTCCATCTGCCCTGCCGAAATCATGAAGCAGGTCATCGACAAGATGAACATGAAGGGCGTGCAGATTGCCTACGGCATGACCGAGACCAGCCCGGTGTCGACACAGACCGGCGCCAACGACACCATCGACAAGCGCGTTTCCACCGTGGGCCGCACACAACCCCACCTGGAAAGCAAGATCGTCGACCCCGGCAATGGCGGCATTCTGCCCCGTGGTGAAATCGGCGAGCTGTGCACCCGTGGATATAGCGTGATGCTCAAGTACTGGAACAACGACAAAGCCACCGCCGAAGCCATCGACGAGGCAGGCTGGATGCACACCGGCGACCTGGCCACCATGGATGACCAGGGCTACATCCAGATCGTGGGGCGTATCAAGGACATGGTGATTCGCGGCGGTGAAAACGTCTACCCGAAAGAGATCGAAGAGTTTCTGTACGCCCACCCGGCCATTTCCGAAGTCCAGGTCACCGGCGTGCCCGACAAGAAGTATGGCGAAGAGCTGATCGCCTGGGTGAAGCTCAACGCCACCGCGGGCGAGATCACCGGTGAAGACCTGCGCGAATACTGCAAGGGCAAGATCACCCACTTCAAGATCCCACGCTACTTCAAGTTCGTGGATGCGTTCCCCATGACCGTCACCGGCAAGATCCAGAAATTCAAGATGCGCGAAATCTCGATAGAAGAGCTGGGCCTGGACGAGCAGAAGTAGCCGCCATGGCAAAGCCCCTGGCGCATCATTACGATCAGGGGCTGCGCGACCAGGAGATCCTCCAGCAGTTGCGCAGCCATTATCCTGAGGGTCCGACGCTGCACCAGCTCGCGCCACTGGACCAACTGCATATCGGTGGCCTGGCCGCCTCGGCCAGGCTGTTGGCCCTGATCGAGCCGCACAGCCAGGTGCTGGACATCGGTGCCGGGCTGGGCGGGCTGATGCGCCAGGGCGCGGCCATGGGCCTGCACATGACCGGGCTGGATATCACCCACCGCTTCAGCGCGCTCAACCGGGCCATCAGCCAACTCACCCCCACCCCCATGGGCGGAAAATTGCGCTGGGTGACGGGAAATGCCAGCGCTCTGCCGTTTACCGACGCGAGCTTCGATGCGGTGGTGTTTCAACACAGCCTGATGAACATGCCTGACCCGGAAAGCGTACTGGCCCAGTGCCGCCGAGTGCTGCGCCCCGGCGGGCAGCTGGTGATGCACGAAGTGGTAGGCGGCCCGAACCAGGCGGCGCTGCGCTACCCCGTGCCCTGGGCGGAAGGGCCCGAACATTCACACCTGCTCAGCCTGGAAGCACTGACTACCCTGCTGCAACGGCAAGGCTTCACCTTGCAACACCACGAGGATTGGAGCCAGACCGCCCTGGCCTGGCGCCAGCGTCAACGCCAAAAGGAGCAGACCGCCCAGCCTGCGGTCGTCTCGCCCCAGTGGGTATTTGGCGAGCGCTTCCTGACCATGGGCAAGCACCTGCTGGAAAATCTCGCTCAACAGGCAATTAACGTGGTGGAAATCAGCGCCCGTTGCTAACCTGTAACGGTTGGCTCGATAAATGGCGACAATCACGCATAACGACAAGGTCACGATCAAGGACAAGAGGAACGCCAATGAACCGCCTGGCAAGCACCCTGTTCCTGACGCTGGTGAGCGCCGCGCCCTTCGCCACTGCCCTGGCAAATGACGATACGGCACTGCTTGCCTATGCGGCCCCCGACGGTGAGTGGATTCGGCTGGATAACGGCGTGGTGCTGGAAGGCAGCGACCTGAGCAGCCTGGACACCAACACCACCGGCTTTCGGCTGACCGCGGGCTTCAGCCCCGAACGGCTGCCCCGGCTGGATATCGGTGCCGAGATCGCCTATCGCGAAAGTGAAGAAGTCCCCATTACTTCCCAGGTGAACCCGCTGCTCATGGACACCCTGAGCCTGGGTGGCGCCCTGGTGGCAGGCGTGCGCATGGGCGCCATCAGCATTTATGCCAAGTCCGGCTTCACCGAGTGGCGTGGTGAAGCGTACCAGCCCCAGGCCGATGATGGCGGCACGGCGCTACTGCAAGGCTTCGGCGCCACCATGACCATCAACCGGTTGATCAGCCGTTTCGAGTACGAACGTATCGATGCACCCACGCTCAGCCACCTCAATATGCTCAGCGCTTCGCTACACCTGCCGTTTTAATCCCAGTTTTCGATGCTGCCAGCCGAGATGTCTCTTGACCCGGCGTTCATCCGTGTTAATGTACTAGCGTACTAGTACATTAACACGGATTACATCGACCGCTGGTGACTCACTCATGACCCTCTCTCCGTCACATTATCAGACTGAGCTGGTACGCCATCTGGTGGCCATCGAGACCCCCGAGGCCATGGACGCTGCGCTGGCCAGCCTGCTGACACCAGCGGAGTACCAGGAAATCAGCAAGCGCCTGCAGATTTTCAAGCTGCTCAACGAAGGGGTGCCCCACCGCAAGATTGCCGACACCCTCGGGGTCGGTATTGCCACGGTATCCAGGGGCTCTCGCGCACTGAATCAGTCATCTTCATCACGGAACGACCCTTTATGAGCACTCACACTCAGGCCAACACCACTGGCCCAACGCCGTTTACACTGCCTCGTAAACCGCACTACGTGACGCTGGCGGCAGACTGCGACTTCTTCGCCCTGTTTCAGAAAATCGAGCGCCGCTTCGACACCTGCTACATGCTGGAGTCGCTGGGCGAAGATAGCCACATGGCACGCCACTCGATCATTGGCTTCGATCCCGAATATACGCTGTACGCCAATGGCCACACGCTGACCATCGAAAACCGCGACGGTCAGGCCGAGCAGTACACCAGCGAGAACCCCTACGAGCTGCTGCGCAGCCTGATTCCGCAGAACATCATTTCCCGCAAGTACGCCGGCGGCCTCAGCGGCTATCTGGGCTACGACGCCATGCAGTACTTCGAGCCTTCGCTGACGCTGAAAGCCAGCGACGACTTCGATACGTTCCGCTTCGGGCTTTACAAGGATGGCTTGATCCTCGACAAGATGACCGGGGAAGTCACCTACTTCTACTACGACAACAGCCGCTATGATTTTCTGCAGACACTGATCGAAGCAGCAGACGAGCCTGCCGGGGCGCTCAGCATTACCGCACTGGGCGACACCATGAGCAAGGCCCAGCACGCCGAAGCCGTGGCCAAAGTGAAGCAGGACATCATCGACGGCAAGGTGTTCCAGTGTGAAGTGGGATTCAAGAAGCGCTTTCGCATCCAGGGCGATACCCTGGCGCTCTATGACCAGCTGCGCACCATCAACCCCTCACCGCAGATGTATTACGTCAAATTCGGTGAACAGAAGCTGATCGGCGCCAGCCCCGAACTGCTGTTTCGCCTGCGCCAGGGTGAAATGGAAACCTTCCCGCTGGCGGGCACCACGCTCCGTGGCCAGACCCCCCAGGAAGACACGCAGCTGGCCCGCGCACTGCTCAACGACCCGAAAGAGATCGCCGAGCACAACATGATCGTGGACCTGCACCGCAACGACATCGGCCGCGTGGCCCAGTTTGGAACGGTGAAGGTACGCAGCCTGATGGACATCAAGCGGTTCAGCCATGTACAGCACATCTCCAGCGAGATCGTCGGCATCATCGCCGAAGGCGAAGACATGTTCTCCGCCCTGGCCAGCAACTTCCCTGCCGGAACGCTGACCGGCGCTCCCAAGATCGAGGCCATGAAGATCATCGACGACCTGGAAACCGACGGTCGCGGCCCCTATGGCGGCGCAGTGGGTCAGTTTTCCTTCAATGGCGACTGCACCTTCGCCATTCCCATTCGTACGGTGTTCGTCAACGGTGAACGCGCCTACGTGCAAACCTGCGGCGGCAACGTCTATGACAGCAATGCCGAGGATGAGTACGAGGAGATTCGTCGCAAGTTTGCCGGTACCCGCAAGGCGCTAGCCCCCTTTATGAGCACGGAAACGGAGAGCCCCGCATGAAGGTGCTGATCATCGACAACTACGACTCGTTCACCTACAACCTCTACCAGTTCATCGGTGAAATTCTCACTGCCGAAAAGAATCGCGGGGAGCTGCCGCATTTCGAGATCGTGGTGAAGCGGAACAACCATATCGACTTCAAGGCCATCGAGGCCATGGCCCCGGACCGCATCATCATTTCGCCGGGGCCGGGCTCGCCGGACGACCCGCGCTACTTCGGGGTGTGTGCCGAGGTCATCGAAAAACTCGGCAAGACGACGCCACTGCTGGGAGTGTGCCTGGGCATGCAGGGAATCGTGCATGTCTTTGGTGGCAAGGTGGTCAAGGCACCGCTGCCCATGCATGGCAAGATCAGCCCCATTCACCACGATGACCGCTCGGTGTTTCAGGGCGTCCCCGACCAATTGGAAGTGATGCGCTACCACTCCTTGATTGCCGACGCCACCACCCTACCCGAGTGCCTGGAAGTGACCGCCACGGTCGGCGCGCTGACCGCCGAGCATTTTGCCGAGCGCAGCGCCTGGCAGGCCGCAGGCGAGTTCGAGCTGATGGGCGTGAAGCACCGCGACTACCCCATCCACGGCATTCAGTTTCACCCGGAGTCGTTTGCCACCGAAGGCGGCAAGGAACTGATCGCCAACTTCCTGTTCAACTCGGCCAAGGTTGCGTAAGCGCCAGAACAGCCGCCAGACAGGCCAGGTTGAGCACCACCGTGACCCAGAATACTCGCCGAAAAGCGGTTTTCTGGGTCTTGTGGCGCAGCTGCTGCTGAGCGCACCACGCGCCTGGCCAACCCCCTAACAGCGCCAGCCAGTGCAGCGTTTTTTCGCTCACCCGCTGGCGCTTCTTGATCGCCGCCCGCTTGTCCCATGCATAGGTGGCATAAGTCACGACGCTGGCCGCTGCATAGAGCGCCAGCCCGAAAAGCATCCATGAGTTCATGATGGGCCCTGGCTGACTATTTGCGCCGGGAAGACGGCTTACCGGCGGCTGTTCTGCCCCCGCCAGGTCGACCACCCTTGATGGCACTCTTGCCCGCGCCCGGCTTGCCACCGGGTTTACTGCCGGGCCTGCCCTTGCCTTTGGCAGCCGGTTTTCCCGTTGGCTTTGCTTTGGCGCCTGGCTTACCCGACGCGGCTACTTTTCCCTTGGAGTCCTGACGGCTCTTGCCACCCGAACGGGCACCTGGTGAGGCCTTTTTCGCTGCCGGTGGTTTACCTTTCGCGCCATGTCTGTTGCCGCTGTAGTCAGGCCTGTCGCTTTTTTTCTTCTCCGGTGCGGCTTGCGAGGTTTCGGTCAGGGCAATGATGGTCTCGATCTCACGGGGCGTCAGATCGCGCCAGTCGCCCAGCGCCAGGCCTTTCAGGGAGACGTTCATGATGCGTGTACGCACCAGTTGCGTCACTTCGTAACCGAAGTATTCGCACATACGGCGAATTTGACGATTCAGCCCCTGCACCAGCGTAATATTGAAGACGAAAGTAGACTCCTTGACCACGCGACACTTTTTGGTCACCTGGCCAAGAATGGGCACCCCGCCCTGCATACCGGCAATGAACTCATCGGTGATCGGCTTATCCACCGTCACCACGTACTCTTTCTCGTGATGATTGTTGGCGCGCAGAATCTTGTTGACCAGATCGCCATTGTTGGTGAGAAAGATCAGGCCCTGGGAGTCCTTGTCCAGCCGTCCGATGGGAAAGATACGCGTGCCGTGCTTGACGAACTCGACGATGTTGTCCTTCTCGGCAGACTCCGTGGTGCTGACGATGCCCACCGGCTTGTTCAGCGCGATCAATACCAGGTCTTCTTCTTCCTGCGGTTCGATCTCCTGGCCGTTCACCTTGACCCGATCTCCCGCCACCACCTGATCCCCCGTGGTGGCCCGGCGACCGTTGATATAGACATTGCCCTGCTCCACGAAGCGGTCGGCTTCGCGGCGGGAGCACAGGCCGCTTTCACTGATGTACTTGTTGATACGGGTAGAGGTTCTTAACGGCATAAAGCGCTACGTCATCCCATTGGGTTAAAAAAAGGAGCCCGGCTGCTGGAGGAAGGCGACTTCTTCCGGCGTGGCGAGGGCAGGCGCTAAGGTTTGAAACCAGAAGACCATCACGGCCTGAGCATCTGCGTGCATGGTGCACCTCCCCTGGAGTGCGTCGATAAAAGCTCAACGAAAACAGCAGCCCAACATAAACAAAAGCGCCGCCACCCGAGGAGTGACGGCGCTGGCCCACGGTGCGACTAGCCGGTATTGCGCAGCCCGGCAGCGATGCCTGCCATGGTGACCATCAGCGCCCGTGAGAGATCGGCGCTGATGGCGCCGTCAGCATCCCGGTTACGCTGCAGCAGCTCGGCTTGCAGGCCGTGGAGCGGGTCGATGTAAGGGTTGCGAACATCGATGGCCTGACGGATCAGCGGCGTATTCTCCAGCAGCCGCTCCTGCTGAAGAATGTCCAGCACCACCAGCTCCAGCCGCGCAAAGCGTTCTCGCAGCTGCTTGCCCAACGCCTTCAGCGCAGGCTCGTCGACCAGGCGATGCTCGTAATAAGCCGCAATGGCCACATCGGCCTTGGCCAGCAACATCTCCAGCATGTCCAGATAGGTGCCAAAGAATGGCCACTGCGTGCGCATCTCCTGCAGCACTTCCAGGCCGCCCGGCTCCTCAAGGCGTCGGGCAAAGGCCTCACCGCTGCCCAGCCAGGCGGGCAGCATCAGGCGAATCTGCGTCCAGGCAAAGATCCAGGGGATCGCCCGCAGCGTTTCCACGCCGCCATCCTGGCGACGCTTGGCGGGCCGCGAACCCAAGGGCAGCCTGCCCAGCGCGCCCTCGGGCGTCACCGCGCGGAAATAGGGGACGAAATCCGGGTCTTCACGCACCACGCCCACGTAAGCCGCGTGGGCAACCTTGGCCAGCTGGTCCATCTCTTCGCGCCAGTGCGGTTGTGGTGCAGGCGGCGGGAGCAGCGTGGCTTCCAGCACCGCGCAGGCGTAGATCTCCATGGAGCGCAGCGCAATGTCCGGCTGGCCGAACTTGAAGCGAATCATCTCTCCCTGCTCGGTTACCCGCAGGCTGCCGTTCACCGACCCCGGCGGCTGAGAGAGAATCGCCGCATGGGCCGGGCCGCCACCACGGCCTACCGTACCGCCTCGGCCATGGAACAGCGTCAAATCCACGCCGTGCTTCTCGCACACGTTGACCAGCGCTTCCTGGGCGCGGTACTGCGCCCAGGCCGCCGCCAGTTGCCCGGCATCCTTGGCAGAGTCGGAGTAACCGATCATGACTTCCTGACGGTCCTGAGTGAGCGCTCGGTAACCCGGCAGCGACAGCAGCTGATCGATGACAGCACCGGCGTGGTCCAGGTCGTTGAGCGTCTCGAACAGCGGCGCGATGGGCAGCGTCACTTGGCCGCCCACCTCTTTCATGAGTAGCGCCACGGTCAGTACATCGGAAGGCTCGCCTGCCATGGAGATGATATAGGTACCCAGCGCTTCGGCATGCTCCTGGGCAATCACCTTGAACGTATCCAGTACTTCTCTTGATTCGGCGGAACACTCCCAGCGGCGCGGGATCAATGGACGGCGCGAGGCCAGCTCGGAAAGCAGGAACTCCTGACGCTGGGGCTCGCTCCACTCCTGATAATGACCAAGGCCCAGGGCACTGGTGAGTTCTTCCATGACCTGGGCATGGCGGCCCGCTTCCTGGCGCAGATCCAGCTTGGTCAGGGTAACGCCGAACACGGCGACCCGTCGCAGCGTATCCAGCAGCGCGCCGTTGGCGATGGTGTCCAGCCCCACATCGCACAGCGAGCGATAGCAGGCCAGCAGCGGCGCATACAGCTGATCACGGGTTTCGATGATGGGCCCGCCATCGTAGTTGCGCCCCTCCAGCTGTGCCTTGGCCCAGTCACGGGTAGCTTCCATCTTCGTCAACAGACGCTTGAGCAGCTCCCGGTAAGGCTCGGCGACATCGCCCACTTCGGCCTTCAAGGCGCTGTTGGCCTTCCACATGGAAAGCTCGGTCTTCAACTGCTCCAGATCGCGCAGATAGAGGTCTGCCGCCATCCAGCGCCCCAGCAGCAGGACTTCCTGGGTCACCTTCGCCGTGACATTGGGGTTGCCGTCGCGATCGCCACCCATCCACGAGGCGTAGCGAATGGGCGCCGCATCCAGCGGCAGGCGCTCGCCTGCCGTTTCCAGCAACAGGCTATCCAGGTCGCGGTGAAAATCGGGCACCGCCTGCCACAGGGAGTTCTCGATGACCGCAAAGCCCCACTTGGCCTCATCCACCGGGGTGGGACGTTCGTGACGAATCTCGTCGGTGTGCCAGGCCTGGCTGATCAGCTCTTCCAGCCGCCCCTGAGCGCGGGCGCCACGCTCAGGGTAATCCTCGGAGCTTTCAATGGCGGTCAGGCACTCGTCGATGGCGTCATACTTCTGAATCAGGGTGCGGCGAATGACTTCGGTGGGGTGGGCAGTGAGCACCAGCTCCACGCGCATGTTGGCCAGGGTTTCGACCAGTTTGCGGGGGGAGTTGCCCGCCTGCTGGGCGCGACTGAGCAGTTCGCCCAGCACCGGCTGGGTGCCTGGCTTGTAATCCTCCACGCGACGAAACCGGGCGCGGTAATGCTGCTCGGCGATGTTGGCGAGGTTCAGGAACTGGTTGAAGGCACGGGTGACCGGCAGCAGGTCGCGCTCGGGAAGCTGGCGCAGATACTCGATCAACTGCCGCTGTTGAAGGGTGTCGCCCTGGCGACCCCGCTTGGCATGGGCACGAATGGTTTCAATCTTGTCGACGAACGACTGGCCCAGATCATCGGCGATGGTACGCCCAAGACTGTCACCCAGGATACGGACATTATCGCGCAGCGACTCGTGTAGATCATGGCTCATTGGCGGGGCCTCCTTGCGGGGTCGCGTTGATATGGTGAGATATTAGCGTTGTTCTTGGGCTTTCGCGGCTTGCCAGTGGTGTTCCATTTCTTCCAGGGTCGCCTGACCCAGCGGTCGCTCGGCCCTGGCAAGTGCGCCTTCGACATGGCGAAAACGGCGCTCGAATTTGCTGTTGGTCTGGCGCAGGCACTGCTCAGGATCGGCCCCAAGGGTACGCGCCAGGTTGGTGACCGCAAACAGCAGGTCACCCACTTCTTCCTGCGCATGCTGGCGGTCGCCGGCGGCCAGCGCCTCTTCGACCTCGGCCAGCTCTTCACGAATCTTGTCCAGCACGCCGCGGGCATCGGGCCAGTCGAAACCCACTCGGGCGGCACGCTTGGAGAGTTTGGTCGCCCTGCTCAGCGCAGGCAGGTTACGCGGTACATCGTCGAGCACCGATACCTCTTCGACGCTGCGCTGCGCGCGCTCTTCGGCCTTGAGCGCTTCCCAGCGGCTGTTGACCTGCTGGGTTTTGACGGCGTCTGCGCTCATGCCAGGCGGGCGGCGAGACGCCAGCGTCCCCTCTGGAAACACATGCGGATGGCGACGCAGCATCTTTTCCGTCAACGTATGGACGATATCGTGGAAATCGAAGCGCTGCTCCTCGGCGGCGAACTGGGCGTAATAGACCACTTGAAACAGCAGGTCCCCCAGCTCTCCGGGCAGCTCATCGAAAGCACGCCGCTCGATGGCATCGGCAACTTCGTAGGCTTCTTCCAGGGTATGCGGCACGATGGTGTCCCAGTGCTGCTTGACGTCCCACGGGCAGCCCTGCTGCGGGTCACGCAGCACGGCCATCAGCGTCAACAGGTCTTCCAGGCGGTAGCGCATCAGGCCCCTCCTTTACGGGCACTTTTTTCGGGGTCGGCGTTACGCAGGCGGCGAACCTCGGTCACGTTGGGCAACTGCTGAATACGCGAGAACAGCCGTCCCAGGGACTCCAGGCCATCCACCTCCAGGGTGATGCGCAGGCGGGCAATGCCCTCGTCGGTATCGGTCAGCGTGTTGACCGCCAGTACATTGACCTTTTCATTGCCCAGCAGGCCCGTGACATCGCGCAGCAAACCCGAACGGTCCCAGGCCTGAATCTCGATGGTCACCGGATAGCGGGTATGGGCGCGTTCGCCCCACTCCACTTCGATAATGCGCTGAGGCTCCTCCATACGCAATTGGAGAATATTGGTGCAATCCTGACGGTGCACGGTGACCCCACGCCCTTGCGTGATGAAGCCGACAATCGGCTCGCCGGGCACCGGTCGGCAGCAGTTGGCCATGCTGGTCTTCAAGTTGCCCACGCCCAGCACGGTAATATCACTTTTGGTGGCCTTGCTGGGCTGGCGGCGAGGCTTGGCCAGCAGTCGGTCCAACTGCTCCTGGTCATCGGTCTCGCCAAACAGCTGCTGCGCCTGATGCAGTACCTGGCCTATCCGCAGGTCACCGGCGCCCAACGCGGCGTACATGTCGTCAGCGTTCTGGTAATTGACCGCCTTGGCCAGTTTTGGCAGGTCGAGCCCTTCCACATCCAGACGACGCATTTCACGCTCGAAGAGCGTGCGCCCTTCGTCCAGGTTCTGGTCCCGGGCCTGATGTTTGAACCACGCCTGGATCTTGGCCCGCGCCCGCGAGGTGCGTACGTAGCCCAGGCTGGGGTTGAGCCAGTCGCGGCTGGGGCCACCTTTGGTCGCGGTGAGAATCTCGATCTGCTGGCCAGTCTTGAGCTTGTAGGTCAGGGGCACGATACGCCCATTGACCTTGGCACCTCGGCAGCGATGGCCTATTTCGGTGTGTACCCGGTAGGCAAAGTCGATGGGAGTAGCGATACGCGGCAGGTCGATCACGTGGCCGTCAGGGGTGAAAACATAGATTCGGTCCGGCGCCACGTCGCTGGAGAGCCCTTCGCGCAGGTCTCCAAAGCCGCCCACTTCGTCCTGCCACTCCAGCACCTGCCGCAGCCAGGCGATCTTTTCTTCGTAGCTGCGACTCTTGGCATTGGTATCGTGGCCCTTGTAACGCCAGTGGGCACACACCCCAAGCTCGGCCTCGTCGTGCATACCGAAGGTGCGGATCTGAATTTCCAGCACCTTGTTTTCCGGCCCCATGACCGCCGTGTGCAGCGACTGATAACCGTTTTTCTTGGGGTTGGCGATGTAGTCGTCGAACTCGTTGGGCACGTGGTGCCAGCGGGAGTGGACGATACCCAGCACGGTGTAGCAGTCGGTGACTTCGGGTACCAGAATGCGCACGGCGCGCACATCGTGGACCTGGGAAAAATCGATCCGCTTGCGCTTCATCTTGCGCCAGATGGAGTAGATATGCTTTGCCCGGCCACTGACATCGTAACGATGGATATGCTGGGCTTCCATGAGGGTCTTGAGGGTTTCGACCACATCGTGAATATAGCGGTCGCGGTCCAGGCGCTTCTCTGCCAGCAACTTGGCAATCGCCTTGTACTCGTCCTCATGCAGGTAGCGGAACGAGAGGTCTTCCAGCTCCCACTTGATCTGGCCAATGCCCAGGCGGTGGGCCAGCGGCGCGTAGATATCGGCCACTTCCCTGGCCACCTGCAGGCATTTTTCCCGGGGGGCGTCCTTGACCTGACGCAGCGCGCAGGTGCGTTCGGCAATCTTGATCAACGCGACCCGTACATCTCCCACCATATTGACCAGCATTTTGCGCAGGTTTTCCTGCTGGTTATGCTGGCTCATGCCATGGTTGGGCGCCAAGGGGTAGCTGATGGCGGCCATCTGCAGTACGCCATCGATCAGCTTCGCCACTTCATCGCCAAAGCGCTTGGTCACTGCGTCGAGGCTCAGCAACCCTTCGCGCACGGCGCGATACAGCACGGCAGCTTCCAGCGTGGCTTGATCGAGCTTGAGATCGGCCAGAATATCGGCCATTTCCAGGCCCATGCGAAAACTGGAACCTGGTGACAGCCACACACGATGGGTGCGGGGGGCTTCTCGCTCCAACTGGTCGGCCAGCTCGCAGGCCTGAAGCAGGCGCTCGGGCTCACGCAGGCGCACATCTTCCTGAAGGCGCGTTAACCATTGTTGTATGTCCACCTTTCCGCTTTCTGTCAGCGGCTGGTCTTCACGCACTTTCACCATGACAATGACTCATCCTTTTGGGTGGCGGCTTGCTGCAAATGGCACGCTAGCCCGTATATTCAAACAGCATCAGCGTTTCCATGTGCGCCGTATGTACGAACATGTCGGCCACGACAACGTGCTTGATAGCATACCCTGCATGCACAAGATGTGCCGCATCGCGAGCCAGGGTTGCCGGGTCGCAGGAGACATACGCGATCTTGGCAATGCGATGGCGGCCCAGCGCCTGACACACCGCCTCGGCACCGCTACGCGGCGGGTCCAGCACCAGCGCATCCACGGGGTGCTGCCGCAGCACCTTGGCCACGGCCTCGGCATTGCTGAGATCCGCTTGTTCCGCGCTGACCGCCAGGACTGCATCGGCATCGCGGGCGTTATGGGCATTGTCGCGCAGCCGTTCGACCATGCCTTGGCTCCCTTCGACCGCATGAACGCGAGCGCCTGCAGCGGCCAACGGCAGGCTGAAATTGCCGATACCGGCAAACAGATCCAGCAGCACCATGCCGGGCTTGGGCGCCAACCAGCCTACCACTTGTGCCACCATCTGCTGGTTCACCTCGGCATTGACCTGCAAAAAGTCTCCCGGCGCAAAGTCAAGCGACAGGTTGGATGGCAGTGTGCTGGCGTCGATGCCCAACGCCTGCATGTCAACGCGCTCTCTCAGCAAAGGTGGCGCACCATACCAGTGCAGCTGGGGCGTTTCGCGCCCCAGCCAGGCACCGACATGTACCTGGTGCTGCTCAGCGAAACGCTGCCAGCGCAGCTCATCGTCAGGCTGTGCCTTCAACTGACGCACCAGCACGACCGTCGCATCCGAGGTCGCCAGCAGTTCGAGGTGGCCGACCAAGCGCGGGGCTTCCAGGCTCGCCAACAGCGCTCGCAGAGGGGCAATGAGCGCCTGCAAGGCAGGCACCAGCACTGGACAGGTGTCGATATCTACCAGCCGATGCGTGCTGGCGGCGCGAAACCCCAGGTGCACCTTGCCCTGGCTATCCACCTTGACACCCAGCCTCGCCCGACGGCGATACGCCGTGGTCTGCCCGTGGAGCAAGCCGATGGCATCGTGGGCCAGGCCCTGCCGTGCCAGTAGCTCAGCGACCACCTCACGTTTGTGATGGCGCTGGGTGTCGAGCGCCATATGCTGCAAATCGCACCCTCCGCACTGGCCAAAGTGGGCACAGGGCGGCGTCACGCGCAGGGGCGAGGGAGTCAGCAGAGTTTTGACATGCGCCTCATCGAAGCGTTTGCGGGTCACATGGACCGCGACCTCCACTTCCTCGCCGGGCAGCACCCGGTCGATGAATACGGTCTTCCCGGCAGCGTTGTGGGCCACCCCTCGGCCATCATGGGCCAGCCGCTCGATGACCAGCGGCGCACCGGAGAGCTCGCCAGTCTGCTCTTTTGCGGCTCGCCCACTTGGCGTGCGTGCCAGGCCCGAATGGCCCGAGGCGGGGCGTGGAGGCCGCCGCTTACCCAACATGGCCATTCATACCTCCGGGGCGAACAAGCCCGTGGAGAGATAGCGATCACCACGGTCACAGACGATGAACACGATGACCGCGTTTTCGGTTTGTTCGGCGATGCGCAGCGCACCTGCCAGGCTGCCGCCGGATGAAACCCCAGCCAGAATACCCTCTTCCCGGGCCAGGCGACGCATGTGCTCTTCGGCTTCCTGCTGGGCGATGTCCAGCGTGACATCGACTCTCGGCGCTTCGAAGATGGCGGGCAGGTACTCCTGGGGCCAGCGGCGAATGCCGGGAATACTGGCGCCATCGGCCGGCTGCAGCCCGACGATCTGCACGGCCGGGTTCTGCTCCTTGAGATACCGTGACACGCCCATGATGGTGCCCGTAGTACCCATGGAGCTGACGAAGTGTGTGATCTCACCGTCGGTTTGCCGCCATACCTCCGGGCCGGTGGTGCGATAATGCGCCAGCGGGTTGTCCGGGTTGGCAAACTGGTTGAGCGGCTTGCCCTCGCCTCGGGCAATCATGGCGTCGGCGATATCGCGTGCCTCTTCCATGCCTCCCTCCTTGCTCGCCGAGATGAGCCTGGCGCCATAGGCCGCCATGGCTTGCTTGCGCTCGGCGGAAGCATTTTCAGGCATGACCAGCACCATCTTGTAACCCTTGATGGCGGCCGCCATGGCCAGCGCAATGCCGGTATTGCCCGAGGTCGCCTCGATCAGCGTATCACCGGGACGAATGTCACCACGGGCTTCTGCTTCGCTGAGCATCGACAGCGCTGGGCGGTCCTTGACCGAGCCTGCCGGGTTGTTGCCCTCCAGCTTGGCCAGCAGCGTATTGTTGCGGCCTGCCGTGATTCTTTTCAGACGTACCAGCGGTGTGTTGCCGACCACATCTTCAAGCGTGGGATAATTCATCACACATTCCTTATCGTAACCGTTATGCTGCATTATATCGGTGCTGCCCATGCCTGGACAGGCAACCTTCTGGATTCGATGAGCTTCTTTCATGTCTTTAAACACGCGCCTGCTGTTTGCCCTGCTGGGTTTTCCACTGTTGGTGTATGCCATGATGGCGTTTCTGTTCGTCTTTCACGCCGACGCCACAGGCCGTGCGGTACTTGTGGAAAGGCTGGTCAGTACTGGCGAGCTGTTGGCTCCCAGCCTGGGCGAGGCCATGGCCGATGGCGACTCGCAACGCCTGGAGAGCCTCGCGGGAAAACTGCTCGAACAGCGCCACCTACGAGCCGTCACCCTCTTCGATGAACAAGGCAATCGCCTGCTGGTGATGGGTACCTCGCTGCCACCCCCGGCTCGACTGCACGCCCCGGAAACGACGACCATCGCCATGGAAGACGATCTGTGGCGCGTTCAGGTACCGCTGACCAGCGAGTCACTGAGCGGTCGTGGGCGCACGAACAATGGCTGGCTGGAAGCCGAGATGGATATCCGCACGCTGGTGCTGGAGCGCTACAAGCTGATTGCCAGCCTCAGCCTGGGCGGCATGCTGCTGGGCCTGTTGCTGTTTCTGATCGCCTTTGCCATCAGCCGCTATGTTACCCGCCCCATCGAAGAAGCCAGCCAGGCACTTTACCGACTGTCGAGAGGCGATGACCGCCTGCAGATCACTCCTGCCAACCCCATCGAGCTGCGCCAACTGGCCCAGCATATCAATCGGCTGGCGGAGTATTTCCAGCACGCCCGGCGCAACATGCAGAGCCAGATCGAGCAAGCCACCAGTGAACTCCAGGAATCCATGGAGACCATCGAAGAGCAGAACATCAAGCTTGATCTGGCACACCGCAGCGCGCTGAGAGCCAACGCCGTGAAGTCTGAATTTCTGGCCAACATGAGCCATGAGATACGTACACCGCTCAATGGCATCATCGGTTTCTGTCGGCTGCTGGGCCGCTCGTCGCTCGACAGCCGCCAAAAGGAGTGGCTGGACCATGTGCGCCGGGCCTGTGACAACCTGCTGATGCTGGTCAACGACGTGCTGGATTTCTCGAAACTGGAAGCAGACCGCCTGACACTGGAAGAAGTGGACGTGGATATCGTGGCGCTGGTCGATGAAGTGATTGGCCTGCATGCCCCAGAAGCGCAGCGCAAGCAGCTCAACCTGGTCGCCATGGTGTATGACGACGTGCCGACCCCGCTATGCGGTGACCCGCTACGCATCCATCAGGTGCTGAACAACTTGCTTGGCAATGCCCTCAAATTCACCAATGAGGGCGATGTGATCGTGCGCGTCATGCTGGACAACCAAGAGGGTCAGCACGTCGTCCTGCACATCAGCGTCAGTGATACCGGTATTGGATTGAGTGATGAACACCAGCAGCAGCTGTTCAGCGCCTTCTCTCAGGCAGAGCCCAGCCACTCCCGACAGTTTGGAGGCAGCGGTCTGGGCCTGTCGATCTGCCGCCAGCTGATTCAACGCATGGGCGGCGAGATTGGTGTCGAAAGCGAGTTGGGCAGAGGGTCGACTTTTTCGTTTACGCTCCCCCTGCTCGCCCATCAGGCAGACGAGCGCCCTCCAGAACTGGTGCTGGACAATCCGATCGTGCGTTTGCACGAACCTCACTTGCCCACTCGAAACGTGCTGGAACACTTGCTGGAACGCTGGGGCGCACGCCCTGTATCGTTCATCGATGCCGGCAATGAGGCACTGCTGATGGTCAGCCTCGAACACGATGATTTTGACGGCGAACGTAAGGGCTATTGGCAGAACATCATTGCCCAGACCCCCTGCCCAGTCATCATTCTGGCCAACACCACCAGCTTTGAACTGCCCCACTGGGACTTACCCCATGGCGGTGACATGCTCTGCAAGCCCTTCACCCGCGCCCAACTGGTCACGATGGTACGACGCTTGCTGCAGCCCACGGTACTGCCAGCGGGTCAGGAGCCGAAACCCCTGGAGCTTGCCAACAAGCCTTCCCAAGGCGCCCCTTTGACGCTGCTGATCGTTGACGACAACACTGCCAACCGTGAGCTGCTCAAGGCCATGCTGGAGAGCAGCACGCTGCGCATCGTCTTGGCTGCCAGCGGCAGAGAGGCATTGGAGTTCGCGCGCCAGCATACCGCCGACATGGTACTGATGGATATTCGCATGCCCGACATGAACGGCATTGAAACCACCAAAGCGCTGCGTCGCGTCAACGGCAGCTGGGCACGCTGCCCCATCATCGCGGTCACCGCCCACGTACTGAATAACGAACGCCAGCAGTGGCTGAGTGAAGGGCTGGACGATGTGTTGATCAAACCCATCAATGACGTACAGTTGCAGCAGCTCATGCAGCGGTTTCTGGGTATTACGCCCGACCCGGGGTATCAAGACATCACGCCAACTTCTACTGAAGCAGATACCCCACCGGCCACACCAGAGCCCTTGGCAGAACCCTTGGCAAAACCCTTGGCATTGCCCAGCGCCCTGCCTGCCGTGGATCTCGCCCTGGGGACGCGCTTGGCAGGCGGCAAGACATTATTGGCCAAGCAGCAGTTGGTCAGGCTGATCGACAGCCTGGAAGAGCACGAACGACAAATGCGCGAGGCTTTCCAGGCAGACGACCTGAACGAACTGCTGGACTGGGTGCACGGGCTGAACGGGGCCAGCCGCTACTGCGGTGCACCAGAGCTGGCCCTGCTGGTGGAAACCCTGGAAACTCGGCTACGCACCAGCGGGCTACGCCATGTCGATACGCTGCTGGAAGAGCTTTACGCCGCCATGACGCGACTTGCCCAATACCGCGATGGCTTACTGGAGTAAACAAGGAGAACGGCATGTGATGGGGGCGATCAGCGCTCCAGCACCACGAACGCCACGGCATACTCGGCTTCGTCACTGAGGGTAATGTGCGCCGTGGCGGCGCCGCTGGCTGCGAAGAGCCGCTGGGCCTCACCATGCAGGTGTAATCCGGGCTTGCCCAGCGCGTCGTTAAGCACCTGGATGTCTCCCCACTGCATGCCCTGGCGCAAGCCAAGGCCCAAGGCTTTCACGAAGGCTTCCTTGGCCGCGAAGCGCTTGGCCAGATAAGCCACCGGGCAGCCTTTGGCCCGCCATACCTGCTGCTCCTGCTGGCCCAGAATGCGTTCGGCAAAACGCTCACCGTGGCGCTCCAGGGCCTGGCTAAACCGAGCAACGCGGGCTATATCAGAGCCAATGCCAACGATCATTCAATGCCCGCAGCAGCCGTGATGGCCATCATGCTCGTCATGCGCATGCTCGTGTTCATGGGCATCCAGCGCGGCCATCAGGCCCGCCTCCTGGCCAGCAATTATCAGCCGCTTCATTTCCTGAATGGCCTCTTTCAGGCCCACAAAAAGGGCGCGCGCAATGATCGCGTGCCCGATGTTCAGCTCGTTGACACCCGGCAAGGCAGCAATGGCTTCCACATTGTGGTAATGCAGACCATGCCCGGCATTGACCACCAGCCCAAGCGAGACGGCATGGACCGCTGCTGCACTAAGGCGGTCATACTCGGCGTTGGCCGTTTCGCTGCCCGGCCGAGCTTCGGCATAGGCACCGGTGTGCAGTTCGATGGTAGGCGCTCCAGCACGCTTGGCCGCGTCGACCTGGGCTACATCGGGGTCGATGAACAGCGATACGTCACAGCCCGCGGCTGCCAGACGCTGGCAAGCAGCGGCAATCTGTTCGAACCCACCCACCACGTCCAGGCCACCTTCCGTGGTCAGCTCTTCGCGCTTTTCCGGCACCAGGCAAACGTGGGCAGGCCGCACTTCTTCGGCCAGGGCCAGCATCTCTTCGGTCACGGCCATTTCGAGGTTCATGCGCGTGTTGAGCATCTCGGCCAGCAGGCGTACGTCGCGGGGCTGGATATGACGGCGGTCTTCACGCAGGTGAACCGTGATGCCATCGGCACCGGCCTCTTCGGCCAACAGCGCTGCCTGAACGGGGTCCGGGTAGCGGGTGCCCCGTGCTTGGCGCAGGGTGGCGACGTGATCGATGTTGACACCCAGTAGAATACGAGGAGGATGCATCGTGACTCTCCATTGGATGGCACACAGAGGCCATCATTGCTTGTCTGAGTATTGCTTGTCTGAGAATTGCTTGTATGAGAGAGGCCCGCCTAGCGCTGACGGCGGCGGGCCAAATCCATCATCAGCTCTCGCGAGCGTAGTGCCACCGCCCCCAGGTGGGGCGCCAGCGCTGCTCGCATGAGCGCTTTCAAGGCGCTGGCCAGGCTCTCTGATTCCCAGTCACCCTGCTCGATATAGCGCAAGGCACGGCCGTCGATCCCTCGCTCGGCGGGCAAGAATGCACGACTGGCCGCCTCGAATCGATAGCGCCCGTGAGGGTCCAAAGGGGTACCTTGAGGCGTGCAGAAGCGCGGCGTGGCTTCCAGGGCTTCCAGTAGCGCCCACTCATAGCGTCTCAGCGCCAACCCGCGCGCGGCGGGCACCGGAAGTGCCTCCAGCAGCGCACTGTAAAAGGCAAACACATTCGCGGATGCCAGTTCCAGCGGCAGCAAGCGGGTGGCAATTTCATTGGCATAAAGGCCACACAACAGCCCTTCACCCGCCAGCAGCGCGGTCTGTCCCCGGGACTCCATCAAGGTCAGCCGCTTCAGCTCACGCTCTCCGCGCCAAGCGATGAACAGCGGCGTAAAGGGTTGCAAACGCTGGCGCGATTTCGAACCGGGGCGCTGCCCGCCCTGAGCCACCGCACGGATGCGCCCGTGGTTGAGCGTCAGCAGGTCGACCAGCGCGCTGGTTTCCCGATACGCCTTGCGGTGCAACAGAAAGGCAGGCTCGGGGGTCATGGCCGCGCTCAATCCAGGTCGTAACCCAGGCTCTTCAAGGCACGCTCATCGTCCGACCAGCCTCGCTTGACCTTGACCCACAGGTTGAGCATGACCTTGGTGCCCAAGGCACGCTCCATGTCCAGCCGCGCCTCTCGGCCGATACTCTTGATCCGATCGCCGTTTTCACCGATCAGAATCACTTTCTGGCCCTGGCGCTCCACCAAAATCAACGCGCTGATATGGGTCACCCGCTCGGTCTCGCGAAACTCCTCGATCTCGACGGTCATCTGATAGGGCAGCTCGTCGCCCAGCTGACGCATGACCTTTTCGCGCACCAGCTCGGCGGCCATGAAGCGCAGACTCTTGTCGGTAATCTGGTCTTCAGGGAAGAAGTGAATACTTTCTGGCAGGTGTTTGGCCACCTCATCTTCCAGCGCTTCGACCTGCGTGCCGTGCTTCGCTGAAATGGGGATGACGGCAGCAAATTCACGCCGTGCCCCCACCTCCGCCAACCAGGGCAGCAGGTCGGCCTTGTCCTGCAGGCGGTCGACCTTGTTCACTGCCAGAATCACCGGCGCCGTGACATGCTCCAGACGCTTGAGCACCGCCTGGTCTTCCTCGGTCCAGCGCGTACGATCGATGATGAAGACGACACAATCCACGTCACGCAGCGCCTGGGTGGCTGCCTGGTTCATGAATCGGTTGATCGCCTTGTTGCGATCCTTGGACATGATGTGCATGCCCGGGGTGTCCACGTAGATGAACTGCGTCTCATCGACGGTCTTGATACCCATCACCTGATGGCGGGTAGTTTGCGGCCGCCGAGAGGTAATCGAGATCTTTTGCCCCAGAATCCGGTTCATGAGGGTTGATTTGCCTACGTTGGGACGGCCAACGATGGCCACGAATCCGCAGGTTTGGCTCATGATTTGTCTCCAGGGGGTTGTTCAAGATAGGACAGAGCTTCTTCCGCCGCCTGTTGCTCTGCATGTCGGCGGCTAGGACCTTTACCAGTGGTATGCTCGCTCAACAGATCGATATAGCACTCCACGGTAAACGTCTGGGCATGCGCCTCGCCCTTGACCGAGACCACTTCGTAGCGAGGCAACGCGGCCTGGCGTGACTGGAGAAACTCTTGCAAGCGCGTTTTGGGGTCCTTCTGAGTATCCTGAAGAGAGATGTTTTCCAGTCTCTCCGCATACCAGGCCAGTACACGGTCACGCACGGCGTCCATACCTGCATCCAGGTAGATGGCCCCGATCACGGCCTCGACGGCATCGGCCAGGATGGATTCACGGCGGTGACCGCCGCTTTTCATCTCTCCCGAGCCAAGTCGCAGGCACTCGCCAAACGACATTTCACGGGCCAGCTCGGCCAAGGTCTGCCCCTTGACCAGACGCGCGCGCAGGCGGGAAAGCTGACCTTCTCGCGCCTGGGGGAAGCGCTGAAACAGCGCTTCGGCAATGACAAAGTTGACGATAGAGTCACCCAGAAATTCCAGGCGCTCATTGTTGCGACCACCATAGCTGCGATGGGTCATGGCCAGTTCCAGTAGCGTTGGGTCGCCAAAGGTATGGCCGATTCGTCGGCAAAAAGCGGTTAAGGAATTGCTCACGGTGCTCCTACGTCATTGACGTTATACAAAATAACCACGCTGACCTTGTTGTTTAACAGGTGCTTCATTCGATGCGACGCACGCTGCTGAAGCTGGGCAAACCACCATCCCAGTGCATCCAGACTGCAAAGGCGCGCCCGACGATGTTCTCTTCCGGAACAAAGCCCCAGTAGCGGCTATCGTTGGAGTGATCACGGTTATCGCCCATGGTGAAATAGTGCCCTTCCGGCACCACTACCTCACGCATTTGCGGGCCAGGATCACGCGGATTGTTATAAATGAAATGGCTCACTTCACCCAGCTGCTCTTCGAGCAACAGCTGCTGGGGAGACAAGGCCGGGCCTTCTTCGACCAGCACCTTGCTGACTGCTTCGCCGTTCACATAGAGCTGCTTGCCTTCATACCGAACACGGTCGCCGGGCAGGCCCACTACGCGCTTGATGAAATTGACCGAGGGCTCGTCAGGGAAGCGAAACACCATGACATCACCACGCTCCGGGTCGTCCACTTCCAGAAAGCGGTGGTGTACCACGGGCAGGCGCAGGCCATAGGCAAACTTGTTCACCAGGATGAAGTCGCCTACTTCCAGCGTCGGCTTCATGGAACCCGAGGGAATCTGGAACGGTTCGACGATGAAGCTACGCACCACCAGTACGACCAGCAACACGGGAAAGAAAGAGCGAGAGTAGTCGACCGGCCAGGGCTCCTTGAGAAGCTTTTCCCGGCTGGCATCGTCCAGCCCGTCTACCGTGGCGGCTTCGGCAGTGGCCACCCGCTCACGGCGCTTGGGCCGCAGCACCAGCACATCCAGCAGAAAGATAGCCCCGGAGAGTACGACGGCAAGTACCAGTAATAATGAAAAATCCATGTGAGGTCGAGTCCCTAGTCGTTGACCTTGAGCACAGCAAGGAAGGCATCCTGGGGAATTTCGACACGCCCCACCTGTTTCATCCGTTTTTTACCGGCTTTCTGTTTTTCCAGCAGTTTTTTCTTGCGGCTGACGTCGCCGCCATAACACTTCGCGGTCACGTTCTTGCGAAGCGCCTTGACCGTCGAGCGCGCGACCACCTGCCCGCCAATGGCAGCCTGGATGGCCACGTCGAACATCTGCCGCGGAATCAGCTCTTTCATCTTCTCCACCAGCAGACGGCCGCGGGTGTGGGCATGATCCCGATGGATGATGACCGCCAGCGCGTCTACCTTGTCGCCATTGATCAAGACGTCCAGACGCACCAGCTTGGCGGCTTCAAAACGCTCGAAGTTATACTCCAGCGACGCGTAACCGCGAGAAATCGACTTCAGACGATCGAAGAAGTCCATGACCACTTCCGACATCGGCAGCTCATAAGTGAGCTGAATCTGGTTGCCCAGAAACTGCATGTCCAGCTGGGTGCCACGGCGCTGCTCGCACTCGGCAATCACGTTGCCCACGTACTCCTGGGGCACCAGAATACTGGCCCGCACGATAGGCTCGCGCATCTCGTCGACGTCGGCCATGTCCGGCAGCTTGGAGGGGTTGGAGACGTATTTGATGTCGCCATTTTTCATGCCCAGCTCATACACCACCGTGGGTGCAGTCGTGAGCAGATCCAGGTCGTATTCGCGCTCCAGGCGCTCCTGGATGATTTCCATGTGCAGGGTGCCGAGGAAGCCCACGCGGAAACCGAAGCCCAGGGCATCCGAGTTTTCCGGCTCGTACTCCAGCGACGCATCGTTCAGCGCCAGTTTCTCCAGCGCATCGCGGAAGTCTTCATAGTCATCGGCGCTGACCGGGAACATACCGGCGTATACCTGCGGCTTGACCTTCTGGAAGCCCGGCAGGCGTTCGACATCGGGGGTTTTGGTGTGGGTGATGGTATCACCGACCGGGGCACCATGAATTTCCTTGATCCCGGCAACCACGAAACCGACCTCACCCGCGCGCAAAATATTGGTCTCTTTACGCAGCGGTGTGAAGATGCCTACTTCGGTGGCGTTCCAATCCCGCCCGGTCGATTTGATGCGAATCTTGTCGCCCTTGCGCAGCGTACCGTCGAACAGCCGCACCAGCGAAACGACGCCGAGATAGTTGTCGAACCAGGAATCGATGATCAGCGCCTGCAAGGGCGCGTCCGGGTCCCCTTTAGGGGGCGGAATGTCACGCACCAGGCGCTCCAGCAGTGCGTCGATACCAATACCGCTCTTGGCCGACACCTGGCAGGCATCGGTGGCATCCAAGCCGATGATTTCTTCCACTTCCTGAGAAACGCGGTCCGGGTCGGCCTGGGGCAGGTCGATCTTGTTGAGCACCGGCAGGACTTCCAGGCCCTGCTCGATGGCGGTGTAGCAGTTGGCCACCGACTGAGCTTCGACGCCCTGAGCGGCGTCCACTACCAGCAGCGCCCCTTCACAGGCGTACAGCGAGCGGGATACTTCGTAGGAGAAGTCCACATGCCCTGGTGTATCGATGAAGTTGAGCTGATAGACCTGACCATCGGCCGCGGTGTAGTCCAGCGTGACCGACTGCGCCTTGATGGTAATGCCGCGCTCGCGCTCGATATCCATGGAGTCGAGCACCTGCTCCTTCAGTTCACGCTCGGACAAGCCACCACAAGTCTGAATCAAACGATCGGAAAGCGTCGATTTACCGTGGTCGATGTGGGCGATGATGGAGAAATTGCGAATATGCTTGAGCTTTCCGCCGGAAACGTCATGAGACATCGAGTGTGTTCTGCCTTATTGGTACGCAAGCGATGGTGTTGGGGACAGCGCCAACAAGGCGTAACGTGAACACCGCACCACTGCATTGCCAAAGTTCGTCAAAAGATAAGCGCTATTGTAGCGATATGCGGGGGATAGGAACAGCAGTCCGGCGAGAACCGCCGGACTGGAGGGAGCGAAAAGCGTACTTATTCCAGACGCAGCGCTACAAAAAGTGAGCGTCTATCACGATACAGGCGCAGCGGGATGGCACGATCGGTGGGCAAGGCTTCGACGATTCGCATCAGCTCATCGGCAGAAGCAACGCTACGGTGGTCGAGGCTGACCAGAATGTCTCCCGGGCGGAGCCCCGCCTGGGCGGCAACGCTGTCCGGCTCCACCTGACGAACCTCTACGCCACCGGTGATGTTGAGCCGCTCGCGCGTGGCTTCATCCACTTCGGCCACAGCGACACCTAGTCGCATCTGATTGTTGCTGCTGGAAGCTTGCTCGACGCCTTGGGCATCCGGCCAGCTTCCCAGTTCGATGGTTTCAGTCACCTGCTCACCATCGCGCATCAGGGTAAGCTCCACATCGCTGCCAGGGGCAACACGCCCGATGAGGCGCGGCAACGTGCTGGAGCGATCGACCTCTTCGCCATTGACTTCCAGAATCACATCCCCAGCCTGCAGGCCACCCTGCGCGGCGGGACCTTCGGGGTCCAGGTCGGCAATCAGCGCACCGATGGCTTCGTTCATGCCAAACGACTCGGCCAAATCACGAGACACCGGCTGAATCATCACGCCCAGCCAACCACGGTTCACCTGGCCATCTTCACGAAGTTGGCTGGCGACGTCCATGGCGACGTTGATCGGAATGGCGAACGACAGTCCCATGAAACCACCGCTACGGGTGAAGATCTGCGAATTGATACCGACGACTTCACCTTCCAGATTGAACAGTGGACCACCGGAGTTACCCGGATTGATGGCCACGTCGGTCTGGATGAAGGGGACGTAAGCGTCCTGTGGCAGCGTACGGTTGATGGCACTGACGATACCCGCAGTGACCGAATGGTCGAAGCCGAAAGGCGAGCCAATGGCCGCCACCCACTCCCCTACCTTGAGCTCATCGGAATTCCCCAACGTGAGCACGGGCAGGTCGCTGGCATCGATCTTGAGCAAGGCAACGTCGGTCTGCACATCGCTGCCGATCAGCTCCGCGGGCAGTTCGCGACGGTCGTTGAGGCGCACCAGAATTTCATCGGCATCCTGCACGACGTGGGCGTTGGTCATCACGTAGCCATCTTCACTGATGATGAAGCCAGAGCCCAATGACTGTCGTTCCTGGCTACGCCCCTGACCACCACTGGGCGGCGTTGGAAAACTGTCACCAAAAAAGTGGCGGAAGATTTCGGGAATTTCCTGACCACCAAACCCTTGTGCCGACGGCGAGCTGCTGCGCTGCACCGTGCGCGTGGTAGAAATGTTGACGACGCCCGGCGCCGCTTCTTCTACCAGCACCGTGAAATCGGGCAAGGTTTGCGCCTGGGCACTTTGACCCACCATGAACAGCGCAACCAGGCATAACCATAACGTTGAGGGGAGAACCAAGCGCTTCATGAAACAGCTCCTAGTCAAGCAGGGACGACACCATGGAAGTGCAACTCTTAGCGAGCTACAGGACAACTAACTGACCAAACGCGGACGGAAGCGTTCCATCCCCCCGCGCATGAGAAATCTAAGCGCCACCAAGGCGCACGCCAAGGTACCAAAAAAGACACTCGCGCTGATCCATTGACTCTCTGCCACCCTGGCAATCGCCCCCGACACGACCAGCGCCAGCAGCATGGGCGCGGCATAGACCAAAAGCGCCAGATAGCCAACGGCTTGCCGCTCCACCGTCAGCGTCACCGCACTGCCCAAAGGGTAACGCTCTGCCAATTGGCTTTCCAGACACTCAGGCCGCACCTCGACACGCTGGTGCTGGCGGCGCGCCAGCAGGCCCATGCCACAACCCCGCCCCTTGGCGCAGGCATCACATTCGCTGGCCACCGACACATCCACCACCAATCGCCCTTCGACATGCCCTGTGACTCGGCCAGTGCGATAGAGCGCAGAACAGGGTGCGGGCTCGGCCAATGACATCAGGGCTGAATCACGATGGACTGAACGATACGGCGCATGACAGCAGCTGGCAGCTCACCAACGCCTACCAGCTGCCAACGCTGATCATCGACCTCCACGACCGATACCGTGGCCGTAGAAACGCCCAACTGATGGCTACCTTCCGAGAGCGCCTGCTGCTCCACGGGCGCTGCAAACAAGCTGACCGAAGCCAAGCCGTCGCTGTAGACACGCTGACTCGATAACGAACTCGTTTCGACCGGCTGAGAAACGAAACCATCCGGCAACCACTCAGCCTGCCAACTCATCGCAGGCTCCTCCGGCGAAGCAGGATGGGCAATCTCGCCTTCATACAGAACCGGGGCTTGCAGCTGAGTAATCTGAAACGTTTCCAGCGCCCGCGATTGGCTATCACGCATGACATGCTTGAGCAGCAGCCCCGTCTCTTTGTCTAGCCACCACTCATGCTGATAGCGCTCGCCATCCTGCGGCGCAAACTTGAGCTGCACGGCTTCGCGACCCGCGACACGATCATCGTTGAGCAGCTCGATCTCATAATAATGGGCTACGTGAGCGGCCCAGGCTTCCGCTGCGCTGCTGGTCTCTTGATCTTCTAAGGTAAAGCGGGCGCGATAGCCCACGGCGGACTGACGCTCGACACTCACGGAAGGGCCATCCAGATGCTGAACGACCTGCTGCCGAACGCCATCTCGAATACGATGTGAAAGCGCCAGGGTACGCACTCCCAAAGCATCGATGGAGACGGCCCTGGCCTGGAAGTCGTAGCAGTGACCGGCCTGCTTGCTGAGCACAAGCCAATCCTGAACGTTGGCGGGCGCGGTAAAGGAGGTAAGGTCATCGCAGCTGAATGCGGGCGCTTGCTCTGCGATGACCGGCGTGGAAAAGGAGAACAGGCTTACGAGCCCAGCAGACGCGACGGCCTGAATTCCCCACTGTCGGCACTTGTCCATCGCCATAATGCTCAGGCCACTCTCTCCAACATTAACGCTGTCCCAGAGGTTCGGTGACCGAAGAGCGCATCAGCGGCATCCAGCTGTCACCACCGCCACTAGCCGCCCCTTGAGCATGCTGCTCCAGGTAGGACTGCAACAGACGCAACTGATCGATATCGATGGACGTTGGCTGCTGAGCCATGACGCTTTGCGGCGCAGACGGAGCCGCGAAACCGGCTTCGCTGACGTTCATCAAGCCGCTATTACCTGCCTGCCCATTGATCCGGAACGGCGTAGGTTCGAACATCGGCATATCGGAGGCTGCCAAGGCACCTGTCTGGGCACCTGACAAGCTGACTGGCTGCACCTGAGCACCCACGCCGGTACCGGGCTGCGCAGCAATACCCCCATCAGGTTGGCCGCTGGTACCCGTGCCGCTATTGAAGAACTGGACGCCCGTAATCACCATCAAGGAAACGGCCGCTGCCACACCAGCACCGCGGGCAAACGAGACGCCGCCGACACGGCTGTTCGATGCCGCGACGGACTCTGCCATCGGGACGGGCTCGTTACGCAACCGATCCATGATGCCCGCCGAAAGGTCGACGCTGACATCGACTTCGCGCTCACGCTGCATCATGCTGCGCGCCAGATGATAGCGGCGCCAAGTCTCTGCCGCGTCGGCGTCGTCAGGTAGTGATTTCAACACTCGGCGAAGTTCCAGCTCATCACTTTCACCGTCCATCAATGCGGAAAGTGACTCCCGTGTGTTTTGACTCATACTTCACACCCTCACACTGTGTTGGAAGAAGCTTCACGACAACACGGCTAGTGCGTGTTTTAGCCGCAAAACCTCACAGGCCAAGACTCAGATTATCTATCACCGTCTGCACAACGCCATTGCCAAGTTGGCAGGCAACATGATTGGGCTGCTCGGCGGCTCAACTCAATAACGCTGGCAGCCCTTATGACGCCTGACTCGCCAGACAGTTCACAAAAAAAGTAAAAACGTAAATGTTTGTGTCCATGCGCAGGCAGCGGCCCAACGTTCAGGGCTCTTCACGGCTGTTGCGCGCCGTGGTGACCAGCGGGCGGATATGCTCGTCTACCGCCTCCCTGGCACGAAAAATACGCGAACGCACCGTACCCACCGGGCACTGCATGATTTGCGCGATGTCCTCGTAGGCCAACCCATCCAGCTCACGCAGGGTAATGGCCGTGCGCAGGTCATCCGGCAAGCGTTCGATGGCTTCGAACACAGCGGCTTCCAACTGGTCCCGCGCAATGGCAGCTTCGGGAGACTCGGAGTCGGCCAAGCGGCCGCTTTGATCGACGATTTCGGCATCGACGATATCCAGGTCGCTGCCGGGTGGACGACGCCCTCTGGATACCAGGTGGTTCTTCGCCGTATTGATGGCGATCCGGTACATCCAGGTATAGAAAGCACTTTCTGCACGAAACTTGCCCAACGCACGGTACGCCTTGATGAAGGCTTCCTGCGCCACATCCTGCACTTCGGCGTGGTCGTGCACGTAGCGTCCTATCAGGCCAATGATCTTGTGCTGATACTTCTTAACCAAAAGATCGAAAGCGCGTGTATCGCCTTTCTGGGCACGCTCAACCAACTGCTGGTCCGTTTCACGAGTGCCCATTCACACGCTCCTTCCGCGCCGGTATCACACCGGCCGCTTCATATTCTTGTCGCCCTGTTGATCGGGCCTTCACAGCAAGCAGCATAGTGTCCCTTGGGCATTGGTTAATCGTCATGGAGAGCTCGAGGCCCATGAGGCCTGGTGGCTCACCTGTTCTGGAGGGCGTTTGGTGGCATAACGCCAATGTCATCTAGTGTTACGCGTTCTTAGCAGCGCATCAAGCGCTTACCCCCTTTCTTGAAACCCTGTGGCTGACATTTTTCCTTAATGCAAAGTTCCGTAACAATTGATTTTTACCACCGTGACGCGCCATAGTAGTGACCACTTTTCGTCCATCGCGCATGTACAGGTAGCAAGATGTCTGATCAACAGGTTAGCAATCTCAACGTCCTCGCTCAGGATGTTCTCACCACCCCCGACGCTCTGAAGTCGGCCATTCCCCTCACCGAAGCCGCCGAGCGCTCCGTCGTGGAAGGCCGTCGCGTCATTCAGAACATCCTGGATGGCAACGACCCGCGCCTGCTGGTGGTCGTGGGCCCCTGCTCCATCCACGACGTGGATGCCGCGCTGGATTACGCCCGCCGCCTGCGCGCGCTGGCCGACAAGGTGAGCGATAGCCTGTACATCGTCATGCGCGTCTATTTCGAAAAGCCGCGTACCACCGTGGGCTGGAAAGGGCTGATCAACGACCCCCACCTGAACGACTCGTTCGAAATCGACGAAGGTCTGCACATCGCCCGCAAACTGCTGGTCGACCTGGCCGAGATGGGCTTGCCCCTGGCCACGGAAGCCCTGGACCCGATCTCGCCACAGTACCTGCAGGACTGCATCAGCTGGTCAGCCATTGGCGCCCGCACCACCGAGTCACAAACCCATCGCGAGATGGCCTCAGGCCTCTCCTGCCCGGTCGGCTTCAAGAACGGCACCGACGGCAGCCTGGATGTCGCCATCAATGCCCTGCAGTCGGTCGCCAACCCACATAACTTCCTGGGCATCAACCAGGCCGGCCAGGTCGCCATCATCCGCACCCGGGGCAACGCTTATGGCCACGTGGTACTGCGCGGCGGCAACGGCAAGCCCAACTACGACAGCGTCAGCGTCGCGCTGGCCGAAAAAGAGCTGAGCAAGGCCAAGCTGTCGGCCAACATCATGATCGACTGCTCCCACGCCAACTCCAACAAGGACCCGGCCCTGCAGCCGCTGGTACTGGAAAACGTGACCAACCAGATTCTGGAAGGCAACCGCTCCATCATCGGCCTGATGGTCGAGTCCAATATTGGCTGGGGCGCCCAGAAAGTGCCTGCCGACCTGAGTCAACTGCAGTACGGTGTCTCGATCACCGATGCCTGTATCGACTGGGACACGACCGTCGAAACCTTCACGCGCATGAACGAAAAGCTTGCTCCGGTGCTGGCCAAACGTATTGCCTGAAGCCAACCTGTCGACGCCCCGCCAGATCTCTCTGGCGGGGCGTTTTTCATTAGCATCACCCGCTACCGAATTCAGGCCTGAATGTCACGCCTAAAGGGCGGCAAGGCATCCAGCAGCGCCTGACCGTAGCGCCGCGTGATCACGCGGCGGTCCAGCAACGTGATCACGCCCCGGTCGTTCTCCTTGCGGATCAACCGACCACAGGCCTGCACCAGCTTGATGGAAGCATCGGGCACGCTGATACGCATGAAAGAGTTGCCGCCCTGGCTTTCGATCCACTCGGCCAACGTGGCACCCACCGGGTCATCGGGCACCGCAAAGGGTAACCGAGTGATGACTACATGAGTCAGGTAATCCCCAGGCAGGTCGATGCCCTCTGCAAAGCTGGCCAAGCCGAAGATGATGCTCCCCTTGCCGCTATCGACCGCAGCACGATGCCGCTCGATCAACTCCCGCTTGGGCAGCGCATCCTGCGCCAGCAGGCGCTCTTTCAAAGCCGCTGGCAGCACTTTTTCCACCGCCCTGAGCTGGGCCCGGGACGAAAACAGTACCAGCACCGCTTCATCCTCCCCCAACTGGGAGACACAGCGCACGATGGCACGCTCATGGGCCTCTCGGTCGCTGGGGTCCGTGGCTTCCGCGGGCACGCGCAGCACCGCGTTGGCATAATCGAAGGGGCTGGGCAGCGCCTGGTACCGATAGCGACTGGCCAGGCCTGCGCGCTCCTGAATACGTTCGAAGCGCCCCAGTGCCGTCAAGGTAGCGGAGGTGACCACCGCACCATGGCAGCGCCCCCACAAATGCTTGGCCAGCGTGTGCGCCGCCGAGACAGGGCTGGCGGAGAACTCGATTTCGGGCTCCCCAGCCACACGACTCAACGTGATCCAGCGCGCACAGGGCGGCGCATTGGGCGGGTCTTGCTCGCTGAACGCCTGCCAGAGCGCGTGGGCTTCCAGGGCGCGACCATGCAGCAGCGCCACCAGCGGTAGCCAGGCTTCGGCCTGATCGCGGTCCAGCCCCGTCTGCTTGTCCGGGTCCAGGCTCTCACGCAGGATATCGGCAATGCTTTCCAGGCTGCGTGATAGCGTGGCAAACATCACCAGCAGCTGCCGCGCCTGCTCGCGCAGCGCTTCCGGCAACTCGCCCTTCTCGAAACGCTGCTGGTGGCTGGCCTCTTCATCCGCCAGCCCCTGCTCGCGCCCGGCCAGCTGGTGCCCCAGGCTGAACACGTCCCCCAGGGCAGGCTCCAGGCCATGCAGCACTTCAGGCAGGCTGGCCAGCAGCCGGGCCACGGTGGGCTGAACTGCCAGCCCCTGGTGGAGATCGGTCAAGCTGCTGCGCAGCGTCTTGAGCCAGCGCAGACAGCCATGCACCGCGAAGCGGTGGGCAAAGTGCGACAGCGCCTTGTCCGGCAGGTGATGACCTTCGTCGAAGATGAAGATACAGTCGGCAGGGTCCGGCAGAATGGCGCCGCCCCCCAGGGCCAGGTCCGCCAGTACCAGATCGTGGTTGGCCACGATGACATCGGCATCTTCCAGCTCACGGCGTGAGCGGAAGAACGCGCAAGCACCGAAATGGCCGCAGCGGCGCCCGGTACACTGGCGGTGATCGACGGTGAGCTGACGCCAGTGGGCATCATCGATGGTGTCAGGCCAGGTATCACGGTCACCCTGCCACTCGCCTTTGCCATAGGCATCGGCAAGGTCGCTGGCAAGCACCTGATAGTCGCTGCTATCGCTTTGCAGGGAGTGCTCGAACAGCGACATGGTCGGGTTCGGCTCACTGCCCTCCAGGGCCTGATCCAGCCGCGCCACGCACACATAGCGCCCGCGTCCTTTGGCCAGCGCGTAGCGAAAGGCGATGCCACTGTGCTCGGCCAGGGAGGGCAGGTCCTGATGCAACACCTGCTCCTGCAGAGCCACCGTGGCCGTGGACACGATCAGCCGCTTGCCCTTCGCCTTGGCAATGGGCAAGCCTGCAATCAGATACGCCAGCGTCTTGCCCGTGCCGGTACCGGCTTCCAGCACACAGACGTGGCTGTCGCTGGTGCGCTTGCCATCGCTGTCGCACTGAATATCGCCCAGGGTGCGGGCAATCTCGGCAATCATCAGCCGCTGACCGTAGCGTGGGGTCAGCGCTAACTGCTCCACCACGTTACGGTACGCTTGCTGAATATCGGCCTTGAGCGCGTTATCCAGCATGTGCGTTACAGCATGCCTTCCGGCGGATGCTCGCAGGGCAGCTTGCCGTTGATGTAGCGCTCGATTTCCGGCAGCGAGAAGGCGTCTTCTTCACCCACGAAGCTGATCGATACCCCTTTGGCACCGGCACGACCGGTGCGGCCAATACGGTGCACGTAGTCTTCCGGGTCTTCCGGCAGGGTGTAGTTGATCACGTGGCTGACGTCTTCGATATGGATGCCACGACCGGCCACATCGGTGGCCACCAGCACCTGGATCTCGCCTTCGCGGAAGCTTTCCAGCGTCTTGATCCGCTGATTCTGGGGCACGTCACCCGACAGCATGGCGGCACTCACGCCTGCTTTTTTCAGCAGGTCATCGAGTTTGCGCACCAGATCCCGACGGTTGCCGAACACCATGACCCGCTCGAAGCTCTCCTGCTCCAGCAGCTTGACCAACAGGCGCTGCTTGTCGTCATCCGACACCAGGTATACGCGCTGGTCGATATCGGCCTGATTCTCTACCGTGACTTCGATCTCGACATGGGCTGGTTCCTGCGTCCACTGGCTGGCCAGGTTGAGAATGTCGTCGGTGAAGGTGGCCGAAAACAGGAACGTCTGACGCTCCTCTTTCTTGGGGGTATAGCGGATGATGCGCTTCACATCCGGGATGAACCCCATAGAAAGCATGCGATCCGCTTCATCGAGCACCAGCACTTCGGTTTCGGACAGGTCGATATCGCGCTTCTGATGGAAGTCGAGCAGACGGCCAGGCGTGGCCACCAAAATATCGAGTTTCTTGCCGAGGCTCTCACGCTGTTTCTGGTAATCCATGCCACCGACCACGCTGGCCACGTTCAACGACGTGAAGCGGGCGAGCGCCTTGGCGTCTTTCTCGATCTGCAGCGCCAGTTCGCGGGTGGGGGCGATGATCAGCGCACGGGGAGCCCCCGGCTTCTGACCGTCCGGCGCGGGCTCTTCCAGGAAGTAGGCCAGCACTGAAATCAGGAAGGCAGCGGTCTTGCCAGTGCCCGTCTGGGCCTTGCCCACAATGTCGCCACCCAGCAGCGTGTGGCGCAGCGCCTCTGCCTGAATGGGAGTGCAATATTCATAGCCTTGGGCATGAATAGCGCGCATCAAGGGCAGCGGCAGATCAAAGTCATGGAAGCGCCACTTGCCGGCAACGGCGGGCACCTGAAACTGACGAAGATCCCAGTTCGACTGACGACGACGCGGCTTGCGACGACGGCGTTTAGGCTTGCGGTTCTGGTCCGATGCTGTGATCTGTTCCGACTCGCTCATAGGCTGTGTATCTGTCCATTGCTGTGGAGGTTAGGCATCACGAATCGCGCATTGTAGCAGGGCTTGGCGATAAGAGCGCGCTCTGCTGTCGAAGGAGCGCCCTTGCCTGTTAGAATGAGGCATAAATTAACCCAAGGAGCGCGACGATGACGCGTAAGAAAAAGACTCGTTCACTGGCAGACAAGGTGACGATCCGCACCGGTCGCCGCAAGGATTACAAAAAGTGGCGCCATGAAAACCCGGATCAGGTGACCTCATCACGCCGTTTCGTGGCCAAGAAACAGCAACAGCGCAAACTGCAGGCAGTGCGCAAGCTGGCACGCCAGCAAAGTGGCCAGAACATTGCCATCCACCCCGACAAGGGGAGCGACTCCTCTTCGGGAGAGCCCTCCTGATGCGTCTGGTGTCTTTCAATATCAACGGTATCCGGGCAAGGCTGCATCAGCTGCAAGCGCTCATCGACACCCATCGCCCTGATGTGATCGGCCTGCAGGAAATCAAGGTGCAAGATAGCGAGTTTCCCTTGGCCGACGTGGAAGCCATGGGGTACCACACCTTTCATTATGGCCAAAAGGGCCACTACGGTGTGGCCTTGCTCTGCCGACAGAAACCTCAGCAGGTCTTCTACGGCTTTCCTGATGATGAGGAAGATGCCCAGCGACGCATGATCGGCGTGCGCCTGCTGACCACCGACGGCCAGCCGGTCACCGTGTGGAACGGCTACTTCCCTCAGGGCGAAAACGTCGACCACCCCACCAAATTTCCGCACAAGGAGCGCTTTTACCAGCAGTTGGCCAATCTGCTGGCCACGCAGCACTCCTCGGAAGAGCATCTGGCCGTCATGGGTGACTTCAACATTTCACCCGAAGACCAGGACATCGGCATTGGGGAAGCCAACCGAAAGCGCTGGCTACGTGATGGCAAGGCCAGCTTTCAACCCATCGAGCGGGAGTGGCTGGCAGGCATCAAGGCATGGGGGCTCAGCGACAGCTATCGGCTCTGCCACCCCGACAACAGCGAATGGTTCAGCTGGTTCGACTACCGCTCGAAGGGCTTTGACCAAGAACCCAAGCGCGGGCTGCGCATCGACTACATCCTTGTCTCGCCTCCCTTGGCACAGCGAGTCACCGATGCAGGTATCGACTATCCCCTGCGTGCCATGGAGCGACCTTCGGACCACGCGCCCACCTGGAGCGACTTTTCCCTGACCCTGGCAGACTGACCGCCCCTTGGCTGCCGCCCACTCGGGCGGCACGGCTCACCCCCTGAGCCCCCTCAATCGAAATAGCCAAGCCACTGCTCGGCCTGTTCGTCGCCCAGCTCCGCCGCTCGCAAGAGCGCCTCTTTCGCCAGCGACTCATTGCCCCACGCGTAGGCCAACTGACCATACTGGCGCCAATCGTCAGCCGCCCGAGTGGTTTCAGCCAGCGCCTGCCAAGCGTTCAGGGCATGCTCGACATGCCGGGCCTGCTGCCAGGCCGTGGCTCGCAGGCGCAGCGTTTCTTCATCATCAGGCAGCTCCCCTGCTTCCAGCGCTGCCTCCAGATGCTCACCGGCACGCGCTGGCGTGCCCCCTGCCAGGTGCAGCCGAATCAGGGTCAAACGATCCTCGGGCGCAGTGAACTTGCCCATATGCCAAGCCGCTTCCCAGACGCCGGCGGCAGCGCCCAGCAGCCCCGCCTGCTGCGCCAATCCAGCCGCCTGACGCCACTCCTCGGCGCTGCTGCGCTCGCTCAGGTTTTCCAGCAGCCAGACCAGCGCCTGCTCGCCTTCGCCTGCATGGCGCAACACGACGTTGACCAGCGCCTGCTGGGCATCACTCAGTTCTCTGCCCGGCTCCAGCTGGGGGGTGAGCCATTCGAGGGCCTCTTCCCAGCGCTCCTCTTCTGCCAATAGGCGCACCAACGCCCAAACCGACTCAAGGTAGCGCTCATGGCCCGCCGACTCGCCGAGCCATTGCGCGTAGAGCTCGATGGCCTGAGAGCGCTGACCTGCCGCACGGCGCAGGGACGCTTCGTCACGCAACCAGCGCAGTCGTTGGCTGTTCGGCACGCTGGTACGCTGGCGGGCACTGGCCAGTTCGTCTGCCGCCGCCTCGGGCGCCTCTTGACGCACCAGCGCACTGGCCGCCAATTGATGATATAGCGCGCTGGCCCACTGATCGGCTCGATTACCCGAGGCCAACCTGGCGGCCTGGGAGCGCGCACGGTTCAGAATGGTGTCCAACGACTCATTCTCTGCACCTGCACCGGAAAGCTCCGCCAACTGGCTCTGCAACCCGTTCAGGTCGAGAATGATATCTTCACTCAGTGGCACATCCGCCACCGCCACCGTGCTCCACACGTAGAGCACTGCCATTGCCAATAAACGCTGCATAACGCTCCCTCGACGGGCTTACCGCAACTGAAATTCGATGCGCTGAGTGGCACGACGCAGCTGCTGACTCGGCTCGAATTGCCAGCGCGCAATGGCCTCCTCCGCCGCCTGCTCGAACACCCGGCGCGGCTGGGCGTTGACGACGCGAATCGTCCCGCCATCGACGCTGCCATCACGCCGAATGACGAACTCCACCTCGACAAAGCCCTCCATCCCACGCCGCTGGGCACGGGTGGGGTACGTGGGATTGACGCGACTCGTGGGCGCCACCTGCCCGACACTCACCGGCTCATTGGAAGGTGCTGGTTCTGCCGCAGGCGCCGCTTCACGCTCGGCCGTCGCGGGTGCCGCGGATGGCTCGGAGCGCGACGCGGGCTCTGCGGCAGGCTCCGGCGTGGGCTCTGGCGCAGGCTGCGGCTCCGGTCGTGGTTGCGGTGTCGGCTCTGGCCTTGCCTCGGTAAGCTCCGGCAGCTCACTCTCCAACTCCAGCGGCTCTACCGGTGCATCCGGCAAAGCCAGATCGGGCAGCGCAATCTGACTCGTCGCGACCGGCGCAGGAGCAGGCGCTGGTGCAGGAGGGGGAGCCGCAGGAGCCGCCTGGGCAGGCTCTGGCGGCGGCGTTTCCGGCTCGGCAGCCTGCTCAGGCGCTTCCACCATGGTCATGGCCATGGACATGACCGGCTCGTCGACGCTGCGTTCCGGCGGTGCCACCAGCAGCGCCAGCATCCAGAACAGCCCCATCGCCAGCGCAGCACCAGCCAGCAGCGAGAACCCGTGGCGTATCATGGCGCACTCCGACTAGCCGCCACCGCCACTTGCTCGACGCCTGCCTGCTGCAGGCGATCCATCACTTCGATCAGCAGTCCAGTGGTGGACGCTCTATCGGCCTGGATGACCACCGAGCCATCGCCACTGAGCATGCCGGCCACTTCCTGACCGATGCGATGGGCATCGACCGGACGACCATCCACCCAGACGGCTCCTTCCGGCGTAATCGCGATCAGCACCTGGGCGTCCGGACGCTGTGTGGCGGCGGCCGCTTCCGGGCGCTCGATCTCTACGCCACTCTCCTTGATAAAGCTGGTCGTCACGATAAAGAAGATCAGCATGATGAAGACCACATCCAGCATCGGGGTCAAGTTGACTTCATTGCTCTCTTCGACGGCCTCTATAGAACGGCGTCTACGCATCATTTTCCTCCAGGGCACGTGCCAGGCGATCATGCAGACGCTGGTCTTCTCGCCGAATCACGTGCTCCAAACGGCTGATAAACAGCATACCCACCACGGCAATGGCCATGCCTGTCAATGTAGGTAGCGTGGCTCGGGCCACGCCATCGGCCATGGCCCTGGCCTGATGGGTGTCACTCATGGAAAGGCTGTCGAACACGGTGATCATGCCAGTGACCGTGCCCAGCAGACCCAACAGCGGGCACAACGCCACCAGCAATTTGATCCACGGCAGCGGCCGACGCAGCTTGGCCACCAGGGCCGCACTCCACACATCGCGCAACGTTCGTGCGCTCCAGCTGCGATGGTCGCTACGCGCTGCCCAGCGGTGCACCAGCTTACGACGCGCACGTCGCCAGCTGATGCGGTAGTACCACCAGCGTTCGATGGCCATGGCGAACACCAGCACAGCCACAAGCGCCAGCACCACCAGCACCGCGCCACCGGCGTCCAACAGCCGCTCTACCGGCTCCAGCCAAAGGGGCAACGTCGGCATCTCAGTTCACCGCTTGCCCGGGATGGGCAGACTGCGCTTCCAGGTGATCGGCCAGGGTGGCGCTGGCCTCCCCTTCGATCACTTGCGTAATGAACCGGCTTCGGCTGGACAGTGCCGTTTGTGCGAACAGCAGCGGCACCGCCGTCACCAGCCCCAGCACCGTCGTCACCAGCGCCTGACTGATCCCACCGGCCATGAGCTGCGGATCGCCAGTACCGAACACGGTAATGGCCTGAAAGGTGACGATCATGCCCGTCACCGTACCCAACAGGCCCAGCAGCGGCGCAATGGCTGCCAACAGTTTGACGATGGGCTGGCCTCGCTCGATGCGCGGCAGCTCTGCCAGCACCGCTTCATCCAGGCGGGCTTCGAGGGCTTCGGGGGTTTGATGCTTGTCCATGTCCTTGAATCGCAGCAGCACTCGGCCCAGCGGATTGTCGGCTCGCGGCTGCTCCAACTGACGGCGTTGACGACGCACCCGTGCGCTCACCAGCAGCAGATAGAGGTATTGCGCCAGCGCCACCAGCAGGCCGACACCCCCCAGCACCACGACCACATAGCCGACATAGCCACCCTGCTGGAAACGCTCCCAGAGACTGGGCTGCTGTGCCAACGCCTGCAGTACGCTGCCTTGGGTAGGGTCGATGGCAAATTCACGACTGTCGCCTTGATGGTAGGCGGCGAGCAGACGGCGGATTTCCGACGGCGTACGCGGCAGCTCGGCCAGGCTCTGGTCATCCTGCCCCTTGCGGAGCAGTGCCGACTCCGTGAAAGCGGCAAAATCCCCCAAACGAACCACCTGACGAGGCGCAATCTCGCCCGCACCGTCTGCCACGGGCAGCTCGAGACGCTCGGCCTGCCCAGTGTTCATGGTCAGGGCTGCCAGCCGGTCTACCACGCTCTCCAGGTGCTCACGCTCCAGCACCTCGACGTCGTTGAGGCGCGGGGGCAATGCGTTCGGCGTCAACGTCAGCCAGCTTTCACCCCCCAATTCGTTACGCAGCTCCTCGCTGTGCCGTGTCAGATCGGCCAACAGTGCCGCAAGGGCCTCCCCCTGCTCATCCTGACGCTGAGCCAGAACCTCGGCCTGTTCGGTCTGCTCTTGCTGTTGCGCCTGCAGGGCAGCTTGCTCCTGCTCGGCTGCTGCGTGCGCCGTGCGCGCTTCCTCCAGGGCCGCGGTCAGGGCGTCCTGATCTTCCAGAAACGACTGCAGTCGCGCCTGGTCTCGCGCTTCTGCTGCTTCGCGGGCATCACGCAGCGTCGCGACATCACTGCTTTGGGCGATGGCCGGGGCGCTCGCCCAAACGCTCATGGCCAGCAGCAGGCAGGCCATCTTGTGCACGCCGCGCCGATAGCTGGATAGTTTCATTACGGCGCTCCTGTGGCGGTGATCGATAGCGGCAATTGCAGCAGTTCAGGCGTACGCTGATCATCGGCAATACGCAGGCCATTACGCACTTCTCGGCGGGCACGCTCTTCCAGCGCCAGCCATTCGCCGCGCTGCTGGTCCCAGACGCCGCCCTCTCGACCATCCGGCGTCAGGTAATAGAGGCCAATACGCCCAATACGCAGATAATCGACTTCCCGAGGAGCCCCGCCGTCGCGTTGCAAACGCCCCCGCCAGCTATCTACCTGGCGGCCGTATGCCAGCTCTGCACGCCAGGCTTCGAGCAGCTCGGCAATCCGTTCGGCGCTCTCCTGGGAGGATACCTCTACCCCTTCTACCCGTGCCAAGCGCTCGCCACGCAGGAAAGGCAGATCCGACTCGATCCATCGGGTGAGCTGTTCGGCCATATCCTGCTCGATGGCCGGCAGCGCAGCACGCGTATCGCTCAGCGTATCCAGCGCCTGGGCCAACCGCTGCTGGCGCTCCGCCTCAGTGCCCAGGCGACTGCTCAGGGCAGCATTGGAAGCGCTCATCTGCCGCGTCTCCTGCTCCAGTTGGCGCAGTTCTTCCAACTGTTCTCGCGTTGCTTCGTCGGCCCTGTCGATTTGCTGCTGCAGCTCAGATTGCACTTGCTGGGCCTCGACACTCTGGGCCGCCTGATCCATCGTTTCATCGCTCGCCATCAGCGATGTACTGGCCAGCATTCCAGCAAGCCAATATCCGCTCAAGGCAAAGAAAGGCCTTTTCAGCACGTCGTCTCTCCATCACTGCTCGGCGCGCATCTGCATCAGCTCGCCAAGGCTCACCAAATATAAGAACGATTTGCGTTTAAATCGTTAGCGTGCATAGCCTACCATCAATAGAAGAAATGACAATATTTATCATTAACATTCAATAACGAAATCTTTTCATCGTCCATAAAAAAACGGGAGCCCTGAGGCTCCCGCTGAGTGGCACACTAATCGACCGATCAGAACGACCAGTCGTCGTCTTCGGTAGCGACCGCCTTGCCGATGACGTAGGACGAGCCGGACCCCGAGAAGAAGTCGTGGTTCTCGTCTGCGCTGGGGGACAGCGCCGCCATGATCGTCGGGTCGACGTCCGTGACGCTGCTGGGGAACAGCGGCTCGAAACCGAGGTTCATCAACGCCTTGTTGGCGTTGTAGTGCAGGAACTTCTTCACGTCTTCGGTCAAGCCCACCGCATCATAGAGCGACTCGGTGTAGCGCACTTCGTTGTCGTACAGCTCCAGCAGCAGCTCGTAGGCATAATCCTTCACTTCCTGCTGACGCTCCGGAGTGGCTTCCGCCAGCGCCTGCTGGAACTTGTAGCCCACGTAGTAACCGTGCACCGCTTCGTCACGAATGATCAGGCGAATCAGGTCGGCGGTATTGGTCAGCTTGGCATGGCTGGACCAGTACATGGGCAGATAGAAGCCGGAGTAGAACAGGAACGACTCCAGGAAAACGCTGGCCACTTTGCGCATCAACGGGTCATCGGAGCGATAGCGCTTGAGGATCAGCTCGGACTTCAGCTGGAGCGACGGGTTCTCCTCACTCCAGCGGAACGCATCGTCCACGTCCCGGGTGGCGCACAGCGTCGAGAAAATCGAGCTGTAGGAGCGCGCATGCACCGATTCCATGAAGGCAATGTTGGTATACACCGCTTCTTCGTGGGGCGTACGCGCATCTTCCATCAGCACCGGCGCACCCACGCTGCTCTGGATGGTATCGAGCAGCGTCAGGCCGGTGAAGACCCGGATGGTCAGCTGCTTTTCCTGCTGAGTCAGCGTGTTCCACGACTGAATGTCGTTGGACAGCGGCACTTTTTCCGGCAGCCAGAAGTTGCTGGTCAGGCGGTTCCACACCTCCAGATCTTTATCGTCCTGCAGACGGTTCCAGTTGATCGCATTAACCCGCGACAGGCGTTGCATCGTTGTCATCAGCGCTCTCTTCTAAACGTCATCACATGCCAGTGGGGATATCGTTACAGCGTGCAGGAGACACAGCCTTCTACCTCGGTGCCTTCCAGCGCGCTTTGGCGCAAGCGAATGTAGTAAAGGGTCTTGATGCCCTTCCGCCATGCATAGATCTGCGCCTTGTTGATATCCCGAGTGGTAGCGGTATCAGGGAAGAACAGTGTCAGTGACAGCCCCTGATCCACATGCTTCGACGCTTCTGCATAAGTATCGATGATTTTCTCAGGGCCAATTTCGTAGGCATCCTGGAAGTAATCGAAGTTTTCTTCATTCAAGAACGGCGCCGGATAATAGACCCGCCCCAGCTTGCCTTCTTTACGAATCTCGATTCTCGCCGCCACCGGATGAATGCTGGAGGTGGAGTTGTTGATATAGGAAATCGAGCCCGTGGGCGGCACTGCCTGCAGGTTGCGGTTGTACAGGCCGTGCGCCATGACCGAGGCCTTCAGGGCCTGCCAATCTTCCTGGGTCGGCAGCGCGATACCACTGCGTTCGAACAGCTGGCGTACTTTTTCGGTACGCGGCAGCCAGGCCTGGTCGGTGTACTTGTCGAAGAACGTGCCCGACGCGTAGGTGGAGTCTTCGAAACCGGCGAAGGTGGCGCCATGCTCGATGGCCAGCTGGTTCGAGGCACGAATGGCATGGAACGCGACGCAGTAGAAGTACAGGTTGGTGAAATCCAACCCCTCTTCCGAGCCGTAATAGATGTGCTCACGCGCCAGGAAACCGTGCAGGTTCATCTGCCCCAGACCAATCGCACGCGACTTGGCATTCCCTTCGGCAATCGAGGGCACGCTGCTCAGGTTGCTCATCTCGGACACGGCAGTCAGGCCGCGAATGGCGATCTCGACGCTGGTGCCGATATCGCCCGAATCCATGACCTTGGCAATGTTCATCGAGCCCAGGTTGCAGGAGATGTCCTGACCGATGTCGCGGTATCCCAGGTCGTCGTCATACTCGGTCGGCGTGTTGACCTGCAGAATCTCGGAGCAGAGGTTGCTCATGTTGATGCGACCGGCAATCGGGTTGGCGCGATTGACCGTATCTTCGAACATGATGTACGGGTAACCGGACTCGAACTGCAGCTCAGCCAGCGTCTGGAAGAAGGCGCGAGCATTGATCTTCTGCTTGCGAATGCGCGCATCCGCCACCATTTCATGGTACTTCTCGGTGACGCTGATATCGCCAAACGGCACCCCGTAGACCCGCTCTACATCGTAGGGGGAGAACAGGTACATGTCGTCGTTGCGCTTGGCCAGTTCGAACGTGATGTCCGGAATGGTCACGCCCAGCGAAAGCGTCTTGATGCGGATCTTTTCGTCGGCATTTTCACGCTTGGTGTCGAGGAAACGCAGAATGTCAGGGTGGTGAGCATTCAGGTACACAGCCCCGGCACCCTGACGAGCCCCCAGCTGGTTGGCGTAAGAAAACGCATCTTCCAGCAGTTTCATGATGGGGATGATGCCCGACGACTGGTTTTCGATACGCTTGATCGGCGCGCCAGACTCACGGATGTTGGTCAGCAGGAACGCCACCCCACCACCACGCTTGGAGAGCTGCAGCGCCGAGTTGATCGACCGACCGATCGACTCCATGTTGTCTTCGATACGCAGCAGGAAGCATGACACCAGCTCACCGCGCTGCTGTTTGCCGCAGTTCAGGAAAGTCGGCGTGGCTGGCTGGAAGCGACCACTGATCACTTCATCCACCAGCGACTTGGCCAGCGCTTCATCCCCACGAGCCAGCGTCAGCGCAACCATGCACACGCGATCTTCGTAGCGCTCCAGGTAACGCTTGCCATCGAAGGTCTTCAGCGTATAGCTGGTGTAGTACTTGAAGGCACCCAGGAAGCTGGGGAAGCGAAACTTGTAGGCATACGCCTGCTCGAACAGCGACTTGATGAATTCGAAGCTGTACTGATCGAGTACGTTGGCCTCGTAATAGCCCTCTTCCACCAGGTAGTCCAGCTTCTCTTCCAGCGAGTGGAAGAAAACCGTGTTCTGGTTGACGTGCTGAAGGAAGTACTGACGCGCCGCTTCGCGGTCCTTGTCCAACTGCAGTTCGCCGTTGGCACCGTACAGATTGAGCATCGCGTTGAGCGCATGATAATCCAGCGTACGCGCTTCGGTGGTACCCGCAGCAGGACGTTTCGCTTCTGCCGACTTCTTGGTAGCGGCGCTGGTGGACGCTACGTTGTTAGAGACTGAGCTTGACGTTTCCAAAACTCTTCTACTCCTTTGCGGACCTTGGCGACATCGTCATCGGTGCCAAACAGTTCAAAGCGATAAAGCAACGGTACCTGGCACTTTTGCGCGATGATGCGCCCTGCCAACCCGTAAGCTTCACCAAAATTCGTATTACCCGAGGCAATGACACCTCGAATGAGGTGCCGATTGTGCTCATCGTTCAAGAAGCGAATCACCTGCCCCGGTACGGCGCCTTGTGCATGGCCACCGCCGTAGGTAGGCGTCACCAATATGTAAGGCTGCGTGACGCGTGGAGTGGGCTCTTCACGATTCAATGGCAGCCGCTGGGCACTCAAGCCAAGCCTTTCGATAAACCGGTGGGTATTGCCTGACTTGGTGGAAAAATAGACCAGCGTACCCGCCTGTCTGGTTTCCACCGTGGCCGTGTGCATGGCGGCGGAGCTACGCCAGCGCCTGGATACGGTCAGGGCGGAAGCCGGACCAGTGATCCTCACCTACCACGACGACCGGCAGCTGACGATAGCCCAGAGCTTCGACCTGCTGCTGCGCGCCTGACTCTTCCGTAATGTCGATCACGGTGTACTCCAAACCCTGCTTGTCCAGCGCACGATAGGTAGCGGTGCACTGTACGCAGGCAGGCTTGCTATAAATTTGGATTTCCATGGCTATTTTCCTTTTCATAGCGACACTTTTCGGGTAGCGCATGGCAATGGCGCCACCCCTCTGAAATTCTCCACGCATACTATATATAGACCACCAGAAAATCAATTCAAGCATATATGGTATTTTTTCATCCACAGGTTATTGACAAGCCATACCCAGCGCTATACCCAGAAACAAAAAAAGCCGCCCCCTGAAAGGGGGCGGCTTTGGCTGCAAAATCACGCGCTCAGGCGCAATTTTCGACCATTATCAGGCCTTGGCAGCTTGGTAGCGACGCTCGACGTCTTCCCAGTTCACGACGCTGAAGAATGCGTCAACATAGTCGGGGCGCTTGTTCTGGAACTTGAGATAGTACGCGTGCTCCCATACATCCAGACCCAGCAGCGGCGTGTTGCCATGCATCAGAGGGCTATCCTGGTTGAGCGTGTTCTCGACGACCAGCTTCTTCTCGGGTGTGACAGATAGCCACGCCCAGCCGCTGCCAAAACGGCCCAGCGCCGCTTTCTTGAAAGCGTCCTTGAACGCATCGAGGCCACCCAGCTCGGCGTCGATGGCCTTGGCAACATCACCCTGGGGCTGACCGCCACCATTGGGAGACATCATCTGCCAGAACATGGAGTGGTTGGCGTGCCCACCACCGTTGTTGATCACGGCCTGACGCTTCTCTTCCGGCACGCGATCCAGATTGGCAACCAGCTCTTCTACCGGCATATCTTCCAGACCAGTGCCTTCCAGGGCACCGTTCAGGTTGGTCACGTAGGTGTTGTGGTGACGAGAGTGGTGGATCTCCATCGTCATCGCATCGATGTGCGGCTCGAGTGCATCGTAAGCGTACGGTAATTCAGGAAGGGTATGGGCCATGCTATCTTCTCCTTGAGTGGCTTCTATAACGTTCACTACCTAAGGTGCGGTCTTGCTTCACCCTTTTCAACTGCCGCCCCGGCAATTTTTCTACCAGCGCGACGACTTCTTTATCCCAGTACTTTAGTCAACTATTTTCAGTTTATCGAATTCATCGCCATTAAAAAAGCCGACCTCTTGCGACGTCGGCTTTTGGTAAAACGGCGTTCCTGCTTACAGCTTGCTCTCCAGCTCCGGCAGGATCTCGAACAGATCCCCCACCAAGCCGTAGTCGGCTACCTGGAAGATCGGGGCCTCTTCGTCCTTGTTGATCGCCACGATCACCTTGGAGTCTTTCATCCCCGCCAGGTGCTGAATCGCGCCGCTGATGCCCACGGCAATGTAGAGCTCGGGGGCGACGATCTTGCCGGTCTGGCCTACCTGCATGTCGTTGGGCACGAAGCCTGCATCCACCGCCGCACGAGACGCGCCAATGGCGGCGCCCAGCTTGTCGGCGATGCCGTCCAGCAGTTTGAAGTTTTCGCCGTTGCCCATGCCGCGGCCGCCGGAGATGACGACCTTGGCACCGCCGAGTTCCGGGCGGTCGCTCTGGGCCAGCTCCTGCTTCACGAAACGGGACTGGGCGTTGTCGACGACCACGTCCACGGCGTCNTCGGCGCTCTCGACGCCAATCACTTCCGACAGTTGGCTGACGTCTTTCAGCGCGGCCAGCCGGGGCAGCACGTTCTTGCCGGTGGTGGAGGCGCTGGTCAGCACGTGGGTGTAGTCGTCGGCCAGGGCGACCAGCAGCGCGCCCATGGGCTCGGCAAGCTGATGGGCGTAGACGGCGTTGTCCGCCACGCGCACCTTGCTCACGCCGTCGAGTGTCGCGGCGGCTTCGGCGGCGGCCTGGACGCCTTCACCGGCGACCAGTACGTCGATATCGCCACCGATCGCCTGGGCGGCTGCCACGACGTGGGCGGTGGCGCTGGCCAACTGACCTTCATGCAGGTCGGCAAGTACCAGAATGCTCATGAGATCAGCTCCTTTTAAAGCACTTTGGCTTCGTTTTTCAGTTTATCGATCAGCTCGTCCACCGAGGCGACCTTGATACCGCCCTTGCGCTCGGCGGGTGACTCGACCTTGAGCAGCGTGACGTTCGAC
>NZ_BMXO01000008.1:0-168227 GCF_014651795.1 Vreelandella hamiltonii | reverse complement strand
CCATTGGTCATCACGTAGCATTAGCCGAGGCATAGATCACCGAAAAATGCTGATATTCTAAATCAGCCCGATCTCCATCAGCAATTGTTAACGCACCCTAGGAGCCATTGATGAGCACTTCTCAACGTTTGGTGATCATTCGTCATGGGCCCCATGCGTCCAACTCCTTGCGTGAAGGGCTGGATGTGGCCCTGGTGGCGGCGGCATTTGGTGAAGAGGTAAGCCTGCTGTTCATGGGGCAGGGGGTGTTTGCGCTGCTCAAGGAGCAGGGCGCTGGCGCGCCGGGCCAAAAAGCGACGCTGCCGACGATGAACATGCTGGAAATGTACGACATCAACGACCTGTGGGTGCCCCAAGAAGCGCTGGACGAGCTGAGCCTGACGCCCGATCACCTGCGGGAAGGGGTCAAGTGCTTGCCAGCAGCGGAGCTGCCTGCGCTGTTGGCACGTCATGAACAGGTACTCACCTTTTAATGGGCGACATACGATGCTGCATATAGTCAACAAACCAACTGAGCACAGCGCCGCACACCAGATGCTGGCAGTCGTTTCCCCGGGTGACACGGTGCTGCTCATCGAAGACGCCGTTCAGGCCGTGCTGCACGATGCCTGGCAGGGCTGGCGCATGGAAGGCGTGGAGGTGCTGGCGCTGCATGACGATGTGGTAGCCCGCGGGTTGAGTGGATATGCATCTGACAAGCCGTTGGCGGATATGCCAATGTTTGTCAGCTTGACCGAACAGCACCCGCAGATCTTGACGTGGTATTGATATGAGTAATGAAGATTTATACCGTTATCTTGATTCAGCTAAAACAATCCAACTCGACCCTGAGGGCTACTTGGTAGAGCAAGGCCAGTGGTCAGAAGAAGTAGCGGAGTGGCTGGCGAACGACGAAGGCATGTCGTTGACAGCGGAACACTGGGAAATCATCCATGTGGTACGAGACTTCTACGCCCGTTACGAGATGGCACCTGCGATGCGACCGTTGGTCAAGGCCACCACGCAGGCGCTGGGGGCAGAAAAAGGGCGCTCGATCTATCTGATGACGCTCTTTCCTGGCAGCCCGCCGAAACGTATTGCGCGGATTGCCGGCTTGCCCAAGCCCACCAACTGCCTATGAGCATGCGCCTGCTGACCATGGCAGGCGCTATACCAGATCTCCACGCGTACAGACCGAGAGCACCACGGCATCGTCCTGGCTGGTCGACACCAGCGCGTGGCCCATGTCGCTATCGAAATAGATGCTGTCACCCTCTGCCAGTACCAACGGGGCATAAAACTCGGTGTACAGCATGATATCGCCGTGCAATACCATCAAAAACTCTTCGCCGTCGTGACGCACCCACTGATGATATTCGTCAAAGCTGCGGGCGCGCACGATGGTCTTGAACGGGATCATGCGCTTTTGAGCCAACTGATGCCCCAGTAGCTCGTGTTCGTAGGTGGGGGTGGGGTGCAGCTGCCCTTTGCCTTTGCGAGTAAGATCGCGACGCCCCATGGTGTAACGCTCACGCTTGGGCGGCGTAAACAGCTGCGGCAGGTCGATATTCAAACCGCTGATCAGCTTCTGAACCACCCCGAACGTAGGCGAAACCTGATCATTTTCGATCTTGGACAGCGTCGAACGGGCAATGCCGGTACGTTGGCTCACATCTTCCAGGGTCCACTGGTTGGCCAGACGAATCTGCTTCAACCGCTCACCCAGGCGCAGCGGTTCGACAAAAGGTTTTCGCCCTGAGGCAATGCGCAGCGCGGCATGCTCTTCGGAAGTCGCGGTCATAAAGGTCACGTAGTGAGAGCGTCAATGAGAGAGAACGTCAACGAAAGCCGCATGGTACCACAGGCAAAAGGGGCGCGGTGGCGCCCTAGGGCGTATCGGTGAAAGGCAACCCCAACAAGGCCTTGAGATGCGCTTCACTGCTGCTGGCCAGCGAGGTCAGGTTATAGCCGCCTTCCAGCACGGAGACCACGCGGTTGTCGGCATACAGGGCCGCTATCTCCATGGCCAGGTGCGTCACCCAGTAAAAGTCCTCGTCCTCCAGGCATAGGTCGCCCATGGGGTCCTCGCGGTGAGCATCGAACCCCGCCGAGAGCATCACCAGGTCCGGTTTGAACGCATGCAGCGCCGGTAGCCACTGACGTTCTATGGCGCCGCGAAACGCCGCGCTGTCGGTACCGGCCTCCAGCGGGGTGTTGACCACGTTCTGCCACTCGCTACGCAGGTAACGCCATGGATAGAAGGGGTACTGGAAGCTGGTACAGACCAGCACATCGGGGTCATTCTTGAAAATATCGATGGTGCCGTTGCACTGATGGACATCGAAATCGAGTATGGCGATACGCCGAGCGCCATATTTTGCGCGGGCATGGGCAGCGCCCACCGCCACGTTGTTGTAGAAGCAGAAGCCCATGGCGTCGGCAGCTTCCGCATGGTGCCCAGGGGGTCGGACCGCACAAAACACGTTGTCTGCCTGCCGTTTGTAAACCTGATCGACACCACGAATCACCGCTCCGGCCGCCACTCTGGCCGCTTTCAGGCTCTCCGGGTTCATCATGGTATCGCTGTCCAGCGTCACGATACCTTCATCGGGCACGCACTTTTCCAGCGCTTTCAGGTGGCGCAGGGGGTGCACCCGCGCAAGCGCTTCGTCATCCGCTTCCTTGGCATCCCCCTGCATGGTTTGTTGCAGCAATCCGCTCAACGACAGGCGTGCACGAATGGCTTCCAATCGCTCAGGGCTTTCGGGATGTTCCGGCCCCATGTGGTGCAATACGCAATGGGGGTGGGTAAGGTAGGCGGTAATCATGCAAGTGCTCCGGTGACGGTAAAGCCACCTTAATCGCCCCGGGGGCTTGCGCGACAGTGTCAATAAGTCGTACACAGTAGGGACCCATGTCAGAGGAGATGCCTTCGTGAGCACACGCTTTCTGCACCATTTTTTCGAGCCTCGCTCCATTGCCGTTTTTGGGGCGTCTGAAAAGCCTGAATCGCTGGGTGGGCTCGTGTTGGGCAACGTGCAGGAGGCGGGCTTCAAAGGTGCGCTATGGGCGGTGAACCTGAGAGGCTACGACAGCGTGTTTGGGGTCAAATGCGTCAGAAATGTCGACGAGCTGCCGGAAGTCCCTGACCTGTGTGTCATCTGCTCGCCTATCGAGGGCGTGCCTCGCTTGATCCGTAAGCTGGGCAAGTTCGGCGCCAAGGCCGCGCTGGTACTGTCAGGCGGCGCCTATCTGGACCGCGAGGAGGGCGACAAGGGGTCGATTCGTCAACGCATGCTGCAGGCCGCTCGGGAATCCGGCATCCGAGTGCTGGGCCCGGAGTGCATGGGCCTGATCGTGCCAGGTAAAAAACTCAATGCCTCTTATGCCAGCCAACCCATCAAGGCCGGGCGAGTCGCGTATCTGGGCCAGTCCGGCATGCTGGCCAATGCGATGATCGACTGGGCGGCGGGGCGGGACGTGGGCTTTTCCCATCTGATTACCGTGGGTGACAGCGTCGATGTGCTGCTGCCCGATTTGATCGACTACGTGAACCAGTACTCACCGGCCCAGGCCATCCTGCTGCACCTCGAACGGGTCACCGACGCCCAGCATTTCATGACCTCCGTGCGGGATGCCTCGCGCAACCGACTGGTGGTGGCCATCAAGAGTGGCCGAACCCCGCAATCGGATATTTCCGGCATGCCGCCGACGCCAGGAATCGCGAACCGTGACGTAGTGTTCGACGCTGCCTTTGCCAGGGCGGGGGTGGTACGGGTGAATGATTCGGACGAGATGCTGGATGCGCTGGAAACGCTGTCACGCATGAAACCACTGCGGGGAGACCGCCTGGCCATCGTGTCCAACGGCCTGGGCCCTGCCATGCTGGCCATCGACAAGCTGATCAGTGCCGGAGGAACGCTGGCCGAGTTCGACGCCGACACCCAGGCGGCTCTGCACAAGAGCCAGGTCGACATGAGCAAGCCGGGGGAAAACCCGGTAGACCTGGGGGGCAACGCCACACCGGAGCGCTTCGTCGAGGCGCTGCAAATCGTCACTGCAGACCCCAATGTCGATGCGGTACTGGTGGTTCACGCCCCCACTCGGCTTGCACCTTCGGTGACCACTGCCCAGGCGCTGATCGATCACCGCAAATCCTTCAAGCGCAACCTGCTGACCAGTTGGATGGGGCTCAAGGAAGCCCTCAACGCCCGCCATGTCTGTAATCTGGCGGGGATTCCTACCTATACGTCACCGGAAAAAGCGGTCAAGGCTTTCATGCACATGGTCGACTATCAGCGGGTGCAGGCGCTGCTGCATGAAATTCCGCCCAGTCTACCGTTTTCCACCAGTCCGGCGATTCGCGCCGAGTGCCGTGCCCTGATCAAACACGCCAAGGAGCAGGGGCGGCAAACGCTGACCCACTCGGAAACCGCCCGGGTACTGGAAGCCTACGGCATCCCCACGGCAGAAAGTGTCTACCTTCAGTCGCCGGAAGAAGCCTTGCAGGTAGCAGAGCGCTTCCCGGGCCCCAAGGCGTTGAAAGTGATTCACGACGGCAACTGTCGGCCCTATCGTTATCGAAAGCATCCCCACAAGATTTCGGCAGGCCTGCTGCAGGACCTCGAAAGCGCTCAGCAGGTGGCCGATGGCGTGCGCCAATTGGGAGACAAGGTCCGCGAGAAATTTCCCGAGCACAGCGTGCGTGAGTACTGCCTTCAGCCCATGCAGCGGGGCAAGCACTCCATGCAGATATGTGCCGGCATCACCCGAGACCCGGTGTTCGGCCCGCTGATCGTGTTTGGTATCGGGGGCTACAAGGTCAACGTGCTGGCGGACAGGCAGGTGGCGCTGCCACCGCTGAACATGAGTTTGGCCTCGGATGTGGTTGGCCGCACCCATGCTGCCTCGCTGATCCGTGAACACTCTGCCGACCCCGAGCGGGACATCCAGCGGCTCTGCCAGCTGCTGGTCAAGCTGTCACAGATGGCCTCCGACCTGACCGATCTGCGCGGCCTGGAGCTCAACCCGCTGTTGCTCAACCGTGACGGCATGCTGGCGGTGGATTTTGCCATGGATTTGGGCACTCCCGCCCGGTTCGCCATCATGCCGTACCCGGAAGAGCTGCGGGAATGGGTCTCCCTGAAAAACGGTTGGCAGGTGGAAGTGCGGCCAATTCGCGCAGAAGATGCTCCGCTGATCACCGCCTTTCACCGGCAGCTGTCGGAGGAGAGCATCCGTTTTCGCTATTTTCACAACAAGTCCAGCCTGACTCAGCGTGACCTCTCGATTCTCTCGCATATCAATTATGATCGGCAGATGGCCTTCATTGCCGAACATCAGCACGACGATGGCAGCAAGGAGATGTTGGGGGTGGTGCGGGTGTGGAACGATCCCGACAACATTCGCACCGAGTTCTCGATCATCATTCGCGATGATTTGCAGGGCCTGGGGATCGGTAGCCTGCTGATGAAGAAAATGATCGATTACTGCACCAGCATCGGCACCCTGGAAATGATCGGCAAGATCATGGTGGACAACCACCCCATGCGGGCGCTGATGAAGCACCTGGGGTTCCGCTGCCGCTATAATATGGAAGAGCAGGTAATCGATGCCGTGCTGAGACTCAACGAGCCAGATAGCGAATGGCAGCGCCACCGCCTGGAGAGCCTGCCGGATTAAGGGCGGGTACTGCCTGAGGAGCGGCCTCCTCAGGCAAGGTTACATGGAAAGCAACGTCAGGGCGCCAGGCGGAAGCGGCTCCACTCGCCACCGTCGCGGCGCTCGTAGCGCAGGCGGTCGTGCAGGCGGCTTGGCTGGCCTTGCCAGAACTCGATCATTTCAGGATTGACTCGATAACCTCCCCAGTGAATCGGGCGTGGAATCGTCTGGCCCTCATATGCCTGCTCGAAACGCTTCTGACGCTCCTCGATCCAGTTGCGGTCAGGAATCACCACGCTCTGGGTAGCGATCCAGGCGCCCAGCTGGCTGCCGCGAGGTCGGCTGGCAAAATACTCGTCTGACTCTGCCGCGGGAACCTGCTGGACAGGCCCTTCGATACGCACCTGCCGTGACAGCGACGGCCACCAGAAGGTGAGTGCCGCGTAAGGCACGTTGTTGAGCTCGCTGCCTTTGTGGCTGTGGTAGTTGGTAAAAAACACCATGCCCTGGGCATCGAAGCCCTTGAGCAATACCACGCGAGCATGGGGGCGTCCCTGGCTGTCTACCGTGGCCAGGGTCATGGCGTTGCCATCCTGGCCTTCCTGTTCCAGGGCAAGGCTGAACCACTCATCGAACAGTACAAACGGGTCGCTGGGGGCGGCAGCCTCTTCCAGACGTCCACCTTCATAGTCGCGCCTGACATCGGCAATGTTACGTGTCATGAGTGGATCTCCCTTGCTTTCATCAGTTGTATGCAGGTTATGTTCGCTGGTCTGTGCGTAAAGCTCAAGCATTGATCATGGCTCGCTCCGATTCCGACGCTTGTGACTGTGATACCAACGTGGATAATGAGACACCTTGCCAGCACCATGACAGAGGAACGGGGAATGCAGAAGCAGACAAGACGCATTGCAGTGTGGGATGTGCTGATACGCCTGTGCCACTTGGCCTTGCTGGTCGCCGTCGCCCTGGCCTTTTACACGACCAAAACCGACGGAGCCCCGTTTCTGTTTCCCATCGAGGTACATGCGCAGGCGGGCTACGTGATTCTGGGACTGGTCGTCTTCCGCGTACTGTGGGGCCTGGTGGGCAGCCGCTACGCTCGTTTCTCGACCTTTCTCTACTCACCGACGCGCACCACCGACTATGTCCGTGCGCTGATGAAGCGCCAGGAGCCTCGCTATGCCAGCCACAACCCGTTGGGCGGCTGGATGGTCGTGCTGCTGCTGTTGAGTCTGGGATTTCAAGCCCTCAGCGGCCTGTTCCTGAGTGACGACATCTTTTTTCAGGGGCCGCTGAACGGCTGGGTCGAACGTGACCTGAGCCGCGATCTCGCCAGGCTACACGCCTTGAACAGTGATCTGCTGTTGATATTGATCGGCGTGCATGTGGCGGGGGTGGCGCTGCATGGTGCCAAGGGGGAAGGGCTGATGGCGGCCATGGTCACCGGCGTGAAACGCTTTGCCCGGCCGCCTGTGGATGAAGCACCCGCCGTTCACTCGGCGACTACTCAACGGCTGTGTGCCGTCGGTGCGCTGCTGGTGGCGGCGGGTGTCAGTGGTTGGCTGTGGTTTGCGTAAGATCAGCCTTTCAGATGCTGCTGACGGCTACGGAAACGCGCGTAGCCCATGCAGCCGGTGAATAGCGCCAGTGCCACGATGGCTTCGAGAACGCCGCGCAGACCTTGCCCTGGCAGCGTGGCCAGCATGACCCCTTGGGTGAAATAGAGCAGACTGACGAAGGCCAACCAGGCATGGCCGCGCGCACGCTGGCCAATGATCGAGGGCAGAAACAGTATCAGCGGCAGAATGAATGCCACCACCGGCCGCCAGTTGAAGTCGTCCCCTTGAATGAAAAACCCGCGATAGATGACCAACAGCAGCAGTAGCGCGAAACTCCCCAGTACCAGCTGGCGAGAGTAACGGGTCAACGTATCCAGCCCATGGCGCTGTTCCAGACCATCCAGCCACTGTCTCATGATGCCTCCTTGCGGCGCATTGCTTCGAGTGCCAGGGCCAGACGGGCAATGCGCTTGCCTTGTGCTTGGCACAGCGCACGTTCGTCGGCATCCACCGGACGGTCACTGCGAGCCCCAGCCACGTGGCTCGCCCCGTAGGGGGTTCCGCCGCTTTGGGTGCTCAGCAGCTCGGTTTCGCTGTAGGGTACGCCTGCGTACACCATGCCATGGTGCAGCAGGGGCACCAGCATGCTCAGCAGCGTGCTCTCCTGGCCACCGTGAAGGCTGGAGGTCGAGGTGAAGGCACAGGCGGGTTTATCGATCAGTGCACCATTCATCCAGAGGTTGCTGGTGCTGTCCAGGAAGTACTTCAAAGGGGCGGCCATGTTGCCAAAGCGGGTCGGGCTGCCCAATGCCAGCGCGCTGCAGTGGCGTACATCGTCCAGCGTGGCGTAAACCGCGCCTTCTTGCGGAATCTCGGGGTCGACGGCCTCGCAGGTGGTCGATACTGGCGGCACCGTGCGCAGGCGCGCTTCGATGCCTGCCACGCTTTCTACGCCTGCGGCCAGCTGTCGTGCCATCTCTGCCGTCGCGCCTGAGCGAGAGTAGTAGAGAATCAATACATAAGGAGTAGCATCGCTGCTCATGGTCGCTCCTGAAGGGGCCTGAAGTGGGTAAGGACGCTTCCTGGGGTTGGCGGCGTCGTCAAAGATGTGGGGTATGTTACCAGAGCGGCCAGGTCGACAGGAGGGGCAAGCCAACGCTGCCCGAGGGTTGGCAAGCGCACGTATACCCAGGCCTGCTGCCCGTTGGCCAGCGGCTGTTTGATGCGGTTATAGCGCACTCCCAGCCGTTCGTAGCGGTCCAGCCTTTCCAACTGATCTGCCGTCACGGTCAACAGCAGCCCCTCCACGTGGGCCGCCGGGTTGGGCGACAGGTCGAGGCCCCGGCGTTCGAAGCCCGGTAGCCGTGCTTCACTTGGATTGCCGGACGCACCCATGACCACCCAGCGCACCGGCCAGTAGCGCAGCGTGCCGTAGACGAACACCTGATGCGTGCGCGGCTCGACCTCGGCCACGGTATCGGGGCGCTCATAAAACCAGGGGCTCAGCATGGTCAGCCACAGCCACCCGGCCATGCCGATCAGCAGTAGCGCTATGAGCCACAGCCCGCGTTTGACCCAAACCATGGGCATGACTCCTCAGGTTGCAAATCTCTCAGCTTGAACGGCGTGACGACACAAGACAAGTCTTAAGCAATATCGCGGGGTTTGCTACGATGGTAGAAGATAGCGTGGCACTCTATAGCTGACGAAAGGAGCCTGATATGAGTCAGTCACTTCGGGATGAGTTGGATTTCCGTTCGCTGGTCGGCGAGGTAACGCCGCTGGCCAAGCGAAACCGTGCCGATACAGGCCCTCGGCGGCAAACGCCCTCCGAGGCGCAGCTGGCCAGACGTGAGAGCGCCGCTCAGCGCTTCGATGAGCGCAATTTTCTGTCCGATGATTTTGTCGATCTGCTGCCTCCTTTCGACCCCATCGAGTTTCGCCGCGAGGGGACCCAGCAAGGCGTGGTCGATAAGTTGAAGCACGGCGGTTACAGCGTTCAAGCTCAGCTTCACCTGCTGCGCAGACCTTTGGCGGAGTGCCGGCGCATGCTGTTTCCGTTCATTCAGGAGGCCTATGCCCACGACTTGCGCTCGGTGCTGATCGTGCATGGTCGTGGCCGCGAGCTGGATAGCCCAGCCAACGTATTACGCTCTTATATCGCCAAGTGGCTGACCCAGTTCGACGAAGTGCAGGCGTATGTCTCCGCCCAGCCGTCGGAGGGCGGGTTGGGCGCCACCTGGGTGATGCTGCGCAAGAGCGATCGCGCCAAGGCCCACAATCGAGAGCGCCAGCAGAAACGGCGCGGCTGAACGCAAAAACGCCGACAGGGGCTGCCCCGGTCGGCGTTTTTTTAACGTATGGCCGCGCCTAGTGGCTGGCGGTCAAACGCTTCTCGAACAGCGCCTGACGCTCTTCGACGTCCGTCTGGTAGCGAACGCTGAAGGCGTTGAGGGCACGCAGGGCGTCTTCGGGGTGCTGATCATCCCGCAGGGCCATGGTCGAAAACCCGCAGCGGCGCATGTAATCGAGCTGGTCGACCAGCACGTCACCCACTGCACGAATTTCCCCCGTGAAGCCGTAACGCTCCCGCAGCAGGCGGGCAATGGTGTAACCACGGCCATCGGTAAAGGCAGGAAAATCGACGGCAACGGCAGGTGCTTTATCGAGCGTGCTGGCCAGCTCGGCATTCAGCTCGGTATCACTGGCCAGCAGGGGGGCCAGTTCCGCATCTTCCTTGTTTGCCTGCCAGAGCGCCAGCGGCACGAACGCAGGGCGCTGCTCGGGCAGCGCGTCGGCATCGTAGGAAACGCACCAGGCATTCTCTGCGGCCAATTCACCTTCTTCGATCAGGTGATCCACGTGCACCGGCGTCTGTGGCAGCGCTTCGGCTTGAGTGTCATTGCTGGGCATAAACACGCTCCTTGAAGGGTTTCAGGCCAATGCGACGGTAGGTATCCAGGAAGCGCTCGTCTTCGTGGCGTTCGGCCACGTACACTTCCAGCACTTTCTCGACCACACCCGGCACGTCTTCGCGGAAGAAGGAGGGGCCGAGAATCTTGCCTAACGAAGCATCATCGGTGGCGTTACCGCCAATCGAGATCTGGTAATACTCTTCGCCTTTCTTGTCGACGCCCAGAATGCCGATATGGCCAACGTGGTGGTGACCACAGGCGTTCATGCAGCCGGAGATGTTCAGGTCCAGCGGCCCCAGGTCGTAAAGGAAGTCGAGGTCCTCGAAACGCTCCTGGAGCGCCTGGGCGATGGGGATCGACACCGCATTGGCAAGGCCACAGTAATCACCGCCGGGGCAGCAGATGATGTCGTTGAGCGTGCCTACCGTGGGGTTGGCCATGCCCAGCGCGTCCAGCTCGTTCCAGAGTGCTTCGATCTCGTCGACGGGCACGTCCGAGAGCACCAGGTTCTGCTCATGGGTAACACGTACTTCACCGAAGCTGTAACGGTCTGCCAGGTCGGCAACGGCGTCCATCTGGTCGGCGGTCACGTCGCCAGGCGCGTGCTCACGGCGCTTGAGCGACAGCGTCACGGCCTTGTAGCCCGGCACTTTGTGGTCGGTCACGTTGTTGGTGACGAAACGCGCAAAACTGCGGTTTTCACCGCGCAGCTGTTCGTAGGCGTCGATGGCGCTCTCGCTGACAGGACGGCGCTCGGGCTCCGGGAAGTGCATCTTGGCGGCATCCACGGCGGCCTGGTTCAGCGTTTGCGGGCCATCCTTCAGGTGGGCCCACTCTTCATCGACGCGGCGACGGAACTCTTCGATACCCAGCGCCTTGACCAGGATCTTGATGCGCGCCTTGAACTTGTTGTCGCGGCGGCCAAACTGGTTGTACACCCGCACGCAGGCTTCCAGGTAGGTCAGCAGGTGCTGCCAGGGCAGGTCATGGCGGACCACGTCACCAATCATCGGCGTACGTCCCAGGCCACCGCCTGCCAGTACCGAAATGCGCAGCTCACCTTCATCGTTGCGCCACAGGCGCAGGCCAATATCATGCACCTGAATGGCTGCACGGTCCTGAGCGGCGCCGGTGACGGCGATCTTGAACTTACGCGGCAGGTAAGCGAATTCGGGGTGCAGCGTCGACCATTGGCGAATCAGCTCGCACCACGGGCGCGGGTCTTCCACTTCATCGTTGGCGATACCCGCAAACTGGTCACTGGTGGTATTACGGATACAGTTGCCGCTGGTCTGGATGGCGTGCATCTGCACCTTGGCCAGTTCTGCCAGGATGTCCGGCACGTCTTCCAGGGCGGGCCAGTTCAGCTGGAGATTCTGGCGCGTGGTGAAGTGGCCATAGCCGCGGTCGTAGCGACGGGTGATCTCCGCCAGCGCGCGCAGCTGATAGCCCGCCAGCATGCCGTAGGGAATGGCAATGCGCAGCATCGGGGCATGCTTTTGGATGTAGAGCCCGTTCTGCAACCGCAGGGGGCGGAACTCTTCTTCTCCCAAACGCCCTGCGCGGTAGCGTTCCATCTGGTCGCGGAACTGAGCGACGCGCTCATCGACCAGTGTCTGGTCGTGAATATCATAACGGTACATGTGGCACGATCCTGCTAAAAGCGAAATGGTCACGTCGGGACGGACGGTATTGTGCCGCCACCTTAACGCGGGCGTCATATTCTACAAAAGAATATATAATTATCTTTTTATCGTTAAATGCTATTAATGCGTTAGCGCTCAGGCATTCGCCTTGAGGCCGTGGGCCAGCCAGCGTCGTCGCTGCCAAACCCATAAAAAACTGCCGGAATTGAGCAGCCGATAGCATAGCTGGCTCAGCCATACGCCGACCAGCCCGTAGCCCATGACGATGCCGACCCACCAGGCCAAGGGCAGAAATACCAGCCACTGCATGCCCAGCGTCAACAACATCACGGTACGTTGTGCGCCCGCTCCCATCAACGCCTGGGCCAGCACCAGGGCAGCCGCATCCAGCACGATCATCACGGCGGTAATGCGTAGCGGCAGTGTCCCCAGTTCGAGCAGCGCCGGACCCGTAAAAAAGATCCCCAGAATCTGCACGGGAAACAGCAGCATGGGGAGCGCCAGTATACTCAACATCATGGCCGCGACGCGAAGGGCGTCCAGCCCCCAGCGATGTGCCTCGCGCTGATCGTCACGCCCCAGGGCTTCGCCCACCAGGCTCATGGCAGCCACGCCAATACCCACGCCAGGCAGAATCAGCAGCAGAGAGAGGTTCACCAGCACATGGCCTACCGCCACGCTGGAGGTACCTAACCGCCCCAGCAGCCAGAACAGCACCACATAGCCCGCGGCAAACCAGAGCTGTTGAAGTGAGTGGGGGAAGGCCAGCCGGACGGTTTGCCATAAGGCCGCCAACGGCAAGGGCTGCCACGTAATGCGCGCCCGCAGCGTTACCCAGGCCCAGGCCAGCAGGCCCAGCAGCAGTGAAAGGCTGGTGCCCAGGGCCGCGCCATTGGTGCCCAGCGCAGGCAAGCCTGCCAACCCGTAGATCAACCCCGCGCTGAGCAGCACGTTGACCAGATGCACCGCTACGACAATACGCAAATACAGGTGGGTGTGCTGAAGCCCGTTCCAGTAGCCCCTCAGGCAGAGGGTCATGGCGATCACCGCAAGCGACAGCACCCGCCAGCGAAAGTAGTCGACGGCCACCTGCGAGACATCATCTGCGGGAGCGATCAGCTGTATCCACCAGGGGGCTTGCCACCATGCCCAGGCGGTCAAGGGAACCCCTACCCCCAGGCTGATGAGCAGCCCGGCCTGCAAGGCAGTGGGCGCGGTGCGGCCTTCTCCGAAAGCGTGAGCGGTCTGGGATTGCACGCTGGACGAGAGGCCGAACACCAGTGCCGTCATCATGAACATGGCGTAGCCACCCAGCCCCACGCCCGCCAGAGCCTCCTCTCCCAAGTGTCCCACCAGCGCGGCATCCACCAGGTTGAGCATGCTCTGTGACAGCATGCCCAGCATAACCGGGAGAGCAAGGCGCATGACCTTGCTCTGACGACGAACCGGCGACATCAGCTCGGATCGTAGGAGAGCACGGGCGCCAACCAGCGCTCCATTTCTTCCAGCGACATCTGTTTGCGCTGCGCCAGCGCATCGACCTGGTCACGGGTGATCTTGCCGGTGGAGAAGTACTTCGACTGCGGATGGGCAAAGTACCAGCCGGACACCGCCGCCGCTGGCCACATGGCAAAATTCTCGGTCAGCACGAGCCCGGTATTCTTTTCGGCTTCCAACAGCCGGAACAGCGTGGCTTTTTCGGTGTGATCAGGGCAGGCAGGATAGCCGGGGGCAGGGCGGATGCCCTGGTACTTCTCGGCGATCAAGGCCTCGTTGTCCAGCGTCTCTTCCGGCACGTAGCCCCAGAACTCCTTGCGTACCCGCTCGTGGATACGCTCGGCAAAGGCCTCCGCCAAACGATCGGTCAGTGCCTGTACCAGGATGGCATTGTAGTCATCTCCCGCCGCTTCATAGGCTTTGGAAAGCTCATCCACACCATGGCCCGTGGTGACCGCAAAGCCCCCGATCCAGTCGTCCTTGCCGCTCTCCTTGGGGGCGATGAAATCAGCCAGGCTGTAACAGATGCCGTCACGGCCTTTGGTGGTCTGTTGACGTATATGATGCAGGCGCTCGACGACCTGGGTGCGGGATTCGTCGGCATAGACTTCGATGACATCGTCGTCCACGCTGTTGGCAGGCCACAGGCCAATCACACCCCGCGCCTGCACGCGTTTTTCATCGATCAGCTTGCGCAGCATCAACTGCGCGTCGGCAAACAGGCTGCGCGCCGCTTCACCCACGATCTCGTCGTCGAGAATCTTCGGGTACTTGCCGGCCAGTTGCCAGCTCATGAAGAAGGGCGTCCAGTCGATGCGCTCCACCAGCTCGTTCAAGTCGTAATCGTCGAAGGTCATCAAACCCGGCTGCCGGGGGGCCACAGGGGTATGCGTGGCCCAGTCGGTGCGGAAGCGCCGCTTGCGAGCCTGGGTGTAGTCCAGGTCGGCGGCTTTGGGGCGACGCTTGGCGTTGCGCTCGCGGACCTTTTCGTACTCTTCACGAATCTCGGCGACGTAGGCCGCCTTGAGGTTGGGCGCCAGCAGCTTGCCGGCCACGCCAACGGCGCGGGAGGCGTCGGTGACGTAGATGACCGGGTGGTCGTACTGGGGCTCTATCTTGACGGCGGTATGCGCCTTGGAGGTCGTCGCACCGCCGATCAGCAGCGGCAGGTTCATGCCACGTCGCTGCATCTCCTTGGCCACATGGACCATTTCGTCCAGCGAAGGCGTGATCAGGCCCGACAGGCCGATGATATCGGCATTGTGGTCAATGGCGGCCTGGAGAATTTTCTCGGTGGGCACCATGACGCCCAGGTCGATCACTTCGTAGTTGTTACACTGCAGCACCACGCCGACGATGTTCTTGCCAATATCGTGGACATCGCCCTTGACCGTGGCCATCACGATCTTGCCCTTGGCCTGGGTCTCCGCGCTTTTCTCCGCTTCGATGAACGGGATCAGATACGCCACCGCCTGCTTCATGACGCGGGCCGACTTGACCACCTGGGGCAGGAACATCTTGCCCGCGCCAAACAGGTCGCCGACCACGTTCATGCCATCCATCAGCGGGCCTTCGATGACCTCGATGGGGCGTTCAGCCTGGGCGCGGGCCTCTTCGGTATCTTCCTCGATGAACGCCGTCACGCCCTTGACCAGCGCATGCTCGATGCGCTTGTTGACCGGCCAGCTGCGCCACTCCAGATCTTCCTTCTTGGCTGCGCCGCTGCCATCTCCCTTGTATTTGTCGGCGATGTCCAGCAACCGTTCGGTGCCATCATCGCGGCGGTTGAGCACCACGTCTTCGACGGCGTCACGCAGTTCGGCGGGCAGATCATCGTAAACCGCCAGCTGGCCGGCGTTGACGATGCCCATGGTGAGCCCGGCGCGAATCGCGTGGTAGAGGAACACCGAGTGGATGGCTTCCCGCACCGGGTTGTTGCCACGGAACGAGAACGACACGTTGGAGACGCCGCCGGAAATCATCGCATGGGGCAGGTGCTCACGGATCCACTGGGTGGCCTCGATGAAATCGACGGCGTAGTTGTTGTGCTCCTCGATGCCGGTGGCGATGGCGAAGATATTCGGGTCGAAGATGATGTCTTCCGCCGGGAAGCCTATCTCGTCGACCAGCAGGCGGTAGGCGCGTTCACAGATTTCCACCTTGCGGGCGAAGGTATCGGCCTGGCCCTCTTCGTCGAAGGCCATCACGACGATCGCCGCACCAAAACGGCGACATTTGGTGGCCTGTTCGCGGAACGCCGCTTCACCCTCTTTGAGCGAGATGGAGTTGACCACCGCCTTGCCTTGCACGCACTTCAAGCCCGCCTCGATGATGTCCCACTTGGAGGAGTCGATCATGATGGGCACCCGGGCGATGTCAGGCTCCCCGGCAATCAGGTTGAGGAAGCGCACCATGGCTTCCTGCGACTCCAACATGCCTTCGTCCATGTTGATGTCGATGATTTGCGCGCCGCTCTCGACCTGCTCCAGCGCCACTTCCAGCGCCGTGGTGAAGTCCTCTTCGACGATCAGGCGTTTGAAGCGGGCCGAGCCGGTCACGTTGGTACGCTCACCCACGTTGACGAACAGCGAGTCGGCCTCGATGTTGTAAGGCTCCAGGCCCGCCAGGCGGCAGGCGCGACGGCGCTCGGGCACCTGACGGGGCGCCATGCTGTGAACGGCCTCGGCAATGGCGCGGATATGTTCCGGCGTCGAGCCACAGCAGCCGCCAATGATGTTGACCAAGCCACTCTGGGCAAACTCGCCCACGATGGCCGCCATCTCTTCTGGCGTCTGGTCGTACTCGCCGAACTCGTTCGGCAAGCCCGCATTGGGGTGTGCCGACACGAAGGTATCTGCCTTGGTGGCCAGCTCTTCCAGGTAAGGGCGCAGTTCCTCGGCGCCCAGCGCACAGTTGAGGCCCACCGAGAGGGGCTGGGCATGGCGAATGGAGTTCCAGAAGGCTTCGGTGGTCTGCCCTGACAGGGTGCGCCCGGAGGCATCGGTGATGGTCCCCGAAATCATGATCGGCAAACGACGGCCCAGGTCTTCGTAAAGCTCTTCAAGTGCGTAAATGGCGGCCTTGGCATTGAGCGTGTCGAAAATGGTCTCGATCATGATCAGATCGGCACCACCCTCGATCAGCGCGTTGGCGGCTTCGTAATAATTCTCGCGCAGCTCGTCGAAGGTCACGTTGCGCTTGGCGGGGTCGTTGACGTCCGGCGACAGCGATGCGGTACGCGAGGTAGGCCCCAGCACGCCTGCCACATAGCGGGGGATGTCGGTTTCCGCGGCCACGGCATCACACACCTCTCTGGCCAGCCGGGCAGACTCCCTGTTCAGCTCGGGCACCAGGTCTTCCATGCCATAGTCGGCCTGGGAAAGTCGTGTGCTGTTGAAGGTGTTGGTTTCTAGAATATCGGCGCCTGCCAGCAGGTAGTCGCGGTGGATACGGGCCACCACGTCGGGGCAGGTCAGGGCCAGCAGGTCGTTGTTGCCCTTGAGATCGGAAGGCCAGTCGTGAAAACGCTCGCCACGAAAATCCTCTTCACTGAGCTGGGCATTCTGCAGCATGGTACCCATACCGCCATCCAGAATCAGGATGCGTTGGGTCAGGCGTTGGGTAAGGGATGCAGTCAAATCACTAGCGGCCATGGCAGGGGAAGTTCTCCAGCGTCTCGGTCGAAAAGGATATTCTTGTTGTCGTCGTCATGGGTGAGCGGCGCTTATCATACCAAAGGGTGCTCGCAAGGGCAGCAAGTAAGCCATGCCGCTCGCCCAATAGCCGACTAAAACGGTCGGGATTGTGTCGCAACGTGGTTTTGCTTACCATAGGCACAAATGACATGTGAAGTGGCAACGCCACTACCACGGGAGGATAACATCCCTTATGACCACGACTATCGAAGCGCCGGGCATTGACATCACTGATAGCGCACAGGGCTACCTCGCCGAGCTGCTGGAAAAGCAGAACGTCGAAGGCATTGCCGTGCGTATTTTCATTACCCAGCCGGGCACGCCTTATGCAGAAACCTGCCTGGCCTACTGCCGCCCGGGTGAAGAAGAGCCCACCGACGTCAAGCTCGAGCTTGACAAGATCAACGTGTTTCTCGACAAGAACAGCCTGGCGTTTCTTGAAGAGGCCGTGGTGGACTTCAATGCCGACCGTATGGGTGGGCAGCTGACCATCAAGGCACCCAACGCCAAGATGCCCAAGGTCAATGCGGACAGCCCGCTGGAAGACCGCATCAATTATATCCTGTACAGCGAGATCAACCCCGGGCTGGCGGCCCACGGCGGTGAGATCAAGCTGGTCGAGCTGACCGAAGACAAAATGGCCATTCTGGCCTTTGGTGGCGGTTGCCAGGGCTGTGCCGCGGTCGACCTGACCCTCAAGGATGGCGTCGAAAAAACGCTGCTTGAGCGCATCCCCGAGCTGGCGGGTATTCGTGACGTCACCGACCACACCGATACCAGCAACGCCTACTACCGCTGACAAATAGTCGCCCCATGAAAAGGGGCTGAATCCAGGCTGATTTGTTTGTCTGGATGTATGTAGCAAGCGTGTTAGAGCCCGGCAGGCAACTGTCGGGCTCTCTTGTTCATGACCTTGCAACGGCAAGATAGCGGCACGGTTTAAAAAATGTTAGCCAGCAAATAGCGAGAAACAGACCCTAGGTGTATAACTGTTGTAGAGGAGAAACGACAACAGGGAGCATCGATCATCAAAACGTCATCCGCTTTTTCCAACATTCATAAACCCATCTTCTTTGGTTCACTGGGCCTGCTGCTGGCCGTCACGATCCCCCTGGTGCTGTTTCCAGACATGGGACGCGTATGGGTCATGGCGGCGCAAGGCTTCGTCACCACCAACTTCGGTATGCTCTACCTGGCCATGGGGCTAGCTTCTCTGGGCTTCATGTTTTACATCGTGTTCAGCGACATTGGCCAGATCAAGCTGGGGGATGTGGATACCGAACCCGAATTCTCGCTGTTTTCCTGGGGTGCAATGCTCTTTGCGGCAGGTATCGGTGGCTCGGTAGTGTTCTGGGGCATGGTGGAGTGGATGTACTATCTGCAAGCACCGCCATTTCATCTCGAGCCTTTCTCGGAAGAGGCGACGGCCTGGGCAGCCACCTACGGCATGTTTCACTGGGGGCCTATCGCCTGGTCGATCTACCTGGTGCCTGCGCTACCCATGGCGTATTTCCTGCACGTACGCAAGCATAAGGTCTTGAGAATCAGCGAAGCCATTCGCCCAGTGCTGGGTGAAAAGCTGGCCAGAAGCTGGCTGGGCAACATCATCGACGTGCTGTTCATCTTCGGCATGCTGGGTGGCGGTGCCACGTCGCTGGGCATTCTGGTGCCGCTGGTCAATGAAGGGGTGGGCGAGCTACTGGGCTTCACGCCCAACGCGCTGAGCCAGGTACTGGTGCTGCTGGGTACGACAGCCCTGTTTGCCGTCAGCGCCTGGCGCGGCTTGAAGGGTGGCATCGAGGTTCTGTCGGACATCAATATGTGGCTGGGGTTGGGGCTGCTGCTCTTCATCCTGATCATGGGGCCAACGGTGTTCATCCTCGATACCGGCCTGAACTCGATCGGCCTGATGCTCAGCAATATCGTTCGCATGGCTACCTGGACCGAACCTTTCGGCAGTTTGAGCGGCTTCGAAGAAACCGGCTTTCATCAGTCGTGGACCATTTTCTATTGGGCCTGGTGGCTGGTATTCGCTCCTACGGTGGGCTTGTTCATCGCGCGGATTTCGAAAGGCCGGCGCATCAAGACCATGGTGGCCGGGTCGATCTTTTTCGGCTCCATGGGCTGTGCACTGTTTTTCATGATTCTGGGCAACTACGGCCTCTATCTGCAGCTTTCAGGCACTTTGGATGTCATCCAGGTCATGAATGAACAATCCGCCAACGCTGCCTTCTTTGCTGTATTGGGAGAGCTTCCGTTTGCCTGGCTGGTCAAGCTGCTGGTCGTGGTACTGCTGTCCATATTCACTGCCACAACCTTCGATTCGATTGCCTATATTCTGTCGTCTGCCGCTGAAAAGAAGCTGGACAAGGAGCCCGCCCGCTGGCACCGACTGTTCTGGGCCTTTACGCTGTCGTTGTTACCCATGTCCTTGCTGTTTCTGGGCGGCCTGCAAACGCTGCAAACTGCCAGTATCGTCAGCGGTCTGCCGCTGCTGGTCATTGCCGTACTGCTCATGGTATCGATGGTTAGGGCAGCGCATTATGACCTGCGCTACCAGCCAGATTACGATGAGCCGGAAATCAATATCGAGGAATTCCCGGAAAACGACCCTTGGACAGAAGAGGGTAGCTGGGAGGTGCCTGAAGAGAGCGGTGCTCCCGACAAGGGATGACCCAACCGCTGGCGAGCGCCACCTCCTTGGAGGTGGCGTTTTGCATTGGATTCATCTTGTAAGGTTTATCTTGTTGCGTCTCTCTTATCGGGACAACCGCAAGGCTTATTTCTGTGGCCTATTCCTGTGACCTAGAGGTCATGGCTTCCGGTAGCGCTGCCAGCTGTGCCTGCATAGCCTCCATTCGCTGCCACAATTGTTGTTGCCACTCTTCACGCCTTGCCGATTGCTGCTGCTCCGCCGCTAACGCCTGCCTTGCCTGATCGAGATTACGCTGAGCGGTTTCCAGTGCCACCTCCAGTGTTTCCTGGTGCCCCTGATGCGTTTGCAGCTGCTGCTCGAGCTTGCCGTTGTCCACCTGCAAACGGCTAACCGTATCGTTTTTATTGCGCAGCTCCTGCTCCAGCGTCTCGCTACGCTTTTCCCACTGCTGCAGACGTTTCTGCAGCGCTTTCTCTTCGTTGGCACGCTCCTGACGCAAGGTGTCCAGCAGCGCCATCAACCGTGCCTCGGCGGCTTCGTTACGCTGCTCCTCCTGTGCGAGGCGCTCCTCCCATGCCTGCTGCTTAGCCTCCAGTTGCATAGTGAAGTCCTCCTCGGCAGCCGTCAGGGCGCGCTGGGCGCCTTGCAGGTCAGCCAGGTGCTGCTCGGCATGCTTTGTGGCCTGCTGAGCCTGCTGCTGCCAATGCCGCTCGCGGGCCTGACACTCTGCCAGTTCACGATGCAGCTGTTCCAGGCGCTGTTCGGTGTGGCGAAGGTGCTCGGCCAGGGCGCTTTCTCGCTGTTCAGCATTGGCGGCCTGCTGGCGTGCTTCGGCGGCTTCCTGCTGAGCGCTTTCTACCTGCTTGTTGGCATCTTCGCGATAGTGCGACAGTGCCTCGTTGGCCAGCTCCTGCGCTTCACTCCATAGTTCACTCGCCACATTGGCCACCACTTCCGGGACGCCCTTGGGTGGGGGAACGTCACGATTCTGCTCACGTGCCGCCCGCCAGGTGCGGAAATGTTCGCTGATGGTGGTGAAGCTGCCGGTTCCCAGTACATCGCGTATGCGCTGCACGCTTGGAGTGTCGCCACGAGACAGCAGCGTATCGATTGCCTGCTGTACATCACTGTACTGAATGCCGTTCCGAGCCATGCCTGTTTGAATCCTTGAAGTGAGTCGCGCCTGAAATGTTCAGGATGGATATTTGCTGTGCGCCATTGTCGTGTAAAAACGGACTCAACTCAATTATTACGTATTACATAAAGCGTAATATTATTTATCTTAAAACCTATAAATTCAAGATTACCCACATTATCTTGAATTTATATGCCAAAAAGGCGATGCTGAGCCCTCTGATAGCGCGAGTTACCCTCATGACCAAGCCACCTGTGCCGCTCTACGACTCAACGCACCTTGCGACCTTCGCCAACGGGCTGGATATAGCCGAGCGGAAGGGCAGTGGCGACGTGTTTCCCGATATCGGGAGCAGGCTAACAACCACCGATTCAGCAACGCTCCATGTGTCGGCCGACACCGACTATCAGGCCGTTGCGCATTGGCTGGCGGAGTACCGAGACAGCCCGCAAACCCTGAAGAGCTATCGTCGTGAAGCGGAGCGGCTGTTGCTCTGGCTGGCCAGCCAGGGGCGCGGGCTAAGGGAGGTGAACCGTGAAACGATGCGGGACTTCGAGGCATTTCTGGAAAACCCGCAGCCCAGGGAGATGTGGGTAGGACCTTCCAAACCACGCCACCATCCGGCGTGGCGGCCGTTTCGCGGCGGGCTGTCACCGGCAAGCCGACGCCAGACCCTCGTCATCCTGCAAGGGCTGTTTGGCTGGCTCGTGGAAGCAGGGTGGGTAGGCCACAACCCATTCGTGCTGATGCGCGACAAATCGCGCCGCCTCAATAATCAGACCCAACGTATCGAACGCTACTTGGAGCGACCGCTATGGGACTGGCTATGGACGTGGCTGAATACACGGCCCATGCCCGCGGATGCACGCGGCCGCTATGAGCATGCGCGGCATCGCTTCATTTTCGGCTTTGCCTACCTATTGGCGCCGCGCATCCATGAGATGGCCAACGCCACCATGGCCGATTTTCGGGTCAGTGAAGGGCGCTGGTGGTGGCATGTGATTGGCAAGGGCGGCAAGCAAGCGCGCATACCGCTGCCCGAGGACATGCAGGCGTGCCTGCAACAGTGGCGCCAGGCGCTGGGCTTAGCGGGCCTGCCCGGTGTTAGCGAACATGGCCCGCTGATCCGCGCGCTGGACAAGCAGCGCGGCATCAGCGACAACCAGCTCTATCGTTTGATCAAGGAGGCCTTCGGTGATGCGGCTCTGGCCCTTGAAGCAGAAGAGGGCAAGAGGGAGTATATCGATGCGCTACGCAAGGCTACGCCCCACTGGCTACGCCACACTTCGATTACCCATCAAGCCCAGGCGGGTGTCAGCCTGCGCTACCTGGCAGAAAACGCCCGCCACTCAAGACTGGATACCACCAGCCGATACCTGCACACCGAAGCCCATGAGTGGCATGAGCAGCAGCAGCGGCATCGCTTGAAAACAGCACCCCCAGAACAGCCTTGAACCGTTATAATGTTGGCCTTCAACGCACTCACCCTGAAAAGGAACCACCATGACCACTTCCGGTGCCGAGCTCGCCCAACAAGAGCTGGTCGAAGAGTTTGAAATGTTCGATAACTGGATGGATCGCTACCAGTACATCATCGATATGGGGAAGCAGCTCCCGGCGTTTCCCGCTGACAAAATCACCGACGAATTCAAGATTCAAGGCTGCCAGTCAAACGTGTGGATGTGCCATGAAGAGCAGGGCGGCCGCTTGATCTTCAAGGCCAAGTCCGACGCTGCCATCGTCTCTGGGCTTATCGCGGTGCTGCTGCGCATTTATAGCGAGCGCACGGCCGAGGAAATCCAGCAGACGGAGCCGCATTTTCTGGCAGATCTGGGATTGGACAAGCACCTGTCACCCACCCGGAGCAACGGCCTGCATGCCATGCTGGAGCGCATCTATCAGGTGGCTAAGCAGCATTAGATAAGCAATTTGCTAATGCTCTGAAGGTTTGGAGGAGGAGCCTGAGCAGCAGCCATCATCTTCCTTGCAAAGCTGCTCGCTGCGGCCGCCCGGTACCGGGTCCATGCCCCCCGCGCTGCCGGGGTGGCAGCGCAGGATGCGCTTGAGCGCCATCCAGCCCCCTTTGAAAGGGCCATGCACCTGGATGGCTTCGATGGCATAGGACGAGCAGCTGGGCCAGTAGCGACAGCGGGGGCCCAAGAGCGGGCTGATCGTATATTGATAAAGCCGAACCAGGCCGACCATCAATAGTGACACTCCCTTGATCAACGCGTTCTTTACCACCTTCAGCGCTTTCAAGAGGGCGCCTTCAAGGGCTTTTTTTGCCATACAGCGTGGCGGGGTCGATCAAGGGCTGGCTGGTGATGGCGGCCTCGTGGGCATCCACCGCCACGTAAAAACAGCTGCGCCTGCCGGTATGACACGCAGGCCCCGTCTGGTCTACCTGCAGCAGCAGCGTATCGCCATCGCAATCCAGCGCAGCGCTTTTCAGATGCTGCTGCTGGCCGGATGTCTCACCCTTGCGCCAGAGCGCCTGACGAGAGCGAGAGTAGTAGCATACTCGTTGGGTAGTGAGCGTTTCTTCCAGCGCTTCCCGGTTCATCCAGGCCATCATGAGCACTTCGCCGCTGTCGTGCTGCTGTGCTATGGCAGGCAGCAGGCCATCCGAATTGAAGCGCACCGAGGCCAGGATGGTCGCCACATCGGGCAGCGTGTCTGAAGGGGAGGCGGACTCCAGCGACTTGAACAGATCGCCGTCGTACTGGTTGACTGTGGACATCACGCGTTACTCGCAGGTCGGCACGCCTGGCACAAGCCCTGAAGCTCGATGGTCTGGCGCTCTACATGAAAGCCCTGGCGCTTGGCCAGCGCAGCCAGCTGGTCGCTGATTTCGTCCAGATGAAGCTCTTCCACATAGCCACACTGACGGCAAATCAACAGCTGAAAGCCGTGGACGTGCTCCGGGCAGGCGCAGGCAACGTAGGCGTTCTGCGACTCGATGCGATGCACCAGCCCCTGGTCGATCAGGAACTCCAGCGCCCGATACACCGTCGGTGGCCGTGCGGCGGCATGCTCCGTGGAGAGCTGATCCAGCAGGTCGTAGGCTTTCAGGCCGCCACCATTTTCGGCGATCAACTCCAGCACCCGGCGGCGGATAGGGGTAAAGCGTACGCCGCGAGTGTGGCACTGAGACTCGGCTTGTTGCAGTAACGTGTTGGCTTCAGTCATTGGACAGCTCGTTGAACATCATGGGCCTAGTCTACGCGCTTGCCGAAGAGGTGTCAGGCGTTTCCACCAGCTCGCTTCGTCGCGCAAAGTGATGCTGGGCAAACGCAACGCGCTTGGCAACTGGAACGTTATCTGGCTGCCGTTCGATCAAGTCCAGGCGGCGGCGCAGGCCTTCGCCATTGGTCATCTGGATGGCCAGGCCAGGGCGCGCGTTCAGCTCCAGAAGCATGGGGCCATGCTCCCTATCCAGCACCATATCGGTGCCGAGGTACCCCAGCCCGGTCATTTCATAGCAGCCCGCTGCGAGGTGCAGCAGCGTTTCCCACTGAGGTACCACCAGGCTAGCCAGATCATGCCCGGTGTCCGGGTGGCTGAAGCAGGGGCGGTCGAACTGCACACCGCGCAGCGCGGCTCCCGTGGCGATGTTCAGCCCTACACCCACTGCTCCCTGGTGGAGGTTGGCCTTGCCATCCGAGGCCGCCGTGGACAGGCGCATCATGGCCATGACCGGATACCCCTTGAACACGATGACGCGAATGTCCGGCACGCCTTCGTAGGTATACTCCAGCAGGCTCTCGTCGAAGTTGATCAGCGTTTCGATGACCGCGACGTCAGGGGAGCCCCCCAACGAATAGAGCCCCGAGAGCAGGTTCGAGACATGTCGCTCGATATCTTCCATGGTCAAGGAAGCGCCGCTGGGCTTGAAGAACAGGCCATCCTCGACGCGCTCGATCACCAGTATTCCCTTGCCGCCGCTGCCTTTGGCGGGCTTGATGACGAAACCGTGGTGACCTACCAGCATCTCGCTCATGTGCTTGACGCCGAATTGCGTGGTCACGGTACCGATCAGTTTGGGCGTGGTAATGCCGTACTGCTCGGCCAGCAGCTTGGTCTTGAGCTTGTCATCTACCAGCGGATAAAGATGGCGCGCGTTATATCGGCCGATATAACGAATATTGCGCCGGTTCATGCCAATGATGCCTTTATCCCTCAGCCTGGTCGGCCAGGTCCAGTTTTCGAACCAACTCATGAGGGCTTCTCGTCATCGGCGATGGGTTTGAAGCGACGCAGTTCCAGCAGGCGATAGCCGGTGTAGTTGCCCAGCAGCAGAATGAACGCCATCAGAATCAGCTGTACGCCAAGGAAGTTGAAGGTGATGTGGCGCACCCAGGGGTTGTTCATGGCCAGGTAAGCCAGCACCGCCGTGAGCAGGCTGCCGCCGCCCTGGATCAGTACTTGCTTGGGGCCTTCCTCTTCCCAGAGGATCGACATGCGTTCGATGGTCCAGGCAAGAATGATCATCGGGAAGAAGGTCACCGTCAGGCCCGCACTCAGGCCCATGCGGTAGGCGAGTACCGTAAAGATGGAGATGATCGCGATGACCGTGATGATCACCGCCGACACCCTCGCCACCAGCAGCAGGTTGAGGTAGGAAAGGTAGTTGCGGATGATCAGACCAACGCTGACGATCAGCAGGAAACCGATCAGACCGGTCAACAGGGTGGTCTGGATAAAGGCCAGGGCAATCAGCACGGGCATGAAGGTGCCCGACGTTTTCACACCCACCAGCACGCGCAAGAAGACCACCACCAGCGCGCCAATCGGGATCAGCAGAATCGTCTGGAACAGCGCTTGCTCTTCCAGGGGCAGGCTGTGGATCGAGAAGTTGAGCAGCGTATCATCGGAGTAGTGGTTGCGAACCGCCGCTGAAGCGGGCTGATTGTGGGTCAGCATGGAGAACGATACTCGCGAGTTGGTACCGCCCTGTACTTCGAGCACGGCACGCCCGCCGGTTTCCCAGAGCAGCAGGTTCTCAGGGCGACCGCGCTCGCCGGTGGCAGGATTGAACAACGCCCACTCTTCGGCGGTCTGGTCGAATACCTGGATCCAGCTACTCAGGTTCTGGCGACGCCGTCCATCTTCGAGCAGCAGGCCACTCACTTCACGGGCCTGAACGCCCGCCTGGTTGAGCAGGCGCACGATCAGCGCAGAGGGCTGCATCTGGGTCAGCAATAGACGGGCATTTTCCCCTTGGCGTTCGCCAGTGATGTCGAGAATGAGCTCGCGGGCAAAGGTCGCGTTGTTGGCGCTACGCGCCCAGGCACGCTCGATGAGCTGGCTGGCGGCCGTGTCATAGGGGCTTTCCCAAGGGGTAATGCTGGGGATCCCTGGTGGCGTTTGAATGGGAGAGCGAGCGTCGGGGGATACCAGCATCTGCACGGAATAGTAAAGCTGCTGACTACCGGCCGCGTCACGAATGGTCCACTGCGCCTGACGACCCATCTCATCGGCCTGGTACGCCAATCCATAGCCGGAAGACGCAGTATTTTCAGTCAATACGCGGTAACCCGCCTGATGAGAAGGCAGCGCGAAGTCTACCTGCACCGGCCCGTTCTGCGCATTGAAATTGATGACGGCTTCGATTTCCCATACCTGCCGCTGTTCACCCGGAAACCAGGGTATTTCGAACTGCAGATGCCTATGCACACTGGTGGCAATACCCGCCAACAGCAGCAACCCAACGATAAAATAAAATGGTAACCGGGACATGATGATTCCTTTCAGCGTAAAGCGGCAGGGGAGTGATATTACTCTTCGGTATCGTCTTGATCGGCCGCTTCATCATCAGCCGCCTGCTCAGAAGGTTCACCGCCTGGAAATTCGGGGCGTTCATGAAGGTAGGTTTCCGCCACGTCGATAGTGGCAATGTCCATCATGAAGCGGCGACCCAGCAGCACCGGAAAATCCAGATGGGTACGGTCGTTCAGGGTGAACTCGACGTTCTCGCGGATCGGCCCCAGAGTCATCAGCAGCGAGATCACCGGACGCGACTCTTCGCCAGAAGCTTGCACGATTCTGACACGACGCTGGATGGGCGCCTCGATCCACTCGTCCCGAACGCGATCTACGACCACATCGTCTTCATTGAGTGCCAGCTTGAAGCGCACCCAGTTTTCACCGTCACGCTCAAAGCGCGTAATGTCCGAGGCGGACAGCGAGGAAGTATTGGCGCCAGAATCCACTCGGGCCTTGAGGTACGTACCGATGCCGGGAAAGCCGACCCATTCGCTGCGCCCAAGCAGCGTCTTGCCGTCTTCGATGGCTTCTGTCGGACACTCTTCACGAATGATCACGGGCTCCTCGCCACGTGCTTCGAGATTGGCGACATCGTCACGCAGCAGGCGCAGTAGGCTTCCCACTTCGCGCACGTCGGCGGTCAGCGTGCGCTGCTGGGCAAGCTGCTGTTCATTGAGCGCCGAAGAAGCCTGACACTGTTGCTGCAAGCTGGATTCGAGTTCAAGGATACGCGTGTTGAACGACGCCTCGCTTAGTGGCGGGGGCTCATTCGATTCGGGCTGTGTCACTGCACAGCCTGCAAGCGACATCGACAAACCGGCCATTAGCCATAAAACACCTGAGCGCATAACGAGGGATATCCTTAAACAATAAGAGCACGAATGATAAGGAGAAGGGTATCTGCTTGTCCAACGTCACGGCGGCTTTTCATGGGCTCGCAAGGTGTTTGTGGCATCCTATTTAACATAATATATGTTATGCGAACCCATGTGGCCTGAAAAGACGTGGATGAACGCTCATAGGCAGAACTCGTTCGCCATGCTAAATTCTTTTACAAGAGTCATACCAAAAACCAAGACCATACAGGTAACCCACAATGAAACGTCTTTACCGATGGCCCATGCTCCTTATCATCCTGGTCACCAGTACCCTGCTGATGTCCGGATGCTCCAGTGTAAAGGTCGAAGACTACGCTGGCACGACGCCTGGACTGGACATTGCCGACTACTTCACCGGACAAACACGCGCCTGGGGCATGGTGCAGGATTACAGCGGTGAGGTGCAGCGCCGCTTCACGGTAGATATCGAAGGCACTTACGAAGGTAATACCCTGACGCTGGATGAAGCTTTCGTGTTCGACGACGGCGAAACCGACCGCCGAATCTGGCAGCTCACCCGTATCGATGAGCACCGCTGGATCGGTACCGCCAATGACGTCGAAGGCCAGGTCGAAGCTCGTCAATATGGGCATGTCTTCCACATGCGCTACCCACTGGAGATCGAGGTTAGCGGCCGTTCCATTCGCTTCACCATGGATGACTGGATGTATCTGCAGCCGGACGGTCGCTTGATCAACCGTACCTCCATGCGCAAGTTTGGCCTTACTTTGGGTGAAATTACCCTGGTTTTCGAGCAAGTGGCGCCAACCGACGACTGACGCAAAGCGGCCTGGCACCAGGCCAGGCCGCAAACACCTACGTCCGACGATCAGTCGTCAGCGGGTGCGTAGGATCCATCTTCACGGTGCACTTCGTTGCCGGTAATCGGCGGCGTGAACACACAGGCCAAGTGCATGGTCTTGTGGGCACGCAGCAAGTGCTCATCGTGCTGGTCGAGGATGTAGATGTCACCTGGCTTGATGGGCCAGATCTTGCCATCTGCCAGGGTTTCCACTTCGCCTTCGCCTTCGATGCAGTAGACGGATTCGTAGTGATGCTTGTAGTGAATATGAGTCTCGGTCCCTTCAAAGATGCGCGTGATATGGAACGAGAAATTGCCGCCGTCATTGGCCAATACCAGGCGCGTGCTATCCCAGTTGCCGTTTTCGGCCGTGACGAGACGGTCGGTCTTGCGAGCTTCTTCGATATTACGAACGATCATGGGCGTACTCCATAACGTGGCAGCCAAGGCGGCTGCCGTTCCATTAAGCGTTGATGACTTTCTTGACCGACGCTTCCAGAATATCCAGCGCTTCGAGCAGGTCGGCATCCGGAATGGTCAGCGGGCACAGACATTTGACTACTTCGCCATCCTGGCCACTGGTTTCGATGATCAGACCCTCCTCGAAAGCCGTGCTGGTGATCTTGTCGGCAATCTCACCCGAGACCACATCGATACCACGCATCAGGCCACGACCGCGCTCTGTAGCAGGCATGCCGTTCTCGCTGAGCAGCGCTGCCAGGGCCTTGAAACGTTCTTCGACGATACGCGCTTTACGCTGAACGTCGCGTTCGAAGGTATCGTTGGACCAGTATTTTTTCAGCGCCGCCGTGGCAGTCACCATGGCGAGATTGAAACCACGGAACGTACCGTTGTATTGGCCTGGCTTCCACTTGTCGAGCTCCGGGCGCATCAATACGTGGGCGAACGGCAAGCCAAAACCTGACAGCGACTTGGAGTTGGTCACGATGTCTGGCGTGATGCCTGCATGCTCGAAGCTGAAGAATTTGCCGGTACGGCCACAGCCTGCCTGAATGTCGTCCACGATGAGCAGAATGTCGTGGGCACGGCAAATCTGTTCCAGGCGCTTGAGCCACTCCAGGCCCGCCACGTTGATACCGCCCTCCCCCTGCACGGTCTCGACAATGACGCCGGCCGGAACATCGAGACCGCCCGACTTGTCGTTGAGCAGCTTCTCGAAGTAATCCAGCGTATCGGCGTGCTCGCCCATGTAGCCATCGAACGGCAGGAAGCTGGCGCCCTGAGTGGGAATACCGCCGGTGGCTTCGCGGAACTTGCGATTACCGGTGGTGGCCAGTGCGCCCATGGTCACACCGTGGAAGCCGTTGGTGAAGGTCACAATGTTATGGCGACCTTTAGCAACACGGGCCAGGCGAATGGCCGCTTCCACTGCGTTGGTGCCGGTAGGCCCAGGCAGATGCACCTTGTAGTCCAGACCACGTGGCTTGAGGATCACGTTTTCCAGCGTTTCGAGGTAGTCACGCTTGGCGCTGGTCCACATGTCCAGGCCATGTACGACACCATCCGTAGCCAGATAGTCGATCATTGCCTGCTTCAAGTGCGGGTTGTTATGACCGTAGTTGAGCGTTCCGGCACCGGCAAGAAAATCGATGTACTCACGCCCATTCTCATCGGTCAGGCGTGCGTTCTGGGCCTTTTTGAAGACGACAGGAAAAGAACGTGAATAGGTACGAACATTGGATTCCATGCGTTCGAGCGTCTGGGTCTGCATAAGCGACCTCCTTATCAGTCGGGTCTGGTTGGCCTGATCGGCAAAAAGTGGCAGCCGGGGCAACACAAGCGGGAAAACCGTTAACCTTGCAAGCTGTCAGAGACTGCCAGTTTGAAACGGGCCGATTCTTACCAGGTTTTCCGGATCGTGCTCTCCACCGAGCTGCTCGGTCGAAAAGTATTCACGGCTGTTCAACGGGGCCTGCCAGCGGGCAGCCAAGCGGCGAAAGAGCCCCCAGGATGCCTGATTGTCAGGGGTGATGGTGGTTTCGAGGTGGTGCACGTCATCCAGTTCAGGACGCGACATGATCGCCTCTACCAGCCGCCGTGCAAGCCCTGTACCGCGTGCTTTCTCGCCTACGGCGACTTGCCACAGGAAGTAGGTATCAGGGGCATTGTCTTTCACATAACCTGAGACGAAGCCGACGATCTCACCCTCTTCGTTGGTGGCCACTGCACAGGTATCTCGAAACTGGGTTGCCAGCAAAAGATAGGCATATGCGGAATTGACATCCAGCGGCGGGCACGCCTTGACCAGCTCGTAGATGCCCCAACCGTCATCGGCATTGGGCTTGCGAATGAACAGCGGCGCTTCGGCATGGCCCACGACGGCATCGGCCACGGTGGGTCTGGCGAGCTCTGCTGAGGGTGTAAAAGGCTTGATAGGCGTACTCATGGTTATGCTTCGCTGTAGCGAATTTGAGCTTCATTATAACAGCTGATTATGAGCAATTCAAAAATCATATTATTTATCCGAAGGTTTTCCATAATCCAGGATTATCAAAGTGGCCCTGCCGCTCACAGGACTGGCCTGCACGATCACGATTCACTGAGGATTCACTGAGTCTAGAACACCCTCACGGATGCGCGAGACAAAAAAGGCGAGCATCAGCTCGCCTCTCTTTTTTGCACTGTTATCCTGGTGGCGCAACGTTCAATAGCGTGATGGAGTGCGTAACGTGACAAACTCTTCAGCAGCCGTCGGGTGAATCCCTACGGTGTGATCGAAGTCTTCCTTGGTCAGCCCTGCGCGCACGGCAATGGCAATACCCTGGATCAGCTCCCCCGCCTCTTCACCTACCATATGAGCCCCCACCACGACGTCAGTCGCATCGTCGACGATCAGCTTCATCAACACACGCTCATCGCTCCCCGAGAGCGTGTGCTTCATGGGCTTGAAATCGGTGCGATAGACTCGGATGCCGTCGAACTGCTCTCTGGCGGCTTCTTCGGAGAGCCCTACCGTGCCGATATTGGGATGACAGAAAACGGCGGTCGGTATCGTGTGGTAATCCAGAGGTCGCGGAGCACGTTGATGAAAGTGTATGTCGACCAGCTGCATGGCTTCTGCCAGCGCGACGGGCGTCAGTTCTGGGCCCGCGGTCAAATCTCCCAGCGCCAGAACGGAGGGCACACGGGTCTGGAATCGAGCGTCTACCGGTACTTTGCCGTCCGCATCAAGCTCGATCTGCAGCGCCTCGAGCCCCAGTCCTGCCGTATTGGATTTTCGACCCGTCGCTGCCAGCACAGCGTCTACTTTCAATACGTCACCGTTTGTCAGCTCCACTCGGAGCGCGCCACACTCCAGCGCATCGATACGAACGATGTTGACACCGAAATGAAGATTGACGCCTTTCTTGGCCATTTCCGCGCGGGTGAACTCCCGAACTTCTTGATCGAACCCTTTCAGGAACATCTCACCGCGATAAATGAGGTGGGTGTCGCTCCCCAGCCCATTGAAGATGCTGGCAAACTCCACCGCGATATAGCCGCCCCCCAGCACCAGGAAACGCTCAGGGAAGCGTTCGAGATCAAACACCTGATTGGAGGTGAGCGCCAGTTCGCTGCCCGGAAACTCGGGCACCCATGGCCAACCGCCCGTCGCCAGCAGGATCTTCTCGGCACTGTAAGTGATTTCCTGACCCTCTTGGGTCAACACAACCTGGTGCGGCCCTTCCAACCGTGCACGGCCATTGAGCAGCGTAACGCCCGCACCTTCCAGCATACGCTGGTAAATGCCATTGAGACGCTTGATTTCGCTAGTCTTGTTGTCGCGCAAGGTGGCCCAGTCAAAGGTCGGCGGCGCACTCATTTGCCAGCCAAAACCTGCCGCATCGTCAAAGCTATCGTGAAAATGCGCAGCGTAGGAGTAAAGCTTCTTGGGCACACAGCCCACGTTGACGCAGGTGCCGCCCAGGTAACGATCCTCAGCCACCGCTACTCGAGCGCCCGTCGCGGCGGCCATGCGCGCGGCACGCACGCCTCCCGATCCCGCCCCAATCACCAGTAAATCGTAATCATGCGCCGTTTTGGCTGACTCGGTGTCTGGCATCGTTTCTGACATGGTTGCTTCTACTCCTTGCTTGAAGCTGCCGCACTTGATAGGCAGCCCCCGGTTGATCTGGAACTGACGAGATGAATAAAACTCGTTACTCTGTATGCCCTTGGCTGCATTGACATGCTGCCACTTTCGATGAAATACGTTCTCCCGGGAGACTCAATGTCCGATAAAATTGCCACGCTGCTGGAAAACAACCGCGCCTGGGCTGAGCGGATGTGTCAGGAAGACCCTGATTACTTCAAGCGCCTATCGAGCCAGCAAAAGCCAGACTACTTGTGGATTGGCTGCTCCGATAGCCGCGTACCGGCCAATCAGATCATCGCGTTGCCGCCTGGCGAAGTGTTCGTTCACCGCAACGTCGCGAATCTGCTGCACCATACCGACATGAACGCCCTGTCGGTGGTGCAGTATGCCGTCGACGTCCTCAAGGTCAGTCATATCATGATCGTTGGCCACTACGGCTGCGGGGGCATCAAGGCCGCCGTCACCGGAGGCGAGTGCGGCGTTGTGGACTACTGGCTGCACTCGGTGCGTGAGCAGTACAACCAGCACCGCCAAACGCTGGAAGCCCTGCCTCTCGACGCGCAAATCGATCGAATGTGTGAACTCAACGTACAGGCGCAAGTGAACAGCCTGTGTCGCACCAAGATCCTCCAGCGCGCCTGGCAGCGTGGCCAGAAGATCTCGGTGCACGGTTGGGTATATGGCCTGGACGACGGCCGGGTGAAAGACCTCGATTGCACCATAAGCGGGCTCGAACAGGTCGAAACCCTCTACCGCATCGACCGCGTTCAGTCGGGCGATTGAGCATAGGCCATCGCGCTAGTTGTAGCGATAAGCGCGGTGGCAGCTCCGGCAGCTGAGACTCACGTCCGAAAAGGCCCGCGTAGCGGCACGGTAATCCTCCTGCTGTGCAGCCTCCACCAGGTCGGCTACTTTTTCTTCCAGGTCAACGAAGCCCGCTGAGAAATCTTCCCACTCCTGCCATATTTCCGGCCGAGCATCGGAACCACGCCCATGGGTGCCTTCGATGAAGGCAGGCAAGAAGTGCGCTTGCGTGGCTTTCTGCTGCAGCTCCTCCAGGCGAGGTTCGGCCCCACGAGCATCACGATTATTGACCAGGTCAAAACGCAGCTGACGCAATAGCCGCTCCAGATCCTTAAGCTCGTCCTGACGCCAAATGACGGCGTCTCGTTCGCTGGCAAAAGGCGTGCCCTCTGCCGAGGTCGGCATATCCGACGGGCTGGCTTGAGCCATGGAGCCCATCATCAAAAGTGCGCACCCTGCCAGGCTGCTGTGCCATACATCATTGCGTCTACGCTGCCGCATCGTTAGTTTCCTGTTCAAACGGATATCGTGGGCTAGCCAATGGCACAGGTCACACCCGTACCCTTCAACCCGCAGTAGCCGCCGGGATTTTTATCGAGGTACTGCTGGTGATACGCCTCGGCATAGTAGAACGTATCCAGCGGTTTGATTTCGGTGGTGATACGCCCTTTGCCCGCCGCTTCCAGCGCTTGTTGAAACTCAGCGGCACTCTGCTGGGCACGCGCCAACTGCTGCGCCGTGGTGGTGAAGATCGCTGAACGGTACTGGCTGCCGATATCGTTGCCCTGACGGTCTCCCTGAGTAGGGTCGTGCTCTTCCCAGAAAATCTGCAGCAGCTTTTCCAGACCAATCACACTCGGATCATAAACGACTCGCACGACTTCCGTGTGACCGGTAAGCCCGGTACAGGTCTCCTGATAAGTAGGGTTGGGAGTGGTACCGCCCGCATAACCGGCAGCCGTGACGACCACACCGGGCTGACGCCAGAAAAGGCGCTCCACGCCCCAGAAGCAGCCCATCCCCAGCACGATTTCCTCGCAGCCAGCCGGAAATGGCGGATGCAGCGACGCTCCCGTCACAGTATGCACCTCACTGGTCTCGATAGGCGTGCTGCGGCCTTCGGGTGCCGTCTGGCGAGATGTAAAAAACGACATCGATGTTCTCCTATTGCTGCGGATAGACGTAGGGATCTCCCGAGCGGGTAAAGGTGTAAATCAGGTCAACCGCTTGATTCGCACCAGACACTGCCTGGAGGTACAAGTTCCGCCACAGGGTGTAGCGCAGCGTCAGCTCAGCGATGGGTGAGAAAATGCCTACCCCGTAGCTGATGCGCAGGTCATCGGTCAATTGACCACTGACGGCAACCTGACTTTCATCGCCAGCCCCCGTGGTATCCAGCGTCAGGTCATCGATCCCGAAGGCTTGTCCCAGAGATCCGACAGCCCCACCGGTCCGACCCAATGACATGCCGATCAGTGCCGTGGTCAAAGCACTATCGATACCGCCACCCGAGGCGTCGGGAGCACGACCACGCAACAGATACGAAAGCGCTCGGGTCTCGTCCATGGAGGGCTCGGCAAAGATCAACACGTTCGGTTCTTCGGCGTTGCCCGAGACCCGCAGCCCGGCAATGACTTCGTCTTCGGTGATGTCCGGATTACGAATCGCTTCGAAATCCAGCACGGGCAAGCCGGGCGGACCGCTAAAGAGCAGTTGGCCACGCCGAATCAGCAAGTCCTGCCCAAAGGCCTGGAAGCGGCCATCCACCAGGTTTACGTCGCCAAACAGCTGCAGTACCCCGCTCTCCTGGCGTATTTCCAGGCTACCCCCTAAACCAGACTCGAGGCCGTAGGCGGAAATCTGCATGTCGCGACCCAGGGTCAAGGTAATCAGGACATCGATGGCCATTCCCGTGGCCGCCAGTTCCTCGGCAGCGCTGGGGTCTTCACCCGCCTCGATGGCGCGCTGGCGCGCCTGTTCGGCTTCTCGATCATCACGCTCGGTAATGATGATCTCATCGGGGCTGGGTGAAGTGGCCGACGAGGGCAGATCGCCTATTTCCAGCCGCGCCCAGGGCAAGTCGACATTGCCCCTGACCTGCAAACGCTCTGGAGTAATGCGTACACGAATGTCTGGTGCGGCTTCCATGCGGCCGAACTGGGGCAGTACCACCAGCAGGGGCTCCTGAGTGGCATTGAGATCTATCCCGATCCGCCAGGCATCGCTGGCTGGCCAATAAGCTTCGCCGCTGATGTTCAACCGGCCTCTTTCGGCAGCGACGAAGCCGTCGATATCCCCCCGCTCACCATCGAAGATGATGCCGAATTCACCGTCCTGAACATCCACCGGGATGTCCGGGCCATGTACTCGCAGGCCACGCAAGGCGAGCTGCCCCTGCAGGTCGGGCTGCTGTGTGCTACCACCAATTTGGACGCTGCCGTTCAACGCCCCCTCGAGGCGGTCCATGCCCAGCATCATCGGACGATAGGGTTCCAGGGAGACATTGTTGGCACGCAGTTCGCCTGCCAAGGCTCCTTGACCCAAGGGGTCGTTAACGGAGAGATCGAGGGTTATTTCTCCGGCCTCGGACAGCGAAAGCAACAGGTTGGCATCCGCCTGTGATTGATTGGCCTCGATTTGGGTATCCAGGCTCAATACCGGCAGGGCCACCGGCTGGCCGTAATCGTTGATGGCGGTAATCGCCAGCTCACTGAGCACCTGCACGTCGGCTTGCCAGCGCGCACCACCCTGACGCCAGCTGGCCGCCAGCTCAGCGGTCGTGGCACCCTCGAAACGCCACTCTTCGGGCAGGAAAGGCTCGAGCATCTCCATGGGAACTTCGCTGAGCCGGAGGCTGGCCTGCCCTTGCTCTGCCGACGCTGTCATGGGGTCATCCGAGCAGATCAGGCCACCTTCCAGCCGCCGCAAGCAGAATGGCGACAGTCTCGCCTGGCCATTGGCCAGGTTGTAGCCGATATCTAGCGGCGCTTCGAGGCGAATACTGCCCGCCTCACTGTCCAGCTCCAGCGGCATCAGCCGGGCTTGATACTGCTCGGCGGCCTGATTGAAGCGCCCGCTCAGGGCGAGCGATGCGGCGCTGAGCACGTTGCCTGGCGCACCGTCGACAGTGACGTTCAGGGTGTGCTGGGACAAGCGCCCGTTCAGATTGATGGCCAGATTGGATAACGCCTGACCACCGGCATTGACGTTTTGAGCATCGAGTTCGATACGCAAGGTGGGATCATCTATCCCTTGTACATTGGCTGCCAGACCCAGGTTGTCGATACGATTCTCTGCAAATCTCAGCTGGTTGCCGGTCAGCCTTGCCACCAGCGCGGGTGCGCTGAAGCTGCCGGTGGCACGCAGGTCACCATTGAGGCGCCCTGCCAGCTCCGGGTGCAGCGTTTGCAGTTCGGTGAGCGCAATATCCGCCTGCAGCGACATGGCTTGTTCACTCACCTGGCCGGAAGCCGTCAGGCGGTTGTTCCCCTGCGTGAACAGCAGTCGTTCGATAGCGACTTCCAGGTCGCTGTTGGCCTCCAGCGCGGCCTCCAGCGTCAGAGGATACTTTTGCAACTCACCGTCGATGGCCAGCTCTGGGAGCGCAATGTCCCAACGCTCTCCCTGCTGCTGAACGTTGGCAGTCAGGCGCCCATTCAGGTTACCTTCCAACTGGTCGACGAATAGCGAGGGGTCGACACTGCTCAATTGCACACTGGCATCGATGCGCAGCGCGTCGGCCCAGTTCACTTGTCCTTCGCTGGTCAAGCGGCTCTCTTCGATACGCAGGTTGAGGGGCGCCCAGCGGAAGGAGGTCATGTCACCATCGCCGGTCAGGTCTATCGACGTATCCGGCACCTGAGGCGCCTGCGCGTCGACCAACAGCCGCACGGCGTAGGCGTCCAGGCTACCGTTGACGGTCAACTCCACATCTTGTGCCACGTAGGTGGCGTCGGGATCACGCTCCATGCTTTCCAGCGGCCACTCGACGCGTTCGCTCTGCAGCCTCGCGGTAAAGGGCACATCAGGCGCCAGGACATCGACGTCGGCCGCCAAGGTCGCGTTGATCTGCCCCGACACATCCAGCTCCGCCGACAGATCCGCCAGCGAGCCAGAAAGCCGAAGCGTCAGCGTTTCTCCGCTCAAGGCCGGGAAGAGTTCCGGCAGCAGAAGCACGCTGTGCAGCTCGGCTTCCAACGGGTAATCGTCTGCCAGCGTCACATCCGCCATCAACCGCGCCGTGGCATCCTGGGTATCCACCTCAAGCGTAGAAAGCACCACGTTGTCACGCTCTGCATGTCCAGCCAGCAGCACCCGCTCCACATTGTAGGTAAACGCACCGGCCACGCTGATATCAGTGACCAGCAACGACGTAATGGCGACATCAATAGGGAGCTCGATGGCAGGCAGCGACAGCCGTTCACGCGGTGCCAGGGAACCCGCTATTGGATCCTCGTCGTGGGGCTGACTCACTTGGATGGCACTATCGATACCAACGGCTGTCAGCGGAGTGTCGATATCCTCCGTAAGCTGCCCACCTGGAGACAGCGGCAGATGAACGGCCAAGCGTTCGAGGCGAGTCGGTTCGATGATGACCTGCTGCTGCGCGGCGGAGATGGAGGTAGTAAAGCGCTCCCAAGCCACATGAGTGCCATCGGCCAAGTGCAGCTGAACGTCGCTGAGATCGATATCGCGCAGTTCGATGGGGAATGGCAAATGAATGCGCGAGAGCGGTGCCGATTCACTGTCGGGCTCTTCAGATGCATCGCTGGCAGTCAGGCGGATATCGGCACCTGAAAGATGCAACCTTTCCAGGCATAGCCTTCCCGATAGCAGGCAGTCATCTGCCCAGACAAGCTCCACCTGATCCAGGGTCACCCGAGTGCCGCCCATCGCCAAGTGAAAGCCCTGAAGTCGGAAGCTCTCCAGCAGCGCGCCTTCTTGCTGCTCGTAGCTGAACCAGCCACGCTGCTCGCCTTGCGAAAACAGCTGCCCTGTCCCCCAGGGGGAAAGCGCCGTCCCCAGTAGCAGCGCTACCAGGCCCAGCACCCAAAGGGGTAGCCATATGGCCAGCCTCAGCAGACTCCACAGCGTCAGCCACAGACGACGCCGGGTAGAGAGCATCTCGCGGTTTGGGGGTGTCGTTACATCAACCTTGGCCAAAGAGCTCTCCTAGAATTCTGGTCCGATCGAAAAGTGCACTCGGTAGTCATCGTCGTTGTCGAACGGGTGCGCAACGTCAAAACGTATTGGACCCACCGGCGATACCCAGCGCACACCTACCCCTGCCCCGGTTTTCAGCTCCTCGGGGCCCCAGTTATCGAATGCATCACCGCTGTCGATGAAGGTAGCGCCCCACCAGTCGCCTGTCACACGGCGCTGATATTCCAGGGTGGACGTCAGCATCTGCTGACCGCCGCGCAAACGACCCTGCTCATTACGGGGCGATAGGCTTTCGTAGGAGTACCCGCGCACGCTGCGATCCCCTCCGGCAAAAAAGCGCAGCGATGGGGGCAGCTTGTCGAAGTCATCGGTTTCGATAGCCCCGATGCTCAGGCGAGCCACGAAGCGGTTGTCGCTGCCCAGCATACGAATCCATTCGGTGTCTCCCGTAAGACGGGCAAAGTCGGCATCGGAGCCCCAGGCACTGTCGGAGTATTCCAGTGACAGCTGCTGGCGATCCCCCCAGAGGGGAAAGCGCTGGGGGCGAGTCCGTGTGCGCGACCATTGAATGCCGGGATAGAAAAGCCATACCTGGTCGGCCTGACCCCCTTGGGTAAAGTCCTCATAGGTGGTTCTGAAGTAAAGCGTTTGCACCCAGCGGTTCTCGAACTCCCAGCGACGCGCTACCTCGACCGTACCCTGCAGTGAGCGGGTATCGCTGTCATCGATATTGCGCACGCCGTACTGGAGGCGATAGTTATCGCGGATCGGGTCTTCTAGCGGAATGTTATACACCCCGGTGAAGCGCTGTTCCGGCGCTGAGAGGTAGAGATTGTGTTCCAGACTGTGGCCCAACGAATTGATCCACGGCTGACGCCAGCCAAAACGCAGCCTGGGGCCTACATCGGTGGCAAACCCTATCCCCACCTCGTACTGATGGCGGTCGGCGGGTTGCACGTTGACATCAACAGGAAGGCGCGTATCGTCGCGGCTATGAAGACTCAGCGCGCTGGCCAGTGCCGCACCGCTGATACGCGGCCGAACAGGCTGTGAGGCCACGGCTTCGCTCCACCAGGGGGAGCCTCCCGTTGGCGGCGCAATGATCAGTTCCCGAGCGGTTTCAAGGCGTGGTCGCACCGACACCGAGCTGAACCAGCCGGTTTCGGCCAGGCGCTGGTTGTAGAGGGCCAGGGACTCCGCCAGGTAAGGGTCGCCTTCGTCGAATGTCTGCATCTGTCGCAGGCGTTCAGGGTCGATGTGACTACCGGTAATCAGCGTATTGCCGAACTGGTAGCGAGGCCCGCTATCGAACCCCATGTAGAGTCTGGCACTTTCCAGGTAGGGACGTACTTCCATACGGCGGTTCGAAAACCCCCAGTCGAAATAGCCGCGCTCGATGGCCAGCCCGGAAAACTGGTTGCGCAGTCGGTCCCAGGGTGCGTGACGCAAAGGGTCTCCCACTTTGAGCGGAAAGTCGTCTAGCGCTTCCTGGAAGGGGGGGTCATCCGCCGCATCGCCAGTGACGTTGATCTCGAGTACGTCTATCGTCACCCGTGGCCCAGGCTCGATACGAACGGCAATCGGAGTCTCTTCGAGAGAGACACGCACCTCGGGCTGGTAATAGCCATATACCCGCATGGCTTCCTGAGTGCGCTGGCGAATTTCACCTTCCAAGCGCACATCGGTGTACTGTTCGGCGTCGATGTTTTCCAGATAGGCATCGATATTGTTACGCACTTGCTGATCGACACCGCTGATGTTGGCTTCCAGCCCCCATACCGACACCGAAGCCGCCAATAACGGTAGTGCACAAGCCATGCGCACCATGCCAGGCCATTGCCGTTGTCTTCCCATACGTCTTTATCCCTAACCCCAAATTATCGGCGTGTGGCGTGCTAGTTACGCAGCATCTCCATTTGTGCGCTAAAGGCCAGTTGGGCTTGCCGCACCTGTCGTACATCGCTTTCGAGGGTCGCCAACCGCTGCGACCACTCGGCTTCCAGTGACGCCAGCTCGGACTGGCTTGCAAACGTGGCGGTGGTGTCATCCTCCAGCGCTTCAGAGAGCTGGGCAAGCTGTTGCTCCATGGTATCACGCCACTGCTGCTGCTCGGCCAAGACAGCCTGCTCGCTGGCCAGTTGCTGCTCCAGCTGCTCGAGTCGTTGGCCGAAGGACTGTTCCAGATAAGACACCTCTTCAAGCAGATTTTGTCTACCGGAAGCCCCTACCTGCTCTAGCGCATTCAGCGAGGCACGGATCGCTGCCAGCTGGTTGTCTCGCATGGCAGCCTGCTCCTCCAGACGCTCGAACTGCTGAGCGACGGAGTTCAGCGCATCACTGGAGGCACTGGCCTCATGGTCAGTGAGCAGGCCATACAACTCTTCACGCGTGGTGGAGAGCGCAATGGCAAGTTGCTCCTGCTCCTGGAACAGTGTGGCCATTTGAGCCTGTACAAAGGTTATCTCATCCTGAGCATCGGTGTCACCCGAGTCCAATCTCGCATGAAGATTGGAGACCTCGCCACTCACCCGGTTGACTTGTCGCAGGAGCTCTTCACGCTCGTACCACAACAGCACCGATGCCCCGGCCAAGGCCACGACGAGCAGCATCAGGAAACACCATAATGGCCAGAGCCTTGGGCCTTTGCGATGCCGCAAGTGCTGCGCAGTGAAGCTCTGGTCGACATCCGGCACGATACGAGGTGATGAGGTGGCGTCAGACATGATTTTTCCTTAGGGCAACATCGGGTCGGCGCGTCGTCCAATTCCCCGGTAGTGTAGGCCACAGCTGGCGACAAAAGCAGGGTCATAAATATTGCGGCCATCCAGTACCAGTTTTTCTCCCAGCAGCGTCGCCAGGCGATGCCAATCCGGGTTCCAGTAAGTCTTCCATTCCGTCACCAGCATCAAGGCATCTGCCCCTTGGCACGCCTGGTAAGGGTCGCCTTGGACGGTAATCAAGTCATCGCGCTGGCCGACGGCTTCATGCAGGGCCGGCAGTGCTGCCGGGTCATGCAACTTGACCGTTACGCCCTGCGCCCAAAGGGCTTCCAGCAGTGTCAGCACAGGGGCGTGGTCGATTCGTGCCGTTCCCGGCTTGAAGGCAGCCCCCCACACGGCAATCGTCTTGCCTGCCAGGTTACCATCGAAAAACGCCCACAATTTTCTGAACAAGGTCTCTTTCTTTTGCTCGTTGATATCCATGACCTGCTCCAGCAAAGCGGAGTAACGGCCATGCGCCGATTGAACATCGGCCAGGCCCATCAGATCACGGGAGAAATTGGGGCCACCAAAACCACAGCCGGGATAGAGATATTCGAAACCGATTCGGCTATCCGCCCCCATCCCCTGGCGCACATGCTCCACGTCCACACCCAAGGTATCCGCCAAGCCAGCAACTTCATTCATGTAGCTGATACGCGTGGCCAACATACCATTGATGGCCAGTTTGGTCAGTTCAGCCGCTCGACAGGGCATACGCTGAAACACTTCGCTGCGGCGATTGAAGGCCCGCAACAACTCACGCGTGACCTGCTCACCGTGAGCATCATCACAGCCCAGTAGCCAACGCACCGGCCGAGTGAAAGCGGACCATGCCCGGCCTTCTTCCAACGTGTCAGGCAGCGCTACACGGCTATGCTGATGGCCCATCAACGCATGAAGGCGCTCGGTTTCACCCACAGGGAAAGTCGAGTTGTTGATCAGCACGCCGCCTTGATAATCAGCAAACGTTGAACTGTTGAGCAGACGGCGCGCTGAATCACGTTGGCTAGGTGACAGAGCCAGCCAGACCACATCGGGCGCGTGAGACGAGTCGAGTGTTTCGATGACGCGCAGTTGCCCCGACGCCAAGGCCTGTTCCAGCTGCGCCATGAGCGAAGGCTCACGGCGCAGCCAGTCGACCTGAGCCAACGATGACCAGGGCATGTCTTCGTGCAACAGCCAGTCCACCTGATGACCTACCCAGGCGAGGGCGGCAGCCGCCGTGGCGGCACTCAGCTCGCTACCGTGCAGTAATACCCGCATTCAAAGGCTCTCCATGGCAAACAACCGTCGATAAAATAGGGGGTTGGGCATCATGCCTCGCTCCTTTTCATGCGTTCCGCTCCGGGAGTGGTTAGAATACTCCCATACTCAACGATAGAAGGGTGATGGGCAAGGCATTGCCCTCTCCGCTTTATTGCCGACTTGCTCAGGGAGCCATACCATGTCATCGACTCTTCAGGATAGCACCACTGACCGCCTACAGGGCAACGTTGATGCGGCAGAAGTTGCCAAATTTGAAGCACTTGCCAGCCGCTGGTGGGACCCTCACAGTGAGTTCAAGCCACTGCACGACATCAACCCTTTACGACTGGACTTCATTGATGCTCGCGCTGGCCTGGCAGGCAAACAAGTGCTGGATGTAGGTTGCGGGGGCGGCATCTTGAGCGAAGCCATGGCGCACCGTGGCGCACGCGTGACCGGTATCGACATGGGCGAAGCACCGCTGGGAGTGGCCAGACTGCACGCTGAAGAGAGTGGTGTGGCTATCGACTACCAGCACATCAGTGTCGAAGCACTGGCTGCCCAGCAGCCTGGCACGTTCGATGTGGTCACCTGCATGGAGATGCTGGAGCACGTGCCAGACCCGGCTTCTATCATCCGTGCCTGCAGTCAACTGGTGCGGCCAGGCGGCCACGTTTTCTTTTCTACGCTGAACCGCACGCCCAAGTCCTACGCCTTCGCTATCGTCGGTGCCGAATACCTGCTCAAGCTACTTCCCCGTGGCACCCACGACTATGCAAAATTCATTCGCCCCTCCGAAATGGCCCACTGGGCGCGTAGCGCCTCGCTGGAAGTGCGTGAGCAGAGCGGTTTGACCTATAACCCGCTGACACGACACTACCGCCTGGTGGCCCATGACGTATCGGTCAACTACATGATGCACTGTCGCAAGGTGAACGAATAGATGCGCCCTTCTGCCCCCCATGCCGTGATCTTCGACCTGGATGGCACGCTGGTGGACACAGCGCCAGATCTGGCCGCCGCCACCAATGCCTTGAGAGCCCATCATGGCCTCGCGGCCCTGCCCTTCGAACAGATTCGCGGGCAGGTCTCCAATGGTGGCAGTGCTCTGGTCACGCTGGCTCTGGGTCTTGACAGCGGCAGTGACGAGCATGAGCAGGCGCGTGACTTTCTACTCGATGCCTACGAGCAGAAAGTCGCCGTACACAGCCGCCTGTTTTCTCCGCTGGACGTGTGGCTGCATGCCTGGCAAGAACGCGCTCGCCCTTGGGGAATCGTCACCAACAAGCCACGGCGCTATACCGTTCCGTTATTGGATGCCTTGGAACTCACACCTGGGGCACTGCTGTGTGCCGATGACTTGAGCGTCAAGAAACCCGCCCCCGAGCCTCTATGGGAAGCTGCCAAGCGGTTGGGCGTAGCGCCCGAGCGTTGTTGGTACATAGGCGATCATGTCAGGGACATGCAGGCAGCGCGAGCGGCTGGCATGCTTGCCGTAGCGGTGGGCTATGGCTACATCAGCGAAGAGGACGACTACCAGCAGTGGCCTGCCGATGTCTGGTTTGCGACGTGCGAGGAGCTAGTGGCCGCGTTAGACGACCACCGCTCCCAGTGACATGCTCATCGGCCCATGGGGCCGATGGCGCCCTTGCTGCATCCTTCAGGCATATCAACTACGCGGCGGCTGGGCATCGTACTTCTGGCCGCTGACCCCTTGGCTGTCCGGGCCCATCAGCCATAGGTAGGTGGGCATGATCTCTTCTGGCGTGCGCAGCGTCAGCGGGTCTTCGCCAGGATAGGCCGAACGCCGCATCTGGGTTCGCGTGGCACCAGGATTGAGCGTGTTCACCCGCACATGCGGCTGATTCTCGAGCTCGTCTGCCAGCACTTCCATGAACCCTTCGGTGGCAAACTTGGAGACTGAGTAGGCGCCCCAATAAGCACGACCTTTACGACCGACGCTAGAGGAGGTAAAGATCACCGACGCGTCATCAGACGCCTGCAGCAGCGGCAACAGCGCCTGCGTCATCCAGATGGGGCCGTTGATGTTCACCTGCATGACCTGTTCCCACAGCTCGGGATTGTACTGGTCGAAGGGGGTGATACGGCCCAACAGCCCTGCATTGTGCAACAAACCATCCAGCCGACCGAACTCGTTGTTCAACGTCTCGGCCATGTCGTGGAAGTCTTTTAATGTAGCGCCTTCGAAGTTCAACGGGAAAATGGCTGGCTGAGGACCGCCTTGAGCTTCGATTTCATCGTAAACGCGTTCCAGCTTGGCAATGGTACGACCAAGCAAAATCACGGTTGCCCCATGTTTGGCATACTCAAGCGCTGCAACACGCCCTATGCCATCGCCCGCACCGGTTACCAACACGACGCGGTTTTCAAGCAAGCCAGGCGCTGGTTGATAGTCGATTTTGCAGTTCATGAGGATTCCTTGATCCAAGAAAGCCGATTAACCGGCTGATTGACGGAGAAAATCATTGGCAAGGCCAGCAGCGCTGCTTTGCGGGTAGTCGTCACGCACTTGCTCCAACAGCTCACGACTGCGTGCCGCTTCCCCTTTACGCGCCTTGACCAGTCCCAGCTTGTAAAGCGCATCAGGCACTTTGGAGCTGCCACTGTATTGCTCGATGACACGTGTAAAGGCCTGATCTGCCGCGTCCAACTCACCTTCTGCCGCGTACAGTTCGCCCAGCCAGTAATGGCCATTGGCAGTCAGACTGCTGTCCGGGTGGTCGGCCACGAACGATTCGAAAGCCGCAATGGCATCGCCGAACTGGCGCGCCTGCACATGAGCAAAGGCAGCCTGGTAATCGGCCTGAGCGTCGTCACTGACGTTGCGGGTCGATGGTGCCTGGGCTACCTGCTCGGCAACTTCCGGTTCGACTTGGGGCGTGGACTGCTCGATCTGACTGGGGCCGCTGCTCATCAGGCGGTCTTCGATATCCAGATACTGCTGCTGAGACTGTCTACGCAGCTGTTCCAACTGGTGACGCAGCTCTTCGATCTGCCCCCGCAGCTGCTGGATTTCCTGCTGGTGCTCTTGAACCTGATTGAACAGCACCAGGTTGCCACCCGAGGACTCCTGACGCTGTGTCTGTTGGTAGAAGCCCGAAGAACCAGAAGAGAGATCTTGCACCAGCGGCTGCTGAGCAACGGCGGAGGCAGTAAACAGGGATAAGGGCAATACGGACAGCGGGAGCACCAAGGCTCCCGCACCGCACAGCCTCTCAAAATAGCGTTTGAGACTGTGATTCATTGATAGCTCCGAAAGGCCATTGGCGTGCCTGATGACAGGCACGCCAACGCTATCAGTAGTTGAAGACTACGCGACGGTTCTGAGAGTAAGCGCTTTCGCTCTGACCGCTCACTGCCGGACGCTCTTCACCGTAGCTGACAACGCTCATCTGTGAAGGAGAAACGCCCTGAATGTTCAGGAAGCGCTGCACGGCTCCGGCACGACGCTCGCCGAGGGCCATGTTGTATTCACGCGTACCGCGCTCGTCGGTGTGGCCATGCAGAACGACGCGTGCGTTCGGGTTGGCACGCAGGTAGCGAGCGTGGGCCATGACGACGGACTCATATTCGCTCTTGATGGTATCGCGGTCGAAGTCGAAATAGATGGTACGCACTTCAGGAATACGCGAGTCAGCCTGCTGACCAGCACCCGAGCCAGTAGTAGAGCCATACTGACCCCCCGCACCTGCACCTGAGGTACCCGTGCCCACGCTGCTGCCAGTCTGGCTGCCGTAAGCGTCTCCGTCCTGGGATCCGCCGGTGCTGGAACAGCCAGCGATAACCACGATAGATAACGCTACAGCCAATGAGCGAGCCAACGGCTTAAGTTGCATAATCAGACTCCTTGCCTGAAAACAGAGATTAGTGCTGTTCATTCATTAATTTAAGAAAGGTGACCATGCAGGGTCACGTACATCGCCTTGCGCTGCTGGCAGCCTGAACGATGAACGGCCATCGGCTGACACGGCACTGAGCACTCCCGCACCACCCTGCTGGGTAGCGAAGATTACCATGGTACCGTTCGGGGCAACACTAGGAGATTCATCTCTTGTTGATTCGCTCAACACCACTAAGCGACCACCCCCAAGATCCTGCTTGGCAACCTGATATCCCCGGCTCGAACGATGGATGAAGAAGATCTCTTCACCGTCGGGAGAGAAGCGGGCACGGGCATTATAGTTACCTGTGAACGTAATGCGATTAGTTTCGCCACTACCCAGCGAATATTGATAAATCTGCGGCCCACCGCTGCGGTCAGAAGTGAAAATCAGACTGCGGCCATCGGGTGACCATGCGGGCTCGGTATCGATACTGTTGCTTTGAGTGACACGCTCAACGGAGCGGTTGGCCACATCCAGAATGTAGATTTCCGGTTGACCATCCTTGGATAGCGACATGGCAATGCGACGGCCATCCGGTGACCATGCTGGCGCGCCATTGATCCCGTCGAACGAGGTCGCCTGCACACGCTGGCCGGTGGCCACGTCCTGAATGTAAATGGCCGCCTTGCCAGATTCGAAAGACACATACGCCAGTTTACGGCCATCCGGTGACCATGCTGGCGACATGATGGGCTGGTCAGAGGTCAGCACTTGCTGGCTTCTGCGGCCATCGGCATCGGCCACGTAGAGGCCGAACTGCATGTTGTCGCCCACGCCTTGCGCAGTCACATAGGCAATGCGCGTGGAGAATGCGCCACGAATATCGGTGATCGCTTCGAAGATCTCATCGCTGATATAGTGCGCCGCACCACGCAGATCATTACTGTTGGCGGTGACGGTTTCACTCAGGATAGGACGCTGACCACTGATATCCATCAGGTCGAACTGCAGCTCATAGCCGCTGCCCGATTGGCGCGCCCGGCCTACCACCAGATAGCGGACATCCAGTGAACGCCAGGTACCGAACTGAACGTCGCTGGCCTGGCTGGGGCGCTCGAACATGGCGCCTCTATCCAGCGGTGAAAAGAAGCCGCTGCGCTCGAGGTTGTCCTGGATGATCTGAGCCACGTCCTCGGGCAAGCCTTCGCCACCCTCGAACGGAACCACACCAATGGGCAGCGCACGGTCACTGCCACGGGTTATTTCAATGGTCAGGTTTGCGCTTGCCACACTGCTGATCAATAGCAGTACGCAAAAAAGCCACACTTTGCTCAACGTTTGCATCAGCGGACATCCCCCGGGGTAAATCGCAGATTAAATTGACGTAAATTGCGCTGCTGATCCGCTGGCAAGTCGCGTAACTCGCCAAACGGTGCTGCATGTTCGACCGCCTGCATCGCTGACCGGTCAAAGGCGCTGTCACCACTTGAAGTGACCACCGATGTGGCTAGCAGTTCGCCCGATGGTCCAAGCCTTACCTGTATGGTAGCACTCATCGAGTTACTTGCTCCCGGCGGAATGACCCAGGCCTGCTCAACGGCTCGCCGCACGATATTAATAAAGCTGTTTGCCGCCTGCTGGGCCTGCTGAGCATTGGCGGCCGCCTCAGCCTCACCGGCCAACTGGCGCTGCATGGCCGCTTCTGCCGCTTCGGCAGCCCGACGCTCCTCGGCTTCCCGTTGGCGTTGGGCTTCGGCTTCGGCTTCCCGCTGGCGTTGGGCTTCGGCTTCGGCTTCCCGCTGGCGTTGGGCTTCGGCTTCAGCCTCCCGCTGGCGTTGGGCTTCGGCTTCAGCCTCCCGCTGGCGTTGAGCTTCGGCTTCGGCTTCCCGCTGGCGTTGAGCTTCGGCTTCGGCTTCCCGCTGGCGCTGGGCTTCGGCTTCGGCTTGGCGTTGAGCTTCTGCTTCTTCTCGGGCGCGCTGCTCAGCGGCCTGCTCTTCTGCTGCCCGCTGAGCTTCCTGCTCGCGTCGTTGGGCCTCTGCTTCGGCCTCGGCCTGGGCTTCGGCCAGCTCACGGGCTTGCTGCTCTGCACGGGCTGCGGCTTCTGCCTCGCGCTGTGCCGCCGCGGCAGCCTCTGCTTCAGCTGCCTGCTCTGCGGGGCTGGGTGCTTCAGGTGCTGGCTCGCTCTCGGCCGGCTCAGTCGCACTGTTCAGCGCGGCCTGCTGCTCGGTGATTTGCTGCGCCTGATCGGTGAAGGTTTCCGTACTGACAAAAGTGGCCTGCACGATCGATGAGGAGTCGGGCTCTGCAGGCGTGCTGGGTAGCCGAATCAGCGTGAACGCAATCACGACGAGATGCACACCAATCGCCAGAAGCGTCGGCAAGGTATAGCCGACATCCTGGGGGTCGCGTGGTGGTTTCACTGCCATCGGTGACTCGCCCTTAGCCATCTTGCGGCGGCTCTGAGAGCAGCCCAACGTTCGCCACACCAGAGCGTTGTAGGGTGCTCATCAACATGACGACTTGGCCATAAGGCACGCTACGGTCGCCGCGAACCATGACAGGTGTGCCGGGCCTACGCTGGAGAATGGCAATGACGCGTTCGGAAATCTGCTCCAGAGAGACATTGCTGGTGTCTTCACCCAGGGTAATGAAATAGCCGCCGTCACGATCCACCGAAATAATGATCGGATCACTATCTTCCTGAGTTTCAATAGGCTCCGAGGAGACCTGCGGCAAATCCACCTGCACCCCTTGTGTCAACATGGGGGCCGTGATCATGAAAATGACCAGCAGCACCAGCATGACGTCGATGAAGGGGACGACGTTGATCTCCCCCATGGGCTTTTTCTTGCCGCCGCGATTAAACGAACCTTGCATAACGAACTCCTTTAGCGGGCATCAGGCTTGCGGCTTGCCATCGCGGCCTTGCAAATTGCGATGCAGGATCGCATGGAATTCTTCAGCAAAATTTTCGTACCTGCCCAGTAGGCGAGCGGCTTCGTTGGAAAGACGGTTATAGAAGATAACGGCAGGAATCGCTGCCAGAAGGCCCATGGCAGTAGCGATCAGGGCTTCGGCAATCCAGGGCGCCACGGTGGCCAGGGTGGCTTGCTGGGTCATGGAAAGCGACTGGAACGAGCCCATGATGCCCCACACCGTACCAAACAGGCCGACGTAAGGGCTGACCGATGCCACAGTGGCCAGAAAAACCAGGTGCTGGGTAAGGCGGTCTTCTTCCCGCGACCAGGCAACGCGCATGCTGCGCTGGACGCCTTCGAGGATCGTGTCCGCGTTACGCGTCCTGGACATCAGGCGGTTGAATTCACGAAAGCCGGATTGAAAGATGTGCTCTGCGCCGTGACGTGGATCATCGGCGGGGATCTCACGGTACAGTTCATTGAGGTCGACACCCGACCAGAATGACTCTTCGAATTGATTGTACTCCTGCTTGGCACGACGCAATGCCATGCTGCGCTGGAAAATCACCACCCAAGAGAGGATCGACCCCACCACCAGCAGTAACATGACGAGCTGCACGACGGTGCTGGCACTCATTATCAAGTGGGGTATGGACATGGTGTTATCGTTCACAGTTGCCCTCTTCAATCTATTAGTGTCGCCATGGCGACAGGGTAGCGGTGGTCATTTCACCGGGTTTAGCATTACGAGATATCGCTGCCTGCGGACTAATGAGCCGACACAGAAAGATCGAGCGATACTGGCCACGCTTTGGGCCGTAAGGTATCAGCACTCAAGCAGGCTATCTCGACTGTGGCGGAGCACAAGAGTTCCTTGTCTCGCCACACCTGCTGCTCGAATGTCATTCGACAGCGGCCTTGATTGGCCATGGTGGCCGTTACGGTCAGCGCATCATCGAGACGTGCTGGCTTGGCATAGCGGCAGGCAATGCGGTATACCACTAGCTGCGTCCCTTCGTCTAGCAGCGTTTGCTGATTCAAGCCCAATTCTCTCAACCATTCACTGCGGGCGCGTTCCATAAACTTCAGATAGTTAACGTAGTAGACAATACCGCCCGCGTCAGTATCTTCTATGTAAACGCGCACTGGCATCGCAAAACCATCGCTCATGGTCGCCGCTCCCCTTCTGCACTCATGGCGCTGTCGGGCACCACCCGCTCGAAGTGTTGCCACGCCTGGCGCGTCACGACCCGCCCCCGTGGTGTACGCATCATCAGGCCCTGCTGAATCAGATAAGGCTCGATAACGTCCTCGATGGTATCCCGCTCCTCGCCAATCGCGGCGGAGAGGGAGTCGACCCCGACCGGCCCACCGTCGAACTTGTCGATCATGGCCAGCAGCAAGCGACGATCCATATGGTCCAGGCCATGATGGTCGACGTTGAGCATGTTCAGGGCCGCATCGGCGAGCGTTACATCGACCACCCCGTTGCCCTTGATCTCGGCATAGTCACGTACGCGACGCAGCAGGCGATTGGCAATACGAGGCGTTCCCCGCGAGCGGCGGGCAACCTCCACCGCACCTTCTCGACTGGTTTCCACGCCTAGCAGGCGTGCCGAACGAGCGACGATTTCCGTTAGCTCTTCAAGATTGTAGAACTCGAGACGCTGGACGATACCGAAGCGATCGCGCAGCGGCGAGGTCAGCAACCCTGCTCGCGTGGTCGCCCCCACCAGCGTAAAGCGCGGCAGGTCGAGCTTGATGGAGCGCGCCGCAGGCCCTTCACCAATCATGATGTCGAGCTGAAAATCTTCCATGGCCGGATAGAGGACTTCTTCCACCACGGGGGATAGGCGGTGTATCTCATCGATGAACAGAACGTCACCCGGCTCCAGGTTGGTCAGCATCGCAGCCAGATCCCCGGCCCGCTCGAGCACCGGGCCAGAGGTCGACTTCAGCCCAACGCCCATTTCAGTAGCAATGATATTGGCCAGCGTCGTTTTGCCCAGGCCTGGTGGGCCAAACACCAAAGTGTGGTCAAGGCTCTCTTCCCGCAATCTGGCCGCGCCAATAAAGATTTCCAACTGCTCACGGACTCGGGACTGACCAATGTAGTCCTGCAGGCGCTTGGGACGAATGGCGTGATCGATGCGCACTTCCCCATGCTCCGGTTCAGCGGCAATCAATCGGTCATGTTCTAGCATGGCAACTCTTCTACTGGGTCTGATCAACGCCGGCGCTCAACGACATCCGGCACGCTGCTGATTACCACATGGAGCCTGTTTAGCCGCTCATGCGCTGAGTCAACGCCGCCTTGATCAACGCTTCGGTGGATTGGTTGGGATCTACATCGGCCAGCATTTTAGCGGCTTCTGTCAGCTTGTAACCAAGGCTGACCAGCGCTGCTTCGGCGTCGGCCAGGCTGTCGCGCGGGGCTGGGCGACCGCTGGTCGCTTCCAAGGCCAGCGGGGCATGGCGCTGTTCCCAATCGGGAAAGCGATCGCGCATTTCGATGATCAGCCGTTCGGCCGTCTTCTTGCCCACGCCCGGCAAACGGGTCAGTGCTTTACTGTCATCGTCGCGCACGCAGCGCATGAAGGCGTCTTCATCCATGCCCGATAGAATCGCCAGCGCCAGTTTGGGGCCTACCCCGCTGACCTTGATCAAGGCGCGAAACAGCGCACGCTCATGCTCACGGCCGAAGCCATACAGCAAATGGGCATCGTCGCGAATGGTCAAGTGCGTATATAACGAGACGTTTTCACCTGGCGCAGGCAGCGCCACCAGCGTGTTCATGGAGGCTTCCAGTTCGTAGCCTACGCCATGGACATCCACCACGATCCAGGGCGGATGCTTTTCGACCAATAAACCAGTTAACCGACCAATCATAGGAGTGCTCGCGGATAGTGAAAACGGTAAGCCACTATAAAGCGACTCTGTACAGATGACCAGTAACGGCTATAACCGCCAGCGCCCTGAAGAGCGTCGTGTGCCCTGCTTGGCCTCGGAGGGCACACGCCTGCTTCCGGTGAACGCGTGGGTCAAGGCAATGGCCAACGCATCGGCCGCATCGGCTTGAGGCGTGGCAGTCAACTGCAACAGCGTCGTCACCATGTGCTGTACCTGTGTTTTCTCGGCACCACCATGCCCCGTGACGGCCTGCTTGATATGCCGAGCCGCATACTCGGAAACACTCAGCCCATGGTTGGCCAGGCATACCAGCGCGGCGCCTCGGGCTTGGCCCAGCTTTAGCGCCGAGTCGGCATTCTTGGCCATGAACACACGCTCTACCGCGACTGCTTCAGGTCGATACAGGCCGATCACTTCCCCGAGCCCGGCATAGATCTGCGCCAAACGCTGCTCCAGCGCCCCATCAGAGGTACGTATACAGCCGCTGGCCACATAGCGAGGCTTCATGCCGATCAGGTCAATGACGCCGTAGCCGGTAATCCGTGACCCAGGGTCGATACCCATGATTCGAACGACTGCCACGGACTGATGTCCTTCCATGTACTGACTCCTGGTAACGCGATGGCAGATAAGGTGACACATAACAAAACACCGACGCAGAGCGTCGGTGTTGGCTACCTCTGGCAGGCGACAGAGCGTTTACTCGCCTGTGGTCTCCGCCTTGGCCTTTTGGCGCAGTCGAATGCTCAGCTCCTTGAGCTGCTCAGGGCTGACTTCGCCGGGGGCGTCGGTCATCAAGCAGCCAGCGCTTTGCGTTTTCGGGAAGGCGATCACTTCACGGATGGTTTTGGCACCGACCATCAGCATGACCAGGCGATCCAGACCGAAAGCCAAACCACCATGGGGCGGTGCACCGTACTGCAAGGCATCCAGCAGGAAGCCGAATTTCTCCTGCGCTTCCTCCTGGCCAATCCCCAGAATGTCGAATACGGTGCTTTGCATGGACTGATCGTGGATACGAATGGAACCACCGCCCAGCTCGGTACCGTTCAATACCATGTCGTAAGCACGCGATAGCGCGGCGGCCGGGTTGGCCTTGAGCTCTTCCGGCGTGCAGGAAGGCGCCGTGAAGGGATGGTGCAGCGGGCTCAGGCGGCCTTGATCATCGGCTTCGAACATCGGGAAATCGACCACCCAGAGCGGCGCCCAGGGCTGGGTATACATGGCCAGATCAGCGCCCAGCTTGACACGCAGTGCGCCGATGGCTTCGTTGACGATGCGCGTTTTGTCGGCACCGAAGAAGATGATGTCGCCATCTTCTGCACCCACGCGATCGAGCAGTTCCTCGACGACGTTCTCCATGAACTTGACGATGGGCGACTGCAGGCCTTCCAGCCCTTTGGCGCGCTCGTTGACTTTGATCCAGGCCAGGCCCTTGGCGCCGTAGATACCGACGAATTTGGTGTATTCATCGATCTCTTTGCGCGACAGCTTGGCTCCACCCGGCACACGCAAGGCAGCTACACGGCCATCTTCCGCGCTGGCAGGACCAGAGAACACCTTGAAATCCACCTGCTGCATCAGGTCATCGACATCCGTCAGCTCCAACGGAATGCGCAGGTCCGGTTTGTCGGAGCCGAAGCGATCCATGGCTTCCTGCCAAGTCATGCGCGGGAACTCCGGCAGCTCGACATCCAGCACTTCCTGGAACAGCTGGCGGATCATGGCTTCGGTGATGCCCATGATATCGTTTTCCTCGACGAACGAGGCCTCGATATCGATCTGGGTAAACTCTGGCTGACGGTCGGCACGCAGGTCTTCGTCACGGAAGCACTTGGCAATCTGGTAGTAGCGGTCAAAGCCCGCCACCATCAGCAGCTGCTTGAACAGCTGCGGCGACTGCGGCAGTGCAAAAAAGCTACCCGCATGGGTGCGGCTCGGCACCAGGTAGTCGCGGGCACCTTCGGGTGTCGCGCGGGTCAGGATGGGCGTTTCGATGTCCAGAAACCCCTGGCCTTCGAGAAACGCACGAACGCTGTGCGAAATACGCGAACGCAGGCGCAGCTTCTCGATCATGTCCGGGCGGCGCAGGTCGATGTAACGATGCTTCAAGCGCACCTCCTCACCCACCTTGCCGTGCTCGTCCAGCTGGAAAGGCGGCGTGAGGGCAGTGTTGAGCACCTCGACCTCCTTGGCCAGCACTTCGATCATGCCAGTCGGCATGTTGGGGTTCTGAGTGCCTTCGGGACGCAGGCGAACACGCCCTGTAATACGCAGAACATATTCACTGCGCGCACGGTCGGCATTAGCAAACGCCTCGGCGGTATCGGGGTCGACGACGAATTGCGCAATCCCATCGCGGTCGCGCATGTCGAGAAAGATAACCCCACCGTGATCACGACGGCGATGTACCCAACCGCAGACGGTGACCGTTTGATCCACCAATGTTTCGTTCAGCTGGCCGCAATAATGGCTGCGCATGTCTCTTCCTGTTCTGTTGCGTGACTATGTAAGGGGTCGCCAACTACCTCGGCTGACCGCCGCGGCTAAGCCGCGGCGCCTTTGCTGGGAGATGGCGTGCTGGTGTCGCTGGACGAGGAGCCAGCCGAGCCACCGCCAGCAGCAAGGTTCTTTTTGCTACCGGTTTTGAAATCGGTTTCGTACCAGCCGCCACCGGCCAGACGAAAGCCTGCCGCAGACACCAGCCGTTCGAGGTCATCCTGCTGGCAAGCGGGGCATTGAGTCAGCGGATCAGCGCTGACCTTCTGTAGTTTTTCCATGCGATGGCCGCAGGCCTTGCACTCGTACTCATAGATAGGCATGTTGAGGGCTCCTGAAAAGCACAACGTCAACAGACTGATATTTACAGAAAAGTGGCGAACGACTAGGCCGCCGAGCTGACAATATGTGGCCTGCTGGGATAAATTCCAAGACTGCGGTTGATAGCGCGAACATTATACCCTTTTGTGCCCCCTGCCGGGCAAGGCCAAGCGCCACTTGGCAGCCAATGGAGAAAACAACATGCCTCATGCGGTAATGCTGGATGCAGAAAGCCTGGGCCCCCATATCGACCTGACGCCGATTCGTGAGGCCGTCGATCACCTGGAAACCTATCAACAAAGCACCCCAGAGCAGGCCCGCGAGCGCCTGAAAAACGCGGATATCGCCATCGTCAACAAGGTCACACTGGACGCCGACACGTTGTCGCAGTTGCCTTCGCTACGGCTGATCTGCGTCCTGGCCACGGGATTGAACAATATCGATCTTGACGCAGCCAAGGCTCATGGCATCGTCGTCAAGAACGTCTCCGCCTACGGCACGGCCAGTGTCTCTCAGCACACGCTGATGCTGATGCTGTCACTGGCCAATCGCCTGCCGCGCTATCAGGCAGATATCGCCGCAGGAGCTTGGCAGAAAAGTGATTTCTTCTGCCTTCAGAACCACCCGACGCTGCAGCTGGCTGGCAAGCAACTGGTCATGGTAGGCAGTGGCGAACTGGGCTCGGAAGTCGCTCGTCTGGCCGAGGCCTTCGGCATGCAAGTGACCTTCGCCGCGCGTCCTGGCAACGAAGCCGCCGATAAGCGCCCGGCTCTGGACGACCTGCTGCCCAACGCCGATGTCATCAGCCTGCACTGCCCCCTGAACGACGACACACGACATTTGATCAATCAAGCGCGTTTGGCCAAGGCCAAGCCTTCACTGCTGCTGGTCAACTGCGCGCGCGGCGGCATCATCGACGAAGAGGCCGCTCTGGAGGCGCTGCGCAAAGGAGCGCTGGGCGGGCTGGCCGTTGACGTGCTGCCCGCCGAGCCCCCCCGCCAGGGGCATGCGTTGCTGGATGCCTTGGCAGCAGGAGAGCCGCTCAATTTGATCGTCACGCCGCACAACGCCTGGATCACCCCCGAAGCGCGTCAGAACATCGTCTTGCTGTCGGCGAAAAACATCACTGACTGGCAGGCAGAGCAGTCCGCCTGAGGCGGTAATACGTCAAAACGTCGCAAAATGACCAGAAGCGTGATGTAGGGCCAGGGGTTCCATTGATACGTGGGTCACCCTGGCCCCTTGAACCTTCCCAGGCACCATTCCACGCAGACAGCACTGCGACAATGGCAACCTCCTGTTCATCAAAGCAATTCTTGGCGTACCAATACCGCACTGTTGCGGGGCACCAGAGGGCGCCCTCGGCGCAGCAGCAGCGAACGGGTAAACGATGCACCGAACAACAGTATCAAGGAACTGTAGTAGACCCACAGCAGGATCATCACTACCGAGCCCGCGGCACCATAGGTAGATGCGGTGGCCGTATAGGCCAGATAGATGGCGATCAGGCTGCGGCCTATCGTGAACAGAATCGCCGTCACCAGCGCGCCGATCAGCACGTCCTGCCAACGCAATACCACATCGGGCAGCACTTTGAAGATAGTGGCAAACAGCAAGGTCACCATGGCCAGCGAAATGAGCGACTCGGCAGTGGTGGTGACGATAGTCGCGATGGGCAGCAGGTCACTGGTGGCGTGCAGCATGCTGCGCAGGAAAACGCCCAGCACCAGAGAAACGAGCAGAATGAAGCCAATCGAAAGCACGACGGTCAGCGACAGCAGGCGCGTCTTGATGAAAATGAAGGCGCTGTTGCTGGTAGGCTTGGCCGTGACGCCCCAGATGGTATTGAGTGAAAACTGCATCTGAGCAAAGACCGTGGTGGCACCCACCAGGAGCGCAACCACCCCTAAAACAGTAGGCAGAAGCCCGGACTCTTCGATACGCGACTGGGCAACCGCCTGTTCCACCGCCTGGGCCGCCTCGGCCCCTAACGTGCCTTGAAGCTGCGCCACGATTTGCCCTTGAGCAGCATCTTCCCCCAGCACCACCCCGATCACAGTGACAGCGATGATGATCGTCGGGGCCAGCGAAAAAAGCGTATAGAACGCCAGCGAACCAGCGTAGCTGAAGGCATTGCGCTCCAGCCATAGAGAGATTGCATCTTGTACCACGTTCCACCAGAAAACGAGCGTGCGCTTCAGCATAGTTATTCCCTTTAAAACCATTCCCAGCGTCCTTTTTTATAACGCCACTATCACTATCAATAGGTAAGCATACCGAATGAAACCGTTGAGCGCAGGGTTTGATGCATTGCACAGAAGTGACTCACTGACCATAATGGCCACGCCTGATGGCCAACTGACCAGCGCGCAAGGACACCCCATGACACCGGATGCTGCCCTCCCCCCTTCGAACCATGAGTTTGACTGCCTAGTCTTCATTGGTCGTTTTCAGCCGCCACATCTGGGGCATTTGGCCATCATCCGCGAAGCGCTCAAACAGGCGCGTCAGGTCATCGTCATGGTCGGCTCTTCGTGGCAAGCGCGTTCGTTACGCAATCCCTGGCACTTCAATGAACGCCAAGCCATGATCCGCTCGGGATTCGACGAAGCCGAGAACCGCCGCCTGGAAATCACGCCCCTGCTGGATGCCCTTTACAATGACGATGTCTGGGTGCGGGATGTGCAACGCAAGGTGCGTGACCTGACTACCCCCGCCAAGGCTCGTCTGCCACGTATCGGACTGATCGGAGCCAGCCGTGGCCAATCGAGCTACTATCTTTCGCTGTTTCCTCAGTGGGAGTCGGTCAGCGTTCCGCTGGTGGAAGGCATTTCAGCCAGCCAGATTCGAGAACGGCTGTTTCGCTCCCCGGACGCCACCGGCGACTATCTGAGCACTGGCGCTTATCATGATCTTCCCCCGGGGGTGGTCAGAAGCGTAGGACAGTTCTGCAAGGGTGATGCTTATCATCAGTTGCTGGAGGAGCAGCATTTGCTGGACCAGTATCGCCAGGCCTGGGCAAAAGCCCCTTACCCGCCCATCTTCGTGACGGTAAATGCCGTGGTGGTGCAATCTGGCCATGTATTGCTGGTGAAGCGCACTGCCGCCCCTGGCAAGGGGCTGTTCGCGCTGCCCGGCGGCTTCATCAACCCTCACGAACGCTTGCTGGATGCCTGCCTGCGCGAGCTGCGCGAACGCTTGCGGCTCAAAGTGCCGGAACCGGTGCTGAAGGGCTCGCTACGCGGCCAGCGTCTGTTCGATGAGCCACACCGCAGTTGGCGAGGGCGAACGCTCGCCGAAGCTTTCTATTTTGCGCTGACCCCCGACCAGCAGCTACCTCGCCTGAAGCCGGTCAAAGGCGGCGAGCATGCCCGTTGGGTGGCGTTGGCCGACCTGGAGCCGGAAAGTCTGTTTGAAGACCACTTCTTCATCGTTCAGAACTTTCTAGGGCTACCGGCCAACCTGGGTGGCGTTTAGCCCTGCAGAAAATCGCGCGGCAGCTTCATCATTTGCCGCCATAGGCGCTCTACCCCGGGCTTGTGCACCAGCGAGCAACGATACAGACGGATTTCCAGAGGAATATCCCACCCCTCATCTCCTGCCCGAACCAGCCGACCGCTCTTCAGCTCTTCACGGATGCAGAAATCGGGAATCCAGGCCACGCCGACTCCTTGCAACACCATGCCCTTCAGGCCCTCGGCCATGGCCGTTTCGTACACCGTGCGCAGCTTCATGCGTAGCGGATCGTTCTTCAGCAGCATGCGCACGCTACGCCCCAGGAAAGCACCCTGTGTGTAGGCCAGGTAGGGAATCGACTGATCACGCTGCAGCGAGAACAGCGGCTTGCCCTGCTCATCAGGGAGCGACACGGGCAACATCTTGACCTTGCCAATCGAAAAAGACGGGAACACTTCGGCGTCCAGCTGCATGGTGGCAAACGGGTCATAGTAAGCCAACATGAGGTCACAGTTGCCTTCCCGCAGAACGTGAATCGCCTCGCCCACATTCATGGCCACCAACCGCGTCGGCAGTTCGCCCAAACCCTTCTGCAGCCGCGAGATCCAGGGCGGATAAAAACTCAACGCCAAGGAGTGCGCGGCCACGATATCCAGCGCCTCGTTGGCAATCGAGAGGCCACGCAAATGGCTGAGTGATTCATTGAGTTGCTCTACCAGGTTGCGCGCAGTGACCAAAAAAAGCTGGCCTTCCGAGGTGAGCCCTATGGGTGTCGTCGAGCGGTCCACCAGGGTGACGCCCACCGCTTGTTCCAGCGCCCTGATGCGACGACTAAAGGCAGGTTGGGTCACATGGCGCTGCCTGGCAGACGCAGAAAAACTGCGCGTGTTGGCCAGTGCCACAAAATCTTCTAACCATTTTGTTTCAAGATTCACCCAACACTCCCTTTGTTTATTGGTTCTTTGTGATCGCGGCTGGCCCAGCGGCTACTGGACGGGTGACATCAGGTACGCGGCGCGGGATACGACTTTTTTCCACATTGGTCGCTGGCTGACTTCATCGAGGGTAACGCGTCGACACTGGGCGAAATCGGCTTCCAGCATCTCGGCCACCTGTCGGGTAAAATCAGCGCTGGGTATGAAGGCGGTAATCTCGAAATTCAATCTGAACGAGCGATTATCCAGATTGACCGTACCGACGGCAGATGAGCTGTTGTCGATAAGCATGACTTTTTGGTGTAGAAAGCCAGGTTGATAACGGTATATTTTCACACCTGCCTTGAGCATGTCGGGCAAGAACGAGAATGCCGACAGGAAGACCAGCAAGTGATCCGGCCGCTCCGGGATCATCACACGCACATCTACACCGCGCATGGCCGCCAATCTCAATGAATCCTGAACGCTCTGGTCCGGCACGAAATACGGGCTGGTGACCCAGAAACGTTCGTTGGCACTGTGAATCAGCTGCTGCACCAGCAGTCCTGCCGTGTCCTGCTTGTCCGCAGGCCCCGACGGCACGATAACCACTTGTTGGTCATGCCCCGCGGCGGGTGCCGCGTGCCAGTTCAGCGTAATCACTTCCCCTGTGGCCCAGTGCCAATCTTCCCAGAACGCCTCCTGGAGGCCGAGTACGCTAGGACCGTGCAGTAACAGATGAGTATCACGCCAAGGGCCATGCTTCTTGCTCTGCCCCAGATACTCTGTGCCGACATTGAAGCCGCCTACCCACCCCTGCTCCCCATCCACCACGGCAATCTTGCGGTGGTTGCGGAAGTTGAGCTGGAAGCGGTGTTTGATGCCACGCGACGATCGAAACGGGGTCACTTCGACACCTGCCTGCTTCAGCTCTTTGAAATAACCGTCTCGCAGTTTGCGGCTGCCAATTTCATCGTAGAGAAAATAGACACGCACACCACGTTTTGCCGCGCTCACGAGATGCTGCTGCAGCTCACGTCCCAGTGCGTCATCCCTCACGATAAAGAATTGCAGCAACAGATAGTGCCGAGCCTGGGCGATGCCTTCGAACAAGCTGTCGAACGTTGCTTGCCCATCGATCAGCAGCTGTGGGTGATTACCTCGGGTCAGCGGCATCATCGCCAGCTGCTCCACGGCCTTGATATCGGTATTGGTGGACTCGACCACGTGAGGCTTGATGTTGTGGCGATAGCGCACCAAGACTCTGCGCAGCACCGTATCTCTTGCACCGCGTGCGGTCACATAGCCATAGAAGCGGGGGCGTCCAAAAAACCAGTAGGCGGGTAAAGCGATATAGGGAAAGGTCAGCAGTGAAATGATCCACGCGACGGCACCCTGGGGTGTCCGACTGGACATCAACGCCATTACTGCCGAGACCATCCCCAGAACGTGGATCATCATGAACGCCGTGCCTAGCAGCCATGAGGCCATTAACGCTTCCTCGTCATCATCAGGACATCTTGCTGTTTTTCTATAGCGACCATGCGGAGAAGCCCCGCCTGGGACGGGGCTTCCGATCACTCATCTGGTCACACAGGTTGCCAATCGTCCATCAGGCCTTTTGGGCAATGATTTCTTTCCACTTGGCAGGCCCCGTCTGATGCACCGACGTGCCCTGGCTATCGACAGCGACCGTGACCGGCATGTCTTCCACCTCGAACTCATAGATGGCTTCCATTCCAAGGTCCTCGAAGCCTACTACACGAGACTTCTTGATGGCCTGGGCCACCAGATAGGCAGAGCCCCCGACCGCCATCAGATAGACGGCCTGGTTGTCGCGAATCGCGTCGATGGCCGCCTGGCCACGCTCAGCCTTGCCCACCATCCCCAGCAGCCCGGTCTCTTCCAGCATGGTACGGGTGAACTTGTCCATACGAGTGGCGGTCGTTGGCCCAGCTGGCCCAACGACTTCATCACCTACCGGATCTACTGGCCCAACGTAGTAGATGAAGCGACCTTTCATGTCTACCGGCAGCGGCTCACCTTTGGAGATCATGTCGACCATACGCTTGTGCGCCGCATCACGGCCGGTCAGCAGTTTTCCGTTGAGCAGCAGCGTGTCGCCTGGCTGCCAGGTGCTGACCTCTTCAGGAGTGACCGTATCGAGATTCACGCGCTTGACGTTATCACCCGCTTCACGAGTGATTTCCGGCCAATCTTCCAGCTTGGGAGCTGGCAACGAGACGGCACCGGAACCATCCAGAGTGAAGTGCGCATGACGCGTCGCCGCACAGTTGGGAATGATGGCCACCGGCTTGTTGGCCGCATGGGTGGGATAATCCTTGACCTTGATATCCAGCACCGTGGTCAAGCCGCCCAGGCCCTGGGCACCGATACCACTCTTGTTGATCTTGTCGAACAGCTCCAGACGCAGCTCTTCTGCCCGGTTGCTGGGGCCACGTGCCTGAAGGTCCTGGATGTCGATCGGATCGAGGAGCGCTTCCTTGGCGATTTCCATAGCCTTTTCGGCGGTTCCACCAATCCCGATACCGAGCATGCCGGGCGGGCACCAGCCAGCACCCATCTTGGGCAACTGTTCCATGACCCAATCCACCACGCTGTCGGAAGGGTTGAGCATGGCAAACTTCGATTTTGCCTCGCTACCGCCGCCCTTCGCTGCCACGTGAATCTCGACCTTGTCGCCAGGCACGATCTTGTGATGGATGATGGCGGGCGTATTGTCCTTGGTGTTTTGGCGCTTGCCATCCGGGTCCGCCAGGACCGATGCACGCAGAACGTTATCGGGCAACTGGTAGGCCCGGCGTACGCCTTCGTTGATCATGTCATCCAGGCTGAGATCCGCGTCCCAGGTCACGTTCATGCCGACATGCACGAATACCGTCACGATGCCGGTATCCTGGCAGATGGGGCGATGGCCCGTGGCGCACATCCGTGAGTTGATCAGGATCTGAGCAATGGCATCCTTGGCCGCCGGATTCTCTTCGCGCTCATAAGCGGCTGCCATGGCATCGATGAAATCCTTGGGATGATAGTAAGAGATGTACTGCAGAGCATCGGCAACGCTTTGAATCACGTCGTCCTGGCGAATCACGGTCATGGATGAACAGCTCCTCGGTTATCGTGCTGAGCGCGACCTTCTCGGTCGTCTAAGTGTGCGGGAAGTATACCGTATTGAAACAGCCACGGCAGCCAATACAGGCCCACGCTACTGATCTGAGCGTAAGGCTTTGGTCTGACGAATCATCAACAGACAAGATAACGGTATAACTAAGCTGCTTCTCGATACGATCCGCGGCACGCCGGATTTCAGGGCCTTCAGGCATCGCCTATCCCAGCGCCAGCTGCTGTTCTTTCATGCGGTGCACCTGATCACGCAATCTCGCCGCCTCTTCGAACTCCAGGTTCTGGGCGGCCTCGAACATGGCGTCTTCCAGCTTGCTGATGGCCGCCAGCAGGTCTTGCCGACTCATGGACGCCACGTCATAGCTACCCTCAGGCTCGGCCACCTTGCGCTCGTTGCCACGTCGGCGGGAGCTCTTCTTGCCGGGCGTTTGGGCGGCTTCGAGAATGTCGGCCACCGAACGCGTCACGGTGGTCGGCGTGATGCCATGCTCTTCGTTATGGGCCATCTGCTTGGCGCGGCGGCGCTCGGTTTCATCGATGGCCTTGCGCATCGAGTCGGTAATCCGGTCACCGTAGAGAATCGCTTTACCATTGGCGTTACGCGCCGCGCGGCCAATAGTCTGAATCAACGAACGCTCGGCACGCAGGAAGCCCTCCTTGTCCGCGTCCAGAATGGCGACCAGCGACACTTCTGGAATATCCAGCCCTTCGCGCAACAGGTTGATCCCCACCAGCACATCGAACTTGCCCAGCCGTAGATCGCGGATGATTTCCACCCGCTCGACAGTGTCGATATCGGAGTGCAGGTAGCGCACCCGAATATCGTGTTCGTCGAGATAGTCGGTCAAATCCTCGGCCATACGCTTGGTCAGCGTGGTCACCAGCACGCGCTCGCCCACTGCGGTGCGCAAGCCGATTTCGGACAGCAGATCGTCGACCTGGGTGCTGGCAGGGCGCACTTCGATTTGCGGATCAAGCAGCCCCGTGGGGCGCACCACCTGTTCGACCACCTGACCGGCATGCTCTGCTTCATAAGGCCCCGGGGTGGCCGATACGAAGATGGTCTGTGGCGAAATCGACTCCCACTCTTCGAACTTCATCGGCCGGTTGTCCAGCGCGGAAGGCAGGCGGAAGCCATACTCCACCAGCGTCTCCTTGCGGGAGCGGTCACCTTTGTACATGCCACCCACCTGGGGCACGCTGACGTGGGACTCATCGATGAAGAGCAGCGCATCGTCCGGCAGGTAATCGAAAAATGTCGGCGGCGGCTCGCCAGGGGCTCGTCCAGACAGGTAGCGCGAGTAGTTTTCGATGCCGTTGCAGTAGCCCAGCTCCAGCATCATTTCGATGTCATAGAGGGTGCGTTGCTCCAGGCGCTGGGCTTCCACCAGCCGCTCATGCTTTCTCAGCCACTCGAGCCGCTCTTTCAACTCTCCCTTGATGGCATCGATGGCCTCCAGGATGGTTTCCCTGGGGGTGACATAGTGCGACTTCGGGTAGATCGTCATGCGCGGTACCTGGCCACGTATATCCCCCGTCAGCGGGTCAAACAGGCGAATGGAGTCGATCTCATCGTCGAAGAGTTCGACACGCACGGCCTCTTCATCGGCGTCGGCCGGAAAGATATCGATTACATCACCACGCACACGGTAGGTGCCGCGACGAAAGTCCATGTCGTTGCGCGTGTACTGCAGCTCCGCCAATCGGCGCAGGAAGGCACGCTGATCGATCAGCTCGCCGCGGGTAAAGTGCAGGCGCATTTTCAGATACTGGTCCGGGTCACCCAGACCATAGATCGCCGATACCGACACAACGATCAAGGCATCACGCCTTTCCAGCAGCGCCTTGGTAGCGGACAGCCGCATCTGCTCGATGTGATCATTGATCGAGGCATCTTTTTCAATGAACGTGTCCGAGGAAGGCACGTACGCTTCCGGCTGATAGTAGTCGTAGTAGGAGACGAAATATTCGACGGCGTTGTCGGGAAAGAACGCCTTGAATTCGCCGTACAGTTGGGCCGCCAGCGTCTTGTTGGGCGCCATGACGATGGTCGGCCGCTGTAGTTGCTGCACCACGTTGGCCATGGTGAAGGTCTTGCCGGAGCCGGTCACGCCCAGCAGCGTCTGGTGGGCCAGGCCCGACTCCAGGCCGCTTACCAGGCTGCGGATCGCGGTGGGCTGGTCGCCCGCAGGCTTGAATTTTGACTGCAGACGAAATTCCTTGCTCATCATGGCTCCTGGGGTGGTCACTCGGTGCAAGTGGTGATCTCGATGGTGGCCTGGGTCATCAACCGCTGAATGGGGCATTTGTGGCTGATCTCTTCCAGCTTGGCTTTCTGCTCAGGGTCGCTGATACCGTGCAGTTCGAGCTGAACGGCCAGCCGGTAAACGCCCTTCTTTTCATCCTGGTCGTCTCGCTGCACCGTGACCGTAATGCCTTCCAACGGCCACTGCTTGCGCTTGGCATACATTTGTACGGTAATGGCCTTGCAGGTTCCCAAAGCGATATCGAAATAGTCGTGAGGGTCCGGCGCACTTTCATCGCCACCCACCACTGCGGGCACGTCTGCGTAGAGGTCTTCCAGGCCATTGACCTCGATACGCTGGCGAAACGCTCGGTTGCGCTCACTGATCACCACGATAGGCGGATGCATTCACGACACCTTGATGGGTAGTTTGAGCTGTTCGACCGCCTTGATCAGCGCGTCGCGCTTGGCGCGTCCTTCCACTTCGGCGCCATGACGCCCTACTTCGGCGCTGTCCACCCCATCCAGCATCATCAATGCCGTGGTGATCTTGTTCACCTGATCAGCGTTGGAAACCCCTTGAAAACTGAGTGATTGCACTGCCATGCGCTGCCCTTTTATGTGTTAATGAGTCTTGTTAAGTATATGCTAGCGGGATCAATCGGCGATACGACGCAAAAATTCTTGTGCAAGACCGATACGCGGAATTGAAGTTTAGCACGCGCAAGTGCGCTTGCAATTGCAGCCCACTGCCCGCACCTAGCGTAACCTATTGCCGCGCCTTTCACTTCATGTCGCGCAGCTTTCATCTTCAGGAGAGACCATGGCCACCGCCGAGACTCACCCCTTCACCGGTACCGTTTATTTGACGCACCTGGCAGCGCTGGACGTCACGGGTCCTGATGCCGAAAAATTTCTCCAGGGTCAAACCAGCGCCCAGGTCGGCCTCGCCAATGGACACTTCGCCCCTCTGACGTGCTTTTGCACCCCCAAAGGGCGCATGTTGGCCAATGCCCAGCTGCTGCGCCTGGCGCCACAGCACTATCGGCTGGTTCTCGACGCCTCGCTGGCCGAGCCTCTGGCCAACCATTTGAAAAAGTTTGCCGCTTTCTACAAGGCCGAGCTGACGATTGCCACATCCGTAACGTTCGTGGGCAGCAGCGCCCCGGACACCTCGCTACTCGAGCAGGCAGGCGTGACGTTGCCCGATCAGGCCTATACGCATCATACCAGCCCCTTGGGCACCGCCCTGCGTATGCCGGGCACTGCCCGCTGGCTGCTGATGCTGATGCTGGAAGAGACACCCCCAGAGAAGGCTTCGCAAGAGACACTACAGCAAGCCTGGCAGTTGGCAGACATCCGTAGCGGCCTCGCCTGGTTGACGGCGGCACAGCAGGATCACTTCCTGCCACAAATGCTCAACTGGGAAGCGCTGGGCGGCATCAGCTTCAAAAAGGGCTGCTATACCGGGCAAGAAGTCGTCGCTCGGGCGCACTTTCGCGGCCAGGTCAAAAAACGCCTGGTGCATGCGCACGTGAGCGCCAGCGCATTACCCCAGATAGGTGACAGCCTGGTAGATAAGGAAGGGAAAGCCCTGGGTGAAGTCGTCAACAGCGCGTTCAGTGACGAACAGCAGGTAGAACTGCTGGCGGTCATGAATACCAAAGTGGCGGAGGAACAGATCTCCGTCTACTGGCAAGCGCAGCCAGTGACCTTGCACGCGCTGCCTTACCCCATTGAGCGCCTGGACCCTGAGGCGCTAGCGGCTCAATTGAGCTAACGCCAGCGGGGCAGCACTCACAGGCCAAAAATACGTGCAGCGTTGGAACTGCTCAGCGCTGCGACGTGTTCCAGCGATTGCTGACGCAGCTTAGCCACCTGCTCAGCGACGTGCTTCACGCGCGAAGGTTCATTGCGCTGCCCCTGGAAGCCACTCAGCGGCATATCGGGGCTATCGGTTTCCAGCACGAAGCCATCATCCGGCAATTTGGCCACCACGCGATGCAGGCGCTGAGCACGAGCGTAGGTGACGGCGCCTCCCAGCCCCAGTACAAACCCCGCATCCAGAAACCTTGCGGCCTGCTGGTAGGAACCGGCAAAGGCATGGATCATGCCGGGCCTCGCCAGTGCCCATTGATGAAGCCGCTTGGCCACGTCATCGTTGGCCTTCACACAGTGCACGACAGGGGGAAGCTGGCAACGGCTCGCGATACCGAGCTGGGCATCGAAATACTCCCACTGCTGCGAGAGACTCTCGCTGAAGCGACCATCGATACCACACTCGCCAATCGCCACCAGGGCGGTTTCCGGGCGGGTCAACTGCTGCTTGACCAGCGCCTCCAACGCCGCCAGGTCATCGGCGTGATGCCGAGCAATGAAATAGGGGTGAAGCCCGAGGCAGATGCTGACCCCGTCACTCTCGCCCAGCGCCAGCACATTCTGCCAGCGCTGGCGCACCGTGGCAGCCACGATGAAACCGGTGACGCCCACGGCCCTGGCCGCGGCGATGACGGCCTTTCGGTCTTCATCGAACTCCGTGGCATCCAGGTGGCAGTGGGCGTCAATGAGCATGGCAAGCGCTCTCGTTTGGGTAGGCCTCTTGAGGCGAGTCTTGAGATTAGTGCTCTCGGGTCGGCTGGAAACGGATATCCGGCCAGCGCTCCTGGGTCATTTGCAGATTGACCCGGGTCGGGGCAATATAGGTCAGGTAGCCACCGCCATCGATCGCCAGGTTAGCACTTGCCTTGCGCTTGAACTCTTCCAGCATTTTCGCATCGTCACAATAGACCCAGCGAGCCGTCTGCACGTTGACACCTTCGTAGAGACAATCGACCTTGTACTCTTCCTTCAAGCGGTGTGCGACGACGTCGAACTGCAGCGTACCTACTGCGCCAAGAATCAGGTCATTGTTATCCAGCGGCATGAAGACCTGAGTAGCCCCTTCCTCCGATAGCTGCTGCAGGCCTTTCTGAAGTGCTTTCATCTTCAGCGGGTCTTTCAGGCGCACGCGCTTGAACAGCTCCGGCGCAAAGTGCGGGATGCCCATGAAGCGCATGTCTTCACCCACGGTAAAGGTGTCACCAATCTGAATGGTGCCGTGGTTGTGCAAGCCGATGATATCGCCGGGCCAGGCCTCCTCCACGTGGGAGCGGTCCGAGGCCATGAAGGTCAGCGCATCGGCAATCTTGACGTCCTTGCCAATGCGCACATGGCGCATCTTCATGTTCTTTTCGTACTTGCCGGAACACACCCGCAGAAAGGCAATGCGGTCACGGTGGTTCGGGTCCATGTTGGCCTGGATCTTGAAAACGAAACCGGTAAAGCGATCGTCCTGGGCCGTGACTTCTCGAGTATCGGTCTCGCGGGGCTGCGGCGATGGCGCGTACTCGACGAAGCCGTCGAGCATTTCACGCACACCGAAGTTACCCATGGCGGTACCAAAATAGACAGGAGTCAGCTCGCCACGACGATAGGCTTCCAGGTCGAACTCATGGGAGGCGCCGCGCACCAGATCGACTTCCATGCGCAGCTCTTCGGCCTGCTCTTCGCCCAGAATGGCATCCACCTCCGGGTTGTCCAACCCTTCGATACGCTTGTCGTCAGGGATACGGCTGCCCTGCCCCTGGGTATAGAGGTGAATCACGTCGTTGTAGAGATGATAGACCCCCTTGAAGTGCCGCCCCATGCCAATGGGCCAGGTCATCGGGGCACATTGGATGTTGAGCACCGTCTCCACTTCGTCCATGACTTCAATGGGGTCACGAATATCGCGGTCCATCTTGTTCACGAAGGTGAGGATGGGCGTGGTACGCAGTCGACACACTTCCATCAATTTGATGGTGCGATCTTCGACACCCTTGGCCCCATCGATGACCATCAGTGCAGAGTCGACGGCGGTCAGGGTGCGGTACGTGTCTTCCGAGAAGTCCTCGTGTCCTGGAGTGTCCAGCAGGTTGACGATGCGTCCGCCGTAGGGGAACTGCATGACCGACGTGGTCACCGAGATACCCCGCTCCTGCTCCATCTTCATCCAGTCGGACGTCGCGTGGCGATCATTGCGCTTGCTTTTCACCGAACCGGCCATCTGAATGGCGTTTCCGAACAGCAGCATTTTTTCGGTGATAGTCGTTTTACCGGCGTCAGGGTGCGAAATAATGGCAAAGGTGCGGCGTAGCTCTGCTTCGCGCGCTAATTGAGCGTCAGACATGGAGTTCTCTAAATAGGGGGACTGCGTAATAACCAAAAAAGCGCCAGACCAGTGGCGGGGTGCGCCTATGGTAACGCAACTCCCTGCCTGCGGCATACCAAAGCAAAAAACGCCGACAAGGTCGGCGTTTGGGTATTGAGAAAGGCGTTGTTCCAGCGGGGGTTAAGCGAAGGTATTGATTTGCGTACCGACGCTACCTTCCTGAGCAAGCTCGGGCTGCGCTGCCGAATCCGCCGACGCCAATACTTCCGTGACCTGATCGGCTTGCTGCTCCAGCGCATCTCTGAACATTTGCATCTGCGCCTGTTCCACAGTTTGCGCCTGGTTCATGTAAAGCGCCGTGCTCACCGTATTACTGACTGCGACATCCATTGTGGAACCTCCATCTAGCGGAATTTCATCTACAGCCTAGCAAACATCCCTTCCGGGTGCCAAACAAACCGGAACGCCACCTGGCATCCAGGCTTTGTACGAAAAGTCGGCGAGCGATGGCCAGACAAGGCAAAAATCGGCGAAAAGACGGAGTTTACAAGGTGTAAATGAGTACTTTAAGCCGATTTTTAACGCCGTATGGGCGAGCGTAGGCAGTTTTCGCACAAAGCCTAGAAGCGGTCCGCGCGGAACGGTGCCATATCGATGGCTGTCGGTTTATTCTCCATCATGTCAGCCAGCAGTTGGCCGGTAGCAGGCCCCAGCGTAAAGCCCTGGTGGCCGTGACCGAATGCCAGCCACAAGCCTGGATGGCGTGGCGCCGGGCCAATCACCGGTTTCATGTCCGGCAGACAAGGACGCGCGCCCTTCCAGGCACGCTCGTCCTTGCGATCGGCCAGCGGAAAAATGGTCCGCGCCACGCTCTCTGCCGCCCCTAGCTGCTCTTCATCGGCCGGCGATTCCAGGCGATCCAGCTCCGCCCCCGTGGTCAGCCGCACGCCAGCGTTCATGGGCGCCAGCAGGTAGCCGACTTCTGCATCCATCAGCCAATAATGCAGCCTGGTGTCCGGTTGCGTGGCGTAGTGCATATGGTAGCCACGCTTGACGAACGTCGGGAAGTGGTAGCCCAGCGACTTCATCCACTCTCCCGCCCAAGGGCCCAGTGCCATCACCACATCATCTGCCGTGAAGGTATCGGTGGCGGTGGTCACCTGCCACTGCGCCCCCTGCTGACTGACGTCGGTGATGTCCGCTTGTACCAGCTGGCCACCCAAAGCAACGAACGACTCGGCGTAGGCCGCTACCAGACCACCGGGGTCAGCAACGGTCCAGGGGTCCAGCCAATGAATAGCTCCAATGATCTGCTCTCCCAGCTGGGGCTCTTTTTCGGCAACCCCTTGGCGGTCGAGCACCGCAAACTGCACACCATAGAGATCGCGGGCTTCCTCTGCTTCCTTGACACGCTTGGCCAGCTTCTCGGGGGTTCGATAGATCTCCAGCCAGCCCTCGCGACGTACCAACGCATCGGCACCTGCCGCTTCGATCATCGGCGCGTGGGCGTCGAGACACAGCTGGATCAGCGAGGCGTACTCCGGGGCGATCTTCTTGTAGAGCCGCGACGACGAGTGGTGCCAATAACTGAGCAGCGGAGAGGCCGCCTTGATCATGCCGGTGGGCCGGTAGCGAATATCGACACGACGGTTAGGCAGCACGCTCAAAATGGTTTTCATATCGCGAGGAAACGGATACGGCCGTACCGCCTCACGCTGGATAATGCCCGCGTTACCGAACGAGGTTTCACGACCAGGCTGGCGGCGATCGATCAAGGTGACCTGAAAACCGCGCTTTTGCAGTTGCCAGGCAATACTGACGCCGACCATCCCTGCCCCTAAAACCACTGTTTGACGCGCCATTTTGATGCACTCCTTTCCGAAAGATGATGATGCTACCAGACCCTCCCCGGCAGCACTTCAGTGAATTGAAAAATATCACCATTCAAAGAGCAATTGCACAGTCATAAATACCGTTTTTACCTATATTTCAGTTTTTAATCACGTAAAAAACCAAAATAAGGAGGAGTTCACTAGCCACGGCATGACATTTGCTTGATTCACATTAGCAGTGCTGAAAGCGTTCGTCACGGCGACAGGGATTCCTGCTCTCGTCACCCGACAGTGACGCATTTACCCACCCCCGAAGCACCAATGCAGTGCACACCCTGCACCAGGCAGCGACAAAAGCACCAACAAGGACCCGCACATGGCAATGATTCTGGAGACCAGGCTTCTCGATACCTTATGGGTGCTGTGGGCCGCCGCCATGGTGTTCGTCATGCAAGCGGGTTTCCTGTGCCTGGAGGCAGGCACTACCCGCACCAAGAATGCCATTAACGTCGCCATGAAAAACCTGGCCGACTTTGCGGTTTCGGTGACGGTTTTCTGGCTGATCGGCTTTGGCATGATGTTCGGTGTTTCCCAAGGGGGTTGGTTGGGGCTGTCGTTATTCGGCTGGGAGATGGAGGCCAGCAACGCCTGGCTGATGACCGTGTTCATCTTTCAAGCCATGTTCTGCGCCACCGCAGCCACTATCGTGGCGGGCGCAGTGGCTGAACGCATGCCTTTCCTGGGCTACCTATGGACAGCCTTCTGGATAGCACTATTGATCTACCCAGTGTTTGGCCACTGGGCGTGGGGGGGCTTACTCGGTGGCACGCCTGGCTGGCTGGCCGCTCGTGGGTTCGTCGACTTTGCCGGAGCCACGGTAGTGCATAGCGTGGGCGGCTGGGTGGCCCTGGCCGCCGTTCTGGTGATTGGCCCCCGCACCGGGCGCTTTCGCGACGGCGTTAACGCCAACCCTTTTCCAGCGGGCAACCTGCCGCTGGCCATGCTGGGCGCACTGTTCATGATTTTGGGCTGGTTTGGCTTCAATGGTGGCAGCACCCTGGCATTGACTAGTGCCATTCCTGGCATTATCGCCAACACCCTGCTGGGCGCGACAGGCGGCATTCTATCGGCCATGTTGATGGGCTGGCGTATTCGTCGTTATGCCGACGTCATGTATGCGATCAACGGTGCCATTGCAGGTCTGGTCGCGGTCACGGCAGGTGCTCACGCCCTGTCGCTGCACGCTGCGTTCATGCTGGGCAGCGTTAGCGGCGTACTGATGGTGGCCGCCAGTGAGTGGCTGCTCAAAAAACGCGTCGATGATGCCGTAGGCGCCATTCCCGCCCACCTTGTCACCGGCATCTGGGGCACGCTGGCACTGCCCTGGGTGGCTAACCTGGAAGCGCTGGGCACCTCGCTGAGCCGCTGGGAGCAGTTTCATGTTCAGCTCATGGGGGTGATTGTGTGCGGCGCATGGAGCTTTGGCATCGCTTGGCTACTGCTAAAGCTGAGCAAGCGTCTCATGCCTCTGCGAGTTTCACCCGATGCCGAAAAGATGGGACTCAACCTGGCGGAACATGGCGCCAAGAATGAGCTGCATCAGCTCCTCGAACACATGCGCCAACATGAACGCCAGGGCGACATGCGCCAGCGTATCGACGCCGACCCGTTTACCGAGGTAGGGGAAATCGCTGCCAGCTACAATCGAGTATCCGCCGCCCTGGAGCGCGCCGTAGGCCACACCCGCGTCATGCTGCGTAACCTGCGTGACGGCGTCTTGACCTGGCAGGCAGATGGCACGCTTACCAGCCTCAACCCTGGCGCCGAGGCCTTGTTCGGCGTACAAGCCCAACAGCTCATTGGGCAGCCCATCAGCACGCTGTTACCCCGCCGCTCCTTGACGCCTGGCACACGGTTGGAAATCAAGCGACGCACCGAAGACCAACAGGTACGCTATCTCGAAATTCAGGTCAGCGAGGGGGCTGAGGGGTCACACTCGGAACGTTCAGGCATGGTGCGCGACATCACCGAGCGCAAACTGCTGCAGGAGCAGCTGAATCGAGAGCGCGATCTTGCCCGCACCACGCTCGCCTCCATTGGCGACGGGGTGATCACCTGCGATGCCAGTGGCAACATTACCTTCATGAACAGCGAAGCGCAGCGCTTGACCGGCTGGGACGCCAGCGAAGCCTCGAACAAACCGATTCACCGTATCTATCAGCTGCGTGACGAACATAGCGACGAACCAATCAACAATCCCGCCCGCCATGTCCTGACCCAGCATCGTCCACTTCAATACACCGACCCCAGCATGCTGCTGCACCGCAATGGCAAGCGCTACCCGATCCAGCACAGCGCATCGCCTATTCGCTCGCGCAGCGGCATCACCCTGGGTGCTGTCGTGGTCTTTCAGGATGTCAGCCTGACGCGCAAGCTCTCCGAACAGCTCAGCTATCAGGCCTCCCACGACAACTTGACCGAACTGGTCAATCGCCGCGCCTTCGAATCGCTGCTCGGCAAACTACTGGCACAGCCGGGAGGCGACCACACGCTTTGCTACCTGGACCTGGATCAGTTCAAGATCGTCAATGACACCTGCGGCCACCAGGCAGGTGATGAGCTGCTTCGTCAGGTGGCGCGCAAGCTGAAAGCGCATGTCCGCAGTAGCGATACCGTGGCGCGCCTGGGGGGCGATGAGTTTGCGCTGCTGCTGCCCGACTGCTCGTTGGAAAAGGCCCAACTAATTTGCGAAGCGCTACGCAGCGATATAGAGCAGTTCCGCTTTGCCTGGCAGGAGCACACCTTCGGCATCGGTGTCAGCATTGGGCTCGTCGCCATTACCTCAGCCCACCCCATGCGCCTTGCCGACACGCTGCATGCGGCCGACGCGGCTTGCTACAGCGCCAAGGAGGCAGGCCGCAACCGGATCCACTGCTACCAGCCCGACGACCAGCTGCTGCTGGAAAGACACGGGGAACTGCAGTGGGTACAGCGCTTGCAAAATGCTCTGGACAACGACACTTTCCGCCTGTTTGCACAGCCAATCTACCCTGTGTGCGCCCCTCACAAGGGATATCAGGAGATTTTGATACGCTTGGAAGAGCATGGTCAGCTGATTACCCCCGGCAGCTTTTTACCCGCCGCCGAACGCTACCATTTCATGCCGCGCATCGACCGCTGGGTCATTCGCAACACGCTGGCCTGGCTAAGTGACCGCTGCCGCAGTGCCGAACCCGATATCGTTGGTCGCTGGGGGATCAACCTGTCTGGCGATTCATTGTCCGACAGCGATTTCTGTCATGAGCTGATTCGCCAGGTACGCGCCGCCAAATTACCCCCTGGCACTCTGTGCTTCGAGATCACCGAAAGCGCTGCCATCGCGCAGCTCTCGAAAGTCAGCGAGCTGATTCAAACCTTGAAGTCGATGGGCTGCCATTTTGCGCTGGATGATTTTGGAACCGGCCTGTCGTCGTTTGGCTATCTCAAACAGCTATCGGTCGACTATCTCAAGATTGATGGCCGCTTCATCCGCAATCTGCACCAGGACCCCATTGATTGCGCCATGGTGGAAGCTATTCACGCCGTGGGCAAGGCCCTGCATATTGAAACGGTGGCTGAATTCGTGGAAACGCAGGAAACCCTGGATAAGCTACACGAACTGGGCATCGACTATGCGCAAGGCTATCTTTTGGGCACACCCATGGAAATAACACGCGCGGAGGGAAGTAACATCAAAGTCATGCCAAGATAATCGTGCCACAGTAGGCGACGAAGGATAGGCGGATGATTGAAAACAACGAGAAGAGTAGAACGAGAATTTCGAGGAAGAAACATGATCAGGTTAATGGGGTGGATGATGGGGATCGAACCCACGACCACCGGAGCCACAATCCGGGGCTCTACCACTGAGCTACACCCACCACAACCTGGATACTGCAGAACGTTTTGTCGATGGGGTGGATGATGGGGATCGAACCCACGACCACCGGAGCCACAATCCGGGGCTCTACCACTGAGCTACACCCACCATGACAAAACAGATGCTTGATAATAACGACAGGAGAATACGATTTCGCATTCTTGATGGCACGCCCAGCAGGACTCGAACCCGCAACCTACGGCTTAGAAGGCCGTTGCTCTATCCGGTTGAGCTATGGGCGCACATAATGTATCCAAAGATACCGATGAGCACTTGACCACAACCAAAGCCTGGAAAGCAGTGTTACTTTTAACTTCAAGTAATCGGCTTCAAGTAAATGGTCGGGATGGAGGGATTCGAACCCCCGACATCCTGCTCCCAAAGCAGGCGCGCTACCAGACTGCGCTACATCCCGATACTTGCCTTGAACGCTGCTGCGTGTCCCGTCTCAAGCGAGGCATATATTACTATTTCTGATTCTAAAGTCAACACTTAAAGCGTTTGATTCGATCGATGCTTTGCCTGACCGCCCGGCCATGCGAAAATTGCACAGCCGAATTGCTCGCTTGCCGAGCCATATCTTTTGTTCGCTTCTCCATTTTCAATAGGGATCTCACTACATGACCGCCCAACTCATCGATGGTAAAGCCATCGCCGCTCATGTCCGTCAACGCGTTGCCGCCCGCATTCAGGCACGTCAGCAGGAAGGTGTGCGTGCGCCCGGACTAGCCGTGGTCGTGGTCGGCGAGGACCCAGCCTCACATGTCTATGTCAATAACAAGCACCGCGCCTGTGAGCAGGCAGGCATTCTCTCTTTCCAACACGCCCTGCCCTCGGATACCTCACAATCCGCCCTCGAAGCGCTGGTAGACGAACTCAACGCCGACCCCAGCGTCGACGGCATCCTGGTGCAGCTCCCTTTGCCGGCACATCTCGATGCCGGCCCCATTCTGGAGCGCATCCGGCCCGACAAGGACGTAGATGGCTTCCACCCCTACAACCTTGGCCGCCTGGCCCAGCGGCTGCCTTCTCTACGCCCCTGCACACCCAAGGGCATCATGACCCTGCTGACGCAAAGCGGCATTGCCGTACGCGGCATGGATGCCACGGTCGTCGGCGCCTCCAATATCGTCGGTCGCCCCATGGCGCTAGAACTTATGCTGGCAGGCTGCACAACGACGGTCTGCCACCGTTTTACACGCGACCTGGCAAGCCACGTCAGCCGTGCAGACCTGGTGGTGGTCGCCGTCGGAAAACCGGGTATCGTGAAGGGTGAATGGATCAAACCCGGCGCGGTCGTCATCGATGTGGGCATCAACCGCCAGGACGATGGCCGTCTGATTGGCGACGTGGACTTTACCGCAGCGGTCGAGCGCGCCAGCTACATTACTCCCGTGCCCGGCGGCGTAGGCCCCATGACGGTAGCCACTCTGCTCGAAAACACGCTGGAAGCCGCTGAGCGACACGATCAGCAGCATTGAACCCGGCAACGAACGCCTTATCCCCACCGACCCGCGGAGAATATCACGGTGCAACGTATTGGTATCATTGGCGCCATGGCGCAAGAAGTGAACATTCTGGCGAGCCAACTGGCGAGCGCTGAGCGTGCCGAGCATGCAGGCTTCGTGTTTCATACCGGCACGCTGCATGGCCTGGAGGTGGTCATTCTCCAATCCGGCATCGGCAAGGTGAACGCCGCTGTGGGAACCGCCATTCTGCTGGAACGCTACCAGCCAGACGCCATCATCAACACCGGGTCTGCAGGCGGGTTTGCCACAGACCTGGCCATTGGCGATGTGATCATTTCGGACGAAGTGCGCCACCATGACGTAGATGCCACGGTCTTTGGCTATGCCCTGGGACAGGTGCCCGGCATGCCCGAGGCTTACCCGGCCAGCGAACACCTGCGCAGCGTGGCACGCAGCGCCATTGCAGCCCTGGGCGAAGTGACGGTGCGAGAAGGCATGGTCGCCACCGGCGATTCATTCATGGCCGACCCGGAGCGGGTAGCCAGGACCCGCGCCCAGTTCCCCACCATGCTGGCGGTCGAGATGGAGGGTGCCGCCATTGCCCAGACCTGTCATCTGTATGGCTGCCCCTTCGTGGTGATTCGCGCCCTGTCCGACATCCCGGGCAGCGGTGACAACCACCTCTCTTTCGAGCAGTTCCTCGAAGTGGCCGCCGACCACTCTTCACGCATGGTCAACCAGATGCTGTCGAAGCTGGCCAGCGAATGACTCTGAAACCCCCATCGCCGCCAGGCGATGGGGACTGACCTCTTACGCCTCCATCTGCCACGCCAGGGTTTCACCCGCCTGCAAAGGCACGATGGTCTGCCCTGCGGTATAAGGGTAGCTTTCCGGCAGTTGCCAATCACGGCGCACCAACGTAATCGTGTCGCCATTGGGCGCCAGCCCATAAAAACGCGGCCCATTCAGGCTGGCAAAGGCCTCCAGCTTGTCCAGTGCCCCAACCGACTCGAACGCCATGGCGTAAAGCTCGATAGCGGCAGGTGCCGTATAGGCGCCGGCGCAGCCACAGCTTGACTCCTTATCACCCTTGGCGTGAGGAGCACTGTCGGTTCCCAGGAAGAATTTCGCACTGCCGCTGGTGGCCGCTTTCAACAGCGCTTGACGATGCTGCTCACGTTTCAGGATTGGCAGGCAGTAGTAGTGAGGACGAATGCCCCCGGCCAGCATCTGGTTACGATTGAACAATAGGTGGTGAGCGGTGATGGTCGCTGCGACATTGTCCGACGCGTCAGCGACGAATTCAGCGGCCTGCTGCGTCGTAATGTGTTCGAACACGACCTTCAACGTCGGGTGACGAGCCAACAGAGGTTTCATGACGCGCTCGATGAACACGGCTTCACGGTCGAAGATGTCGATATCATGGTCGGTCACTTCGCCATGGACCAGCAACGGCATTCCCAGCCGCGCCATGGTGGCAATGGCCGCGTCGCAATGAGCGATATTGGTGACGCCGGAAGCCGAGTTGGTCGTTGCCCCCGCCGGATAGAGCTTGACCGCTTTGACCACACCGCTGGCGACAGCCCGTTCGATCTCTTCTGCGGGCGTCGTATCGGTGAGGTATAGCACCATCAGCGGCTCGAACGCACTACCCGCCGGCAAGGCCGCCAGGATACGTTCACGATAGGCCATGGCCTGCTCGGTCGTGGTCACCGGCGGTTTGAGGTTGGGCATGATGATGGCCCGCCCCATCTGGGCTGCGGTATGGCCTACCACCGCATTCAGCGCCTCGTCGTCGCGAAGGTGAAGGTGCCAATCGTCGGGGCGAGTGATCGTGATAGCGTCCACGGCAAGTCCTGTCTTGAAAGTGAAAGAGGGGTGTCACGGCTGCACAGTATACCCAATCGCCCCGCGGGATAAATCTGCACACGACCCCCACAGGCCCAGCCAAGTGTCGTATCATGACGCCACGTTGTAAGACCAAGGATGCTGTTGTTTATGCAGAACGTACGACGCTATGCGGATGTCATTGCCAGCATAGAGGGGTTGGTGTGGCTAGGCCTTGCCTGGTCGATCTCCATTTCCATGTATCAACAAAGTACCGAGCCGACGCTGGCCATGTTGTTCGTGGTAGGCGCGCTGCTGCTGTTCAGTTGGGCACACCGACCGCTGCGCTACCTGCTGATGCGTTACCATATCCGCAAGCGGCGCACCGACATGTGGATGCATACCCTGGCCCTGCCCCTGTTGCTGGCCATGTTTTTCCATATCCTGCTGGAAACGCTGTTGGGGAGTGCCTGGCTGCCACCCAAGATATTGCTGTTCAACCTGCTGGCATCGGCGGGTTGGTTAACCTTCGTCATGACGCTATTCATCAAGTTCGTGATTCATAGCGTCAAGACATCGAACAAGTAATCGTCCATGGCTACCGCCCTGCCCCTACCGCTCTCCACGCCCAACCGCAATCTGGTCCGGCTGACCATCGTCCGGGGGATTACCTGGACGGGCTTTCTGATGGCGATCATCGTCGGCATCGAGCTGCTGGCGTTCAATCTGCCGGTCACGGCGGTGGTCAGCGTAGTCATTGCCATGGGCATGCTGAACATTGCCACCTGGTGGCGGCTGGGCCGCCCCAGGGCGGTCACCCATATCGAGTATCTGGCCCACCTGCTGGCAGACATTACCGGCCTGACGCTGCTGTTCTATTTTTCCGGGGGGTCTACCAACCCTTTCATCACCTACTACCTGGTGCCGGTGACCATTGCCGCTGCCACGCTGCCGTGGCGACATGCCTGGATCATTGCTGCCTGTGCCATGGGCGGCTATACCTTCCTGATGTTTTTCTACCACCCCATTCCGCAGCTAGGTCATATCAGCAGTGACGGCCCTTTAAGCCTGCACGTGCTGGGCATGTGGCTCAATTTTGGCCTGTCGGCAGGGCTCGTGACTTTTTTCATCTACAAGATGGCCCATGCCCTACGCAGCCGCGACAAGGCACTGTCACGCACCCGGGAAGCCGCGCTACGCAACGAGCAGGTGCTGGCAGTGGCCACTCAGGCCGCTGGCACCGCCCATGAGCTGGGCACGCCGCTGTCGACCATGGCCGTGCTGTTGAAGGAGATGCAGACCGATGTAGCGCAAGGCTCTGCGCTCGCCGATGACATCGCACTGCTGCGTCAGCAGGTGGATATCTGCAAATCCCGGCTGCAGCACCTGGTCAACAACGCCGACCGACGCCGCATGGCCGAACCGGAAATCCTCGATGCCGAGATATGGCTGGCCGGCGTGGTTCAGCGCTGGCTGGTGATTCGTCCTGACGTCAACCACCATTTCGACGTGGCCGAGCGGCGGGGACGGCCGTGGATTGCCGTGGACGCCACCCTCGATCAGGCGCTCACCAACCTGCTCAACAACGCCGCCGACGCCAACCCCGAGCACATCGCCATTCGCCTGGATTGGCACGAGGAAAGCGTCGTGATCGATATCCGCGACCATGGCCCCGGTATCGCCATGTCGATTGCCGACCAGCTGGGCGACACCTTCGTGTCGACCAAGAGCAAGGGAATGGGCATCGGGCTTTTTTTGACGCACGCCACGATCAATCGGTTTGGTGGCGGTGTCAGCCTGTATAATCACCCGGAAGGGGGAACACTGACGGAAGTGACGCTGCCACGCTGCTCCGCACCGGGCTAGCCTGCCATCAGTGCCAAGTCAGACCATCGAGGATGCCATGCAGAACCAAGACCAGCGCCTGTTGATCGTGGATGATGATGAAATGCTCTGTCACGTACTGAGCCGCGCGTTGACGCGCCGTGGCTTCGAGGTGATGGTGGCCCATGACGCCGACCAAGCCATGGCGACCGCCGCGCAGTTCCTGCCCACCATGGCCACACTGGATTTGAAGCTCGAGCACAGCTCGGGGCTCAAACTGCTGCCCGAGCTGCTCAACACCGTGCCGGGCTGCCGTATCGTCGTACTCACCGGCTACTCCAGCATTGCCACCGCCGTCGAAGCCATCAAGCTGGGAGCCATCAACTACTTGTGCAAACCCGCCGACGCCGATGACGTCATGGCGGCCTTCGAGCACCCGGAAGCCGACCCCAACGTGGAGCTGGCCGACAACCCGCCCTCGATCAACCGCATTACCTGGGAACACATCCAGAAAGTGCTACAGGAGCACGATGGCAACATTTCGGCCACGGCAAGAGCCCTTGGCATGCATCGCCGGACGCTTCAGCGCAAGCTGCAGAAGCGCCCGGTACGCCGTTAGTGGGCGGTCCAGCCCAGGTCGATGTTCCAGCTGGCACCGGTCACTGCGCCCGCAGCATCCGACGCCAGATAGGCGACTAGCTGGGCCACTTCGGAAGGCTCGATCAGGCGTTTTACCGCGGCGTTTTTCAGCATGATCTTCTCGATCACTTCCTGCTCACCCATATTATTGAGCTTTGCCTGGTCGGCAATCTGATTGTCGACCAGCGGCGTCTTGACGTAGGCCGGACAAATGGCATTGGCCGTGATGCCCTGCTCACCCCCTTCGAGGGCCGCCGTCTTGGTCAGACCGATCATGCCGTGCTTGGCACTGATGTAGGCGGCCTTGCCGGGTGACGCCACCTGAGCATGGATAGAGGCGATATTGATGACTCGCCCCCACCCTTTCTGACGCATGTGCGGCCAGGCCGCCTGAGTCAGCAGGAAAGGCGCGGTGAGCATCAGGTCGATGATTTGCCGCCACTTCTCCTCTGGAAAAGACTCGATGGCCGCCACGTGCTGAATACCGGCATTGTTCACCAGGATATCCACGCCACCAAAGCGCTTCACGGCGTCGGCAATGGCACCACGGCAGGCGTCCGGGTCGGTCAAATCGGCCTTGTAGAACGCCGCACCGGCCTGATCGGCCACCTCCTGACCTGCCTCATTGAAATCCACTGCCAAGACCTGGTGACCCTGCTCGCAAAAATGCTGGACCACGGCGGCACCAATACCGCTGCTGGTACCGGTGACGACTGCAACACGGGGCGTTGACGCTTTATCTGCTGACATGCAGGCTTCCTTTTATCGAATCGACTGAAATGAAGGTATAAACGCTTAAAATTATAGGTGCAGTCTCGGGCTTCTGCCTTCTACCGAGTAAACTCAGAGAGTAGCAGGTGACATCAACTGCTCCATCATGCGCTGGGCAAGCCGAGACGCCTCTTGCAGGCTCTCCAGCTCGCTCAGGTCGTTCAGAATGCATCGCTGATAGAATTCGATACCGTTCGGCAAGCGCTCGAGCGTCATCCGATAACGGCCAGACGGCAAGGACACCACCAGGCTCTCTTCCAGGGGGGCCGACAGCGTTGCCTGTTCGGGCACCACCAGCATCCATAATGCACATGGGGTAATCAGCGCACCGACCAGGGTGCTGGCGCCGTTGATTCGCACCTCGCCGTATTGAAAACACAGCGCATCGACGCTCAATCGAGGGTTGTAATGGGCCTCCTTTTTCAGCGCCGCTAACGATGCGTCTCGATAGCTGATCGCCAACTCGGCCAGATAGCCATAGTCGCGGGCCTGCAAGACTTGCATAAGCATGCTCCTGTAAATGCACCAATCGCGTGACGTCCATTGTAGAGCTTTATGGATAGCGTAGTGTGCTGCTATTGGCGAAACACGCCGGGCTACGCCACAATGGGCGCTACTGTACAAGTCATACCTCATTCAACGGAGTCATTACCATGTTCGTGGTTATTTTTGGGCGTATGTCCTGCCCCTTCTGTGTACGCGCCAAACAGCTTGCCGAGCATCTGGAAAACAGTGGCAAGATCGAAGGCTATCGCTACGTCGACATGCCTTCCGAAGGCGTTACCAAGGAAGATATTGCCAAAACGGCTGGCAAGCCCATCCACACCGTGCCGCAAGTCTTCATCGACCAGCAGCACGTGGGCGGTTACACCGAGTTCGACCAGTTCGTTCGCGACAAGCAGCTGCTTGCCTCCTGACCCTGCCTGATCATCCGGCGTTAAAACCTCCATCGATTCGCGTTGAAGCCGCCAAGGCTCGCTTGCCTATACTAAGCGTTCGATAACCGTGTTCGTTTTACCCAGGCCAGTAGGCGGCGAGGAATACCGATGCAGCGCGAGGAGTTTTTACAACAGCTTTGGCTGGACTATATCCACAATCATCCGGATATCGGTGCACTCAGGCTATGGCCCATCAGCACCAGCGCAGAATACCTGACGCTGGTAACGCTAAACCATGGCCCTTTCGCTACCAGTGCGCTTAGCGCCCCCTTGGCCAGAATGGGCTATCGTTCCGTTGGCCACTACGCCATGGCTGACAAAGGGTTACTGATTCACCTGCTGGCACCCAACGATGACAGTAGCTGGCTGGTGCTGGCGGAGCTGCAGGTCGGGGCGCTCTCCAGAACACCCAGAGAAGCCCTGACCGCTCTGATACAGCAGAGCCACCCTGCCGACTGCAAGGGCCACAACCTGCTGTGCCGAGGGCGTCCGTGGCCCATGCCAAGCTGGGCACTCTATCAACAGCTGTATACGGCACACCCATTGGCTGCCTGGCTGGCCGTCATGGGACCACGCCTGCATCATGCCGGATTCGATTGCGCCACGCTGGATGCCTCGCTGGACGCACTGGGCCTACAGCTGGAACACGTGGGGCTGCATGCCCTCGATAGCCAACAAAACGGGGTATTTTCGGTGTCCAGCCTGCTGGATCATCGCTTCTATCCCGCCATGCCGCAGAAAATCGTCTTCAGCGAAGGCGATGAGCACCGCCTTTGCCTCGGGGGGCTTTCACTGACACAACGCCACGTGGAAGATGATCACAAACGGCTAGCGGAAATTCTGCTGCCGTTCCATGCCCGCTGCGAAATGGCGTGAGTCGCGTTGACCCACGCCACCCACGTCATGCGTCGAAGGTCATTTCTGGCACATGGTCGGGGACGATCAGCTTGCCCGCGGTCTTTTCGACGATCTCCTCGACGCTGACCCCAGGCGCACGCTCCTTGAGAATGAACGCGCCGTCCTTGATTTCAAGATAAGCCAGGTCGGTCAGAACACGGTTGATACAGCCAGCACCGGTCAGCGGCAGCGAGCATTTTTCCAGTAGCTTGGACTCACCATGCTTGGAAGCGTGAGTCATGGTGCAGATGATGTTCTCTGCGCCCGCCACCAGATCCATGGCGCCGCCCATGCCCTTGATGAGCTTGCCGGGAATCATCCAGGACGCAATATTGCCCTCCTGGTCCACTTCGAAAGCGCCGAGCACGGTCAAGTCCACATGCCCACCACGAATCATGGCGAAGGATTCGGCTGACGAGAAAATGGCCGCGCCGGGACGCGCCGTCACGGTCTGCTTGCCCGCATTGATCATGTCAGGGTCGACTTCTTCCTCGGTAGGAAAGCGCCCCATGCCCAGCAAGCCGTTTTCCGACTGCAGCATGACATCCATGCCGTCGGGGATATAGTTGGCCACCAGCGTGGGAATGCCGATTCCCAGATTCACATAGAACCCGTCCTGGAGTTCACGAGCCACTCGCTGTGCCATTTGTTCGCGTGTCAAAGCCATGGTGCCACCTCTTGTCGTTGAGCAGTAATGGAAAATAGGCAAACTGATTAGCTGCGCACGGTGCGCTGCTCGATACGTTTCTCGAACGTGCCCTGAATGATGCGATCCACATAAATGCCGGGAGTATGGATCTGACTGGGCTCCAGTTCGCCTGGCTCAACGATCTCCTCTACTTCTACCACGGTAATCTTGCCAGCAGTGGCGGCCATGGGATTGAAGTTCTGGGCAGTGTGACGGTACACGACGTTGCCGTAACGATCGGCTTTCCACCCTTTGACGATGGCGAAGTCACCCTTGATGGCCTCTTCGAGGATATAGTGACGACCGTCGAACTCACGCACTTCCTTGCCTTCACCAATCGGCGTGCCGTACCCGGTGGCCGTGAAGAACGCCGGGATACCTGCGCCAGCTGCGCGCATCTTTTCCGCCAACGTCCCCTGCGGCGTCAGCACCACTTCGATTTCATCATTCAGCATCTGCCGCTCGAACAGCGCGTTCTCGCCTACATAAGAGGCAATGATCTTGCTGATCTGGCGGTCTTCGAGCAGGATGCCCAGCCCAAAACCGTCGACACCGCAGTTATTGGACACCACGGTCAGGTCGCTGACCCCACGGCGCTTGATTTCAGCAATCAGGTTTTCGGGAATGCCACACAGGCCAAAGCCACCTGCAATCACGGTCATGCCGCTTTCCAGGCCTTCCATCGCTTCTTCATAGGAAGATACACGCTTGTCGAATCCTGCCATTGTGTTGCCTCACGTGGTTGGTAAAACGTTATCGGATATTGTTCGTTACGTGGTTGCTGACCAGTCTGGCACAAAAGCTGCGCGCTGGATGCAGTTGCTTCGATAGAGTCAGTGTTGTGCTTGATGATATATTTGTTAAGTTTGTTTTTCTTATCAATTTATTTTAATAACTTATAAAGAGTCCTCATGACCGTCAAGCAGCTCAGGGCCTTTCTGGCCGTGGCCCAAACACTCAGCTTTACTCAGGCATGCGAACGCCTGCATCTTTCCCAACCCGCACTTAGCCTGGCCATCAAGGGGCTCGAAGACTCACTGGGCGGCAAGCTGCTGATTCGCAGCACGCGTAGCGTTCGCCTCACCCCTGAAGGCGAGTCACTGTTTCCGTTGGCCAAGCACCTGCTGGCCCAGTGGGACAATACCGAAGAGCGCTTGCGCCAGCGCTTCACGCTACAGCTGGGCCGCCTGAGCGTGGCCGCCATGCCCTCATTTGCCTGTAATCTGCTACCCGGAGCGCTGGTCAAGTTTCGCCAGCGCTATCCCAAAATCAACGTCACCGTGCACGATGTCATCAATGAGGAAGTCATGGACATGGTGCGCTCCAGACAGGTCGAGCTGGGCATCGCGTTCGCCCCCGAGGGCGCTGGCAGCTTGAGCTTTACGCCACTCTTCGAAGATCAGTTCGTGGCCGTCGTCCCCCTCGACTCCCCGCTGGCCCATCGGCAAAGCCTGGATTGGCAAGCGCTGCTGCGCCACGACATGATCACACTGCAACGCCCCTCCATGGTAAGGCGCTTGCTGGAGCAGGAGTTGGCAAGGCAAGGTATCGAGCTTCCCGTGGCTTTCGAAAGCCATCAGCTCTCGACCGTAGGGCGCATGGTCGCGGCGGGGCTAGGCGTCAGCGCCGTGCCCTCCATGTGCATTCAACAAATGGACGAGCTAGGCGCCCACTGCCTGCCGCTGACCGAGCCCGGCATTGCCTGTCGAGTGGGCATATTGACTCACCAGGAGCTCTCGGTGGCCGCCCATGCGTTACGTAACGTACTCATCGAAAACATTAAAACTCCCGGACTGGCGCGCCACTGATCACGCCACGCACGGCAAAGTTATGCTGGGCAGTCTGCGCTTGTTCCATTAGCATTTGTCCCTACAGGCGCAGAGTGCTCCTGGCGCGCCTTCCCTCAGGGAGCCCTGGCAGCCGCTCTGTGCGTAGCATCAGTAGATCGAGGACCGCGGTATGCCAATCATCAAAGGGGCTGTCAGCATCTTGCTGCTGACGCTGAACACACTGGTTTGGGGTGTGCCCCTGATTATTTTGACGCTGCTCAAGGTCATCACTCCCGGCCGTAAAGCCAAGGAGTGGCTGCTGAAAGGACTGTGCGCGGTGGCCTTGAACTGGATCGGCGTGAACCTCTGGTGGATGCGCCTGTGGTTGAAGCCTCAGGTGTCCATTCAGGTGCCTGACAACCTAACGCCTGAGCAGTGGTGGCTGGTCATCTCCAATCACCGCAGCTGGACCGATATTTTCATTCTGTTCATGGCGCTGCACCGCCGCATCCCAATGCCGCGCTTTTTTCTCAAGCATCAGCTGATCTGGATTCCGATTGTCGGACTGGCCTTTTGGGCACTGGAATTCCCCTTCATGCGACGTTTTACCCGCGAGCAGATTGCCAGAAACCCAAAGCTGGCCACGATCGACAGAGAATCCACCGAGCGAACTTGCCGCCGTGCACGGCACGCCCCCATTTCGATTTTCAATTTTGTGGAAGGTACTCGCTTCACGCCGCTCAAGCGTGACGCTCAGCAGAGCCCTTACCGTCATCTGTTACGCCCCAAGGCGGGCGGCATCGGACAAGTACTTAGCCTGCTGGGCAACCAATTGGATGGTATCCTTGATGTCACCATCAGCTATGCCAATCCGACGCCAACCTTCATGGGCTTTCTATGTGGCAAAGAAGCCCCCATTACCCTCGAAGCCCGGCAGATTGCCATCCCGGAGTGGATGCAGGATGCCAACTACCACGAAGATTCGCAGCACAAGGAACGCTTCCACGCATGGATCAATTCACTGTGGCAGGAAAAAGACGCGCTGCTGGACACTCTCAGCGATCACGACTAGGGCTTTGGCTGAGCGCTTGCCTGGTCGTCAGCCTGCTGGCGGGCTGTGCCAGCTCGACACCGGCGACCAGCCAACGCACTTCGGAAAGCAGCAGTGCCAGCGCATTGAGCGGTGGCTGGATCGAGGTAGGCCGAGGAGACACCTTGGGGCAGTTGGCAGCTCGCGCCAATGTGCCCATCGAGCGTCTGGAGCGTTTCAATCCGGGCGTCAATGCTCAGCGCCTGAACGTCGGCCAACGGCTATTGATTCCCACCCAGCAGGAGCGTGCCCCCTCAGGCGGGCCTTACCGCTATCAGGTACGCGCGGGTGATACCTACTCTGGCATTGCACGCCATTTCGGCACGACCACAGGCAGGATACAAAGCGCCAACCCTGGCACCCCCGCCACCGCACTGCGGGTGGGCCAAATCATCAGCGTACCCTTGAGTGGCAGCGGCAGAGCCGTCGCAGCCAGCAGTGGCGGGTCGAGCGGCTCATCGGCAGCACCCGCGACGCCTGCGACAACGCCCAGCGCCAGCCTGCCCGCGTCGGCACGCCGCTGGCCCTGGCCGCTGGAAGATTATCGGGTCGTGAGGCGCTTTGGTGCCGATAGCCGTGGCACGCTACAGCCGATGTTGCTGGCCACCCAGGCCGGTGCCAAGGCCAAGGCCGTGGCGCCTGGAGAAGTGCGCTTTGCCGATGGCATGCGCCAGCTGGGTGAGGTGGTGATCGTGCATCATGCCGACAACCTGCAAAGCGTATATGCGCTCTGCGAGCGACTGCTGGTCAACGTCGGCCAGCAGGTGAGCGCTGGCGATGCCCTGTGCGAAGTCGGCCAAAGCGCCTCGACGCAGCGCTATGACCTGCTCTTCGACCTGCGCCAGGGCGGCAAGCCCATCGACCCGCGACAGGTGTTGAGATAGAAGGTATCGAGCAAGCCCCCGCTTTTGGGGGCTTGCACAGAAGTACCTCACCCTCGATAGTAGCCAGGCTCCACGAAAGGCATTGGCGTAACGGTCATGGGCAGCGACTTACCCCGAACCAGCGCAAACACCGTCGTGCCCGGCGCTTCCCATTGCCGTTCCACGTAGCCCATGGCCACGGGTTTACCGACGCTGGGGCCAAACCCGCCGGAGGTTACCTGACCGATCTCCTGGCCTGACTCATCCACCAGCGTGACGCCTTCACGTACCGGGGCACGCCCTTCCCCCACCAGACCGACCCGCTTGCGGGTATGGACCTTGGCATCCACCTGATGCAGAATGATATCCGCCCCCGGGAAACCTGCCGGGCGCTCTCCCCCATGGCGGCGCGGCTTGCCGATGGCCCAGATCAAGCTGGCCTCTACCGGCGTGGTGGTCATGTCCATGTCGTGGCCGTAAAGGCACAGTCCCGCCTCAAGACGCAGGGAATCCCGCGCCCCCAGGCCAATCGCCTCCACTTCCGGTTCGGCGAGTAGCGCTTCGGCCAACGCCTGGCTCGCTTCTGCGGCCACGGAAATCTCGAAGCCATCCTCTCCGGTATAACCGCTGCGGCTGATCCACACCTCGTGACCGACCAGGCTGAAACGACCATGCTGCATGAACGTCATGTCGCAGGCCGCGGGGCACAGGCGCTGCATGACATCACGCGCCTGGGGCCCTTGCAGCGCCAGCAAACCTCGGTCCAGCACGTCGATCTGGTGAGTAGAACCCAGGTTGGTGCGTAGATGAGCAATATCCTGATCCTTGCAGGCCGCATTGACCACCAGGTAGAAGTGATCTCCAGCGTTCACCACCATCAGGTCATCGATGATTCCGCCCTCGGTCCCGGTAAACAGGCCATAGCGCTGCTGGCCGACCTTCAGCCCCACCAGATCGGCGGGAATCAATGTCTCCAGCGCTTCTGCCACATCGTCGCCGGACACCAGAATCTGCCCCATGTGCGACACGTCAAACAGACCGCACTGCTGGCGCGTATGCTCGTGCTCCTTTTTCACACCCAACGGGTACTGCACGGGCATCTCATAGCCTGCAAAGGGCACCATTTTCGCGCCTAGCTGAGTGTGCAGTGCATGCAGCGGCGTACGTTTAAGATCGGTCATGGGTTTCCTCAATGGTCAAAAGAGAAACGGGAAGCCTTAAAGGCTTCCCGGCTCTGGTGGATCTTATCTTCCCGCCTGTGAAAGACGCTTATTTATCGTGATCCAGGGCTTCACCCGGCAGGATGTCCTTACCGGCAAAATAATCCCGAGTGAGTTTAAACACAACCGGCGACAGCAGCGCCAGCGCAATCAGGTTGGGAATGGCCATCATCGCGTTGAAGGTATCGGCCATCAGCCAGATGAAGCCCAGCTGCGCGATGGCACCCAGTGGGATGGCCAATACGAATAGTACGCGGTACAGCATGATGGAGCGCGTGCCAAACAGGAACTGACAGCACTTCTCACCGTAGAACGACCAGCCCAGAATGGTGGTAAAGGCGAAGACGGCCAGCGCCACGGCCACGATCTGATTACCAAAGCCCGGCAAGGCCGCATCGAAGGAGAGCGCGGTCAGAGAGGCCCCTGCTTCGCCATCGATCCACACCGTAGAGGTCAGAATGACCAGCGCGGTGATGGTACATACGATGATCGTGTCGATGAACGTGCCCAGCATGGCGATCAAGCCCTGACGAACCGGGTTCCGGGTCTGCGCCGCCGCATGAGCGATGGGCGCGCTGCCGAGGCCCGCTTCGTTGGAGAAGATACCCCGGGCCACACCAAAACGAATGGCCGCCATGACGGCAGCACCGGCAAAGCCACCGGCAGCGGCAATCGGGTTGAAGGCGTAGTAGAAGATCAGCCCAAAGGCCTCGCCAATTTGCCCCGCGTTGACGATCAGCACCAGCAGCCCAGCCACCACATAGGCAATGCCCATGATGGGCACCAGCTTACCGGCCACCTTGGCAATACGCTTGATACCACCGAGAATCACTGCCCCGGCCAGCACCATGATGATCACCCCCGTCAGCCAATGGGGAACGCCAAAGGTGGCATCCATGGCATCCGCCACCGAGTTGGACTGTACGGTATTACCGATACCAAAGGCGGCCACGGCGCCAAAGAATGAAAACAGACCACCCAGCCATAGCCACTTCTTGCCCAGGCCGTTCTTGATGTAGAACATCGGCCCACCGATGTGGTTGCCCGTGCTGTCGGTTTCACGGTAACGCACCGCCAGGACCGCCTCGGCAAATTTCGTTGCCATGCCCACTAACGCGGTGATCCACATCCAGAACACAGCACCTGGCCCGCCCAGCGCGATGGCCGTGGCGACACCGGCAATGTTGCCCGTGCCAATCGTCGCGGACAGCGCCGTCATCAACGCGTTGAACGGCGAAATTTCCCCATCACTGCTGGCTTTCGATGCGCTCTTGTCAGCAGGTTTTACATCGCGGCCTTGCCACATTAGCTTGAAACCCATGCCGAGCTTGCGTATCGGCATCAGTTTCAAGCCAATTTGCAGGTAGATACCCACCCCCAGCAGCAGCACCAGCATCAACGGCCCCCACACCACGCCGTTAATGGCCCCTAATAGGTTCGTTAACATTTCCACACGACTCTCCTTAACCGAAGGATTAGCAAGTTTATTATAAAGGTCCGGTCACGCTTCCCCCATGACGCTCAGGGAAGAAGCTCCTACGCCTGCCTACCATAGCGTCTACTGCACGCTGAAAAAACGCAAGATTGGCATGTTTTATACCATCTTACTGGTGAACATCCATGGTCATGTCGCCAAACAGCAGAGAAAGCCTCTTTTTTTGGAAAATCAAACGCGCGTCGCCCCAAAGTGAATGGCGTCCAATTTTTTCTCTTTTTGCCACTGATGAGAAACTTGTTTCCAATTGGAAACAAGGTACCATAAGCACATGGCACACTAGACAACCCGTGCCCAACAGTCGCCAAGCTGACCGACAGACGCTAGTATGCTGTCGTTCACTCCACTGTTTAACAAGGGAACCTTCATGAGCAATCTTCCAGCTAATTTGCGCTACGCTGCCAGCCACGAATGGGTACTGGATCATCAGGACGGCACCGTTACCGTCGGCATCACCGACCACGCCCAACAAGCGCTGGGCGATGTGGTCTTCGTCGAGCTGCCGGAGGTCGGTCAGAGCCTCAGCAAGGGCAAAGAGTTTGGCGTGATCGAATCGGTCAAGGCTGCTTCTGATCTCTACTCGCCGGTGGATGGCGAAGTGATCGAGGTCAATGAAGCGCTGGAAGATGCGCCTGAAACGGTCAATGAAGCCCCTTACGAAGGCGGCTGGATCATGAAGGTGCGCGTCGAAGGCCAGGCCCTCGAAGGCCTGCTGGACGCCGATGCCTATCAGGCGTCGCTCAGCGCCGACGATTGATAAGCTTTACCCGAACGCCTGCCTCCGTGCAGGCGTTCACGTTAACACCCTGATGCATCACGCGGCCGCCTACCCCTTGGCGGGTTGGACACGCTGCACCGTAGCCACGCTGAACCGGCTGCCCTGAGACCCCACGGTTTACTCATCACGTTCGGAACCTTCCCATGCCTTTTGAAACACGCCGTTTGGCCGAACTGGCCGACCACGATGCTTTTATCAAACGCCATAACGGGCCTAGCCCCGACGATGTCGCCACCATGCTAAAAGCGCTCGATTTGCAGCGCATGGAAGATCTGATCGAGCAAACCGTGCCAAGCGACATTCGCTTGGGCCGCGAACTGGCACTGGCCCCCCCCCGTAGTGAAGCAGAAGCCCTGGATTACCTGAGCCAGCTGGCACGCCAGAACCGCGTGGCCAAAAGCTACATTGGCCAAGGTTATTACAATACCCACATGCCCGCCGTGATTCAGCGCAACGTGCTGGAAAACCCCGGCTGGTATACCGCCTACACGCCTTACCAGCCCGAAATTTCTCAAGGGCGCCTGGAAGGTCTGCTGAATTTCCAGCAGGTGGTCATGGATCTCACCGGGATGGAGCTTGCCAACGCCTCCCTGCTCGATGAGGCCACCGCCGCCGCCGAGGCCATGGCACTGTGCAAGCGCGGCAACAAGAAGAGCAAGTCCAACACCTTTTTCGTTGCTGAAGACGTCTTCCCGCAAACCCTGGACGTCATCAAGACCCGCGCGGAATTCTTTGGCTTCGAACTGAAGATTGCACCGGCGGAGCAACTGGCAGACGAGGAGGTGTTCGGCGCGCTGGTTCAGTACCCGTCCGCCAGCGGCAACATCACCGACCTCGCGCCGCTGCTCGCCAAGGCCCAGGAAAAGGGCGTCATGACCTGTGTCGCCACGGATCTGCTGAGCCTGGTACTGCTGAAAGAGCCCGGTATCTTTGGTGCCGACATCGTGGTGGGCAGCTCGCAGCGCTTTGGCGTACCCATGGGCTTCGGTGGCCCCCACGCGGCGTTTTTTGCCACCTCCGACAAGCTCAAGCGCTCCATTCCGGGCCGCATCATCGGCGTTTCAAAAGACAGCCGTGGCAAGACCGCGCTGCGCATGGCCATGCAGACCCGCGAACAGCACATTCGTCGCGAGAAGGCCACCTCCAACATCTGTACCGCCCAGGCGCTGCTGGCCAACATTGCCGGTTTCTATGCCACTTATCACGGTGCCGAGGGGCTGCGCAAAATTGCTGGCCGCGTTCACCGTCTGACCACCCTGCTGGCCACCGGCCTGCAACAGGCGGGTGTGCAGCTGGCCAACGATAGCTGGTTCGATACGCTGCGCCTTACCCAGGTCGATGCAGGCAAGATCCATGGCCGCGCCATGACCCATGACATCAACCTGCACTATTTCGCCAATGGCGATGTCGGCATCAGCCTCGACGAAACCACGACGGCCCATGACGTCGCGACCCTGTTCGATGTGCTGCTCGGCGATGAGCACGGTCTTTCCGTCGCCGCCCTCGACGAGCAAGTGGTGCAAGGCAAGCTGACAGGCATTCCGGCAGAGTACCAGCGGGAAAGCGACTTCCTGAGCCATCCAACGTTCACGCGCTACCGCAGCGAAACCGAAATGCTGCGCTACCTGAAACGCCTGGAGAACAAGGACCTCTCACTGGCCCATGCCATGATTCCGCTGGGCTCATGCACCATGAAGCTCAACGCCACCAGCGAGATGCTTCCGGTCTCTTGGCCTGCCTTCGCGCACCTGCACCCCTTCGCGCCTCGCGACCAGGTGGCGGGCTATCATCAGATGATCGACGAGCTGGCCGCTTTCCTGGTGGAAGTGACCGGCTATGATCATATCTCCATGCAGCCCAACTCTGGCGCTCAGGGCGAATATGCCGGCCTGCTGGCCATTCGCCGCTACCAGGCCGCCCAAGGGGAAGCCCACCGGGATGTGTGCCTGATTCCCAGCTCTGCCCACGGTACCAACCCGGCATCTGCCGCCATGCTGAGCATGGAGGTGGTGGTGGTCGAGTGCGACGCCAACGGCAACATCGACCTGGCCGACCTGACCCATAAGGCCGAGCAGTACAGCGAGCGGCTCTCGGCGGTGATGATCACCTACCCGTCTACCCACGGCGTGTTCGAGTCCCACGTTCGTCAGGTGTGTGAGGTGATTCACCAGCACGGTGGCCAGGTCTACGTGGACGGCGCCAACATGAACGCCCAGGTGGGGCTGACACGCCCAGGCGACTTCGGCGGGGATGTATCGCACCTCAACCTGCACAAGACCTTCTGCATTCCTCACGGGGGTGGCGGTCCAGGCATGGGCCCCATTGGCGTCAAGGCGCATCTGGCTCCTTACGTTTCCAACCACGTGGTCACGCCCATCGATGGCGTACAGCCCGGTGGCGCAGTGTCTGCTGCCGCCTTTGGCAGCGCCTCGATCCTGCCCATCTCCTGGGCGTACATCAAAATGATGGGCGCGCGGGGGCTGCGCGAGGCAACGGAGATCGCCATTCTCAACGCCAACTACATCGCCAAACGGCTGGCGCCGTCCTACCCGATTCTCTATCGCGGCCAGAACGGCTATGTGGCCCACGAGTGCATCATCGACATCCGCCCGCTCAAGAGCGCCTCGGGTATCAGTGAAGAAGATATCGCCAAGCGACTGATGGACTATGGCTTCCATGCGCCGACCATGTCGTTCCCGGTACCCGGCACGCTGATGATCGAGCCTACCGAGTCCGAATCACTCTACGAGATCGACCGCTTCTGCGACGCGATGATTGCCATTCGTGAAGAGATCGCGCGCATCGAGAATGGAGAGTGGCCGCTGGACAACAACCCGCTGGTCAATGCGCCGCATACCCAGGCCGACGTCATGGACAGCGACTGGCAGCGCCCCTATGACCGCCAATTGGGGGCTTTCCCCAGCGAAGCCGTCGCCGCCGCCAAGTACTGGCCATCGGTCAACCGAGTGGATAACGTCTTTGGTGATCGCCAACTGGTGTGCTCGTGCCCCAGCATTGACGAATATCGCCTCTAGGTAAGCCTCCCCTCGCGCCTCTGGGGCCCTGTTCAGGGTTCCAGAGGCGTCGTTTCTTGTAGCCGCTGGTCATGGAAACCCTTGAGCAGCTTCTCGTAACGCTTGGGCAACACGGAATCCTTGCGCCGCAGCAGATAGAGCACTTCGTGAATGACCTGCGGCAGTGCCAGCGGCTTCACCTGGCGCTGCCAGGGAGAAGTTTCCAATACCAGCCGTGACACAACGGTAAAGCCCAACCCCCGAGCCACAGCGTCCAGCACCATGCTGACTTCGTTGGTAAACCCCTGGTGGCGAAAATGCGTCATGGAGCGGAACTCGTCGGGGAAATTGGCCCGTAGCAGCGCGTTGGCATGGTTAATGCCATCGTAGTAATTGATGAAGCCCAACCCCATCAGTTCGGCCGAGGAACTGCCCGCGAAGTCGGCGGGCACCACCAGGCACAGGGGCTCCTTGTGCCAGACGGTGCAGGCAAGCTCGGTATGGTTGACCTGCTCGGTGACGATGCCAATATCGTAACGCCCTTCCAACAGGTCGTTGACGATCTCATGATTGAAGGCAAAGCTGTAGTTGACGGTCAGGCTGGGGTGCATCTGCTGCTGCCCCAGGATATACGGGTAGAACATCAGCCCAACGCTGCCCGGGGAGGCAATGCGGCACTCGCCGCTATCCAGCGAATCATCGTCCAGCCCATGCCTGAACTGTTCATGCTCGGCAAACAGCTTCAGCGCGTAGTCATAGGCGCGACGACCAGACTCGGTCAGCGTGAAACTGCGCCCGTGACGCTCGATCAGCGCTTTATCCAGATAGGTTTCCAGCTTTCTGACATGCTGGCTGACGCCTGGCTGCGTCATTTCAAGGCGTCGTGCGGTGCGCGTGAAACTGCCCGTCTCCACCAGCGTGATAAAGGTACGAAAGTATTGAGCGTTGAACATGGATTCCCGGCAACTTCATCATTAACGGTCACTGTCACAGTGAGGATCACCAGGGCGCCTGGAATGGATGCCTACCGGCGCCAAGCCTCTAGCCTAGCATAAAAAACGACCGCCTCGGGCACGGGTGCCCGTAGCAGGGCAAGGCAGCTGAACGTGAGAGAGCAGCATGCTAGTATGCCGATTGGTCATGATCATACTCAGGGATAGTCCATACAATGACGCAACCTTCAGCACCCCGCGCCACCATTTCCAGCATTATTTCTCCCGAAGGCAGCCTGGAAGTACTGTCTCAGCATGAGGTCAATCGCCTCAAGAGCACCTCGAAAAGTGGGTTGCATGACTTGTTGCGCCGCTGCGCCCTCGCCGTGCTCAACTGCGGCAGCCCTACCGATGACAGCCTGGCCCTTCTCGAAGCCTACAAGGATTTCGACATCGAAGTGCTGCAGCAGGATCGCGGCATACGCCTGAAGCTCACCAACGCGCCAGCGGAAGCCTTCGTTGACGGACGCATGATACGCGGCATTCGTGAGCACCTGTCGTCGATCATCCGCGACATCGTCTACGTCTATAACGAGATCCAGCATCATAATCGCTTCGATCTCAGCACTGGCGAAGGCACCACCAATGCCGTGTTTCACATTCTGCGCAAGGCGGGCACGCTGAAGCCGGGCCGCGACCCGAGCCTGGTAGTGTGCTGGGGCGGCCACTCGATCTCCCGTGAAGAGTACGAATACACCAAGGACGTCGGCTATCACCTGGGTCTTCGCGATCTGGACATTTGCACCGGCTGCGGCCCGGGGGCCATGAAAGGCCCCATGAAAGGTGCCAACGTCGCGCATGCCAAGCAGCGCCGCAAGGAAGGCCGCTACCTGGGCATTTCCGAGCCTGGCATCATCGCTGCTGAAGCTCCCAACCCGATCGTCAATGAGCTGGTGGTGATGCCGGACATCGAAAAGCGCCTGGAAGCCTTCGTGCGCCTGGGCCATGGCATCATCGTGTTCCCCGGTGGCGTGGGTACCGCCGAAGAGATCCTTTACCTGCTGGGCATTCTATTGCACCCCGGCAACCAGGACACTCCCTTCCCGCTGATCTTCACCGGCCCCGCCAGTTCCGCCGCGTACTTCGAGAAGATCGACGAGTTTCTGGTCTACACCCTGGGTGAAGAGATCCGCCGCTTCTACACCATCATCACCGGGGACCCGGCGGCCGTGGCGCGCAAAATGCGCGATGGCATCCACCAGGTCAGCGAGTTCCGCCGCCAGCACCAGGATGCGTTCTACTACAACTGGCGCCTGACCATTGCCCGCGAGTTCCAGGCACCCTTCGAGCCTACCCACGAAGCCATGCGCAGCCTGGCGCTGCACCGCCAGCAGCCCACCCACGAGCTGGCAGCCAACCTGCGCCGCGCTTTTTCGGGCATCGTGGCAGGCAACGTGAAAGAGCCGGGCATTCGGGCCATCGAGGCTCACGGGCCTTTCGAACTGACCGCAGAGCCCGAGCTGATGCAGCGCCTGGACGACCTGCTCGGCTCTTTCGTGGCCCAGGGCCGCATGAAACTGGACGGGCAGCCCTACACGCCCTGCTATGTGCTCACATAAGCCCATGTACTCAAGTAATCTAAGTAACGCCGCATGATCGTCGCTTTCCTGACGCTGATGGCCGCGGGGATCATCAAGGGTGCCATCGGCTCTGGCGTACCGGTCATCGTCATTCCCGTGCTGACCATGCTGTACGACGTCAAGCTGGCCATTGCCGTGCTGGTGGCCCCGAACCTGTTCAGCAATGCCCTGCAGGTCTGGCAGTACCGCCACCATCTGCTGCCGCATCGCTTTCTGCTCTGGTTCGGCCTCTCCGGTGGGCTGGGCATCGTGATCGGCACCTGGGGGCTGGTGGTGCTGTCGCCCACGCTGCTGTCGCTGGGCGTGGCGGCTGCCATCGTGCTCTACCTGGCCATCAAGCTGGCCAACCGCAGCTTTACGCTGCCTTTCCCACTGGCGCAGCGCATCGTGTTGCCGGTGGGGCTAGTGGCAGGCGTGCTGCAAGGTGCGGCGGGCATGTCCGCCCCGGCGTCGGTGACCTTTCTTAACGCGATGCGCCTGGAGCGCCCGGTGTTCATCGGCTCGATTTCGGTGTTCTTCGTGGCGATCACGCTGGTACAGATCCCGGCTCTGCTCAGCGCCGGGATTCTCACCTGGGAGCGCTCGTTGTACAGCCTGGCTGCCCTGCTGGTCATTCTGGCAGCCATGCCCCTGGGCGCCAGGCTGGGCAAACGCCTGCCGCATCGCTGGTTCGACAGGCTCATCATGTGCCTGTTGGCCACGATTGCCATCAAGATCGTCGTGGATGCATTGATGGCCTAGTCTATACTAGGGCATGATCGCGGCCGAACCGTACTCGGCATTCATGTCATGTATACTTCTTGACTCTTTATCTCTGACTTCAGCACCAAGGAAAGGAGCGACCCATGGAAATGATCAACCAGTTGAGCGATGGCAAGGCCAAAGCCTTTGCCAAACACTGTTTTGAAAGCTATTCCCCGGAAGAACTGAACGCGGCGGCGGCGGGCAGTCCTGACAAGGACCAGGCCGACCACTGGGGCATTACCGAAGGACAGTGGCAAGAAGCCGTGACAGCGGCCCTTGCCGACCATAAAGCCCAGAGTGACTGAACACCTCTTAACGCTCTGACGTTGCCGCTGCCTGCCCATGGCAGGCGGTGGCACTCACCTCCTCCGGCGCAAGATGCTTTTCTCCACCTCGACCACGCCATACACGGCCATGCTTCCCACCAGAATGGCAAGCCAGTGGTGAGCAGCCAGCCCCTCGCTGACCAGCACGAACTGCATGAAGGGTAAGTAGGTGAACCCCAGTTGCAGCAGCAGGACCAACCCGATGGCAACCCACACCGGCCGACTGCCAAACACGCCTTTCCAGGTCAGCGTGCTGTTGAGCAAATAGCGGCTGTTGATCAGGTAAGCGGCACTGCCCGCCACCAGCATGTTGACCGCGCCCGTGCGAGCCAACGCTTCGCTACCCCCCTGCCCCAGAATCCAGTTGAACATACCGAATACGCCCACCAGCAGCAGTAGCGATACGAACACCACCCGCCAAAGCAGAAAGAGATCCAGCAGCGGCGCCTTTGGGTCCCGGGGCGGGCGCTGCATCAGATCCTTCTCGCCAGATTCGAACGCCAATGCCAGGCCCAGCGTAATGGCCACCACCATGTTCACCCAGAGCGCCTGCAGCGGAGTCACCGGCAGGCTCGTGCCCGCCAGCACGGCCAGCATGATGGCCAGCCCCTGGGCACCATTGGTGGGCAGAATGAAGGTAATCGTCTTGCGGATATTGTCGTAAACCTTACGCCCTTCTTCGATGGCGTGGACGATGGTGGCGAAGTTGTCGTCGGCCAGCACCATTTGAGAGGCATCCTTGGCCGCTTCCGTTCCTTGAATGCCCATGGCGACACCCACATCTGCCCGTTTGAGCGCCGGGCCATCGTTGACCCCATCACCCGTCATGGCGCACACGCCTCCACGCGCCTGCATGGCCTTGACCAGCCGCAGCTTGTGCTCTGGCGACGCCCGAGCAAACACATCCACCTCCAGAATGATCGCTTCGAGCTGCTCATCGGTCATGGCCTCCATTTCACGCCCGGTCAAGGCCCGCTCGGTGTGCTGAAATCCCAACTGCCGGGCAATGGCCAGGGCGGTGGCAGCATGGTCTCCGGTGATCATCACCGGGCGAATACCGGCGCGCTGGCAGCGTTTCACCGCCTCGATGGCCTCTTCACGGGGCGGGTCCAACAGCCCTATCAACCCCAGCAGGCGCAACCCCGACTGCACATGAGGGTGGTCGAGCTCAGCGTCTTCTTCCATTGCCTTCTCGGCAATCGCCAGCACCCGCAAGCCTCTCGATGACAGCGCTTCGATATGCGCCTCCCACTCGCTGGCCACCAGCGGGGCTTCGCCTGCATCGGTGATCACATGGCTGCTCATTTCGATAATGCGATCCGGCGCGCCCTTGACCAGCAGCCGCCGCCCACCCTCAAGGTCATGCAGCGTGGCCATGTACTTGTGCTCTGATTCAAAAGGAATCGCATCGAGACGCGGGTACTGCTGGCGCAACGCCAGGTGGTCGAGCCCCGCTTTCTCGGCAGCCACCACCAGCGCGCCTTCGGTGGGGTCGCCAAAGATGCGATAGCGTTCATCTTCCTGGTGCAACTCGGCATCGTTGCACAGCACGCTGGCCAACAGGCAACGCTGCAAGGCAGGCTCATGGGCCAGTCCATTGCACTGCTCCTCGGCGGCCGCTCCTTCCCGGCATAGCTTGCCATGCGGGGCAAAGCCGATACCCTCGAGCGTGAAACGGGCATCCTGCAGCCAGATGGCCTGGGCTGTCATCTCATTACGGGTCAGCGTGCCGGTCTTGTCGGAGAAAATGGTGGAAATCGAACCCAGCGTTTCCACGGCGGGCAGCCGCCGGATGATGGCCCGCCGCCTGGCCATGCGCTGAACGCCCAGCGCCAGGCCAATGGTTACAATCGCAGGCAGGCCTTCGGGAATGGCCGCTACCGCCAGGCCCACGGCCGCCATGAACATCTCGCCCAAGGGCTGCTGATGCAGCCAGGTACCCAGCAGCGCCGTGATCCCAGCGGCCAGCAGGATAAACACCGCCAGCACTCGGCCAGCTCTATCCAACTGCTGTAGCAATGGCGTCTTGATCTGCTCGACACTGCGCAGCAGCTCGGAAATCTTGCCAATTTCCGAGCGCCCTCCGGTCGCCACCACCAGGCCACGGGCATTCCCCTGCACGACCAGCGTGCTGGCAAACGCCATGTTCGAACGCTCGGCCAGCTCGGTATCGTGGGCCAGCGGCGCGGGCTGCTTATCGACGGGCACCGACTCACCGGTCAGGGCAGCCTCATCGGTTTTCAAGCGCCGTACTTCCAGCAGCCGAACATCCGCAGGCACGCGATCCCCGCTCTCGAACAGCACGATATCCCCCGGCACCAGCGCTTCGGCGGGCACCGTGGTACGCTGGCCATCGCGCAGCACGTTTGCCTGGGGAGACAGCATGTTGCGAATACTGTCCAGCGCCTGCTCGGCCTTGCCTTCCTGGAAAAAGCCGATCAAGGCAATGATCAACACCACGCCCACGATGGCGGCCGCATCAATCACGTGGCCCAGCAGAGAGCTGGCCACCGCCGCGACCACCAGAATCAGCATCAGGATATTGGCAAACTGCGCCAGCAACCGCTTGTACCAGGGGCGCCCCTGGGCCTGCTCCAGGCGGTTTTCTCCATACTGAGCCAAACGCGCCGCTGCTTCTTCGCGGCTCAAGCCTTCACGGGTCGCCGACTGCTGCGCCAACGCTTCGTCTACCGATAGCCAATGCCATGCCTCGGGCGTTGCAGCCTGCTTGCCTGTGCGACTCATCCCTGCCTCCTGGTCGATGCTCTCGAGTAGGTATCTCACCTTGCACCAGAGCATACCGTACCCAGCTACGCAGGATGCCTCCCACCGCTAAAAGCTTGACTTGCATCAAGAGCACCCAAACGCCAGCCTATTTAATCTGCATCATGCAACCTGGCAAAGTGCTGTACTAGACTGTCACGCAGCCCAACAGCAAACGCCGACGGCGCCACATCCCACAGAGTACGTCAAAGGATTGCCACACAGAGGAGGTGCTGCATGGAGAAAGCGGTCATCGACATCATTCGAGAGAAGGAAGGCCTACCCGACAGCATGAGCGACAGCGACATTGTGCGTGAGTACAAAGGCACCTATACCGCGGCCCGCGCCGCCATCAGCGTGGACCATAAGCCGCTGGATCAGGTGATGGCCGATACCATGGCCAAAATACTGCCCTTCATGCGCCATGATCGAAAGAAGAAAAAGTGAACCAACGAAAAAAGCCGCTGCAATGAATGCAGCGGCTTTTTCGATATTGGTCGGAGTGACAGGATTCGAACCTGCGACCTTTGCAACCCCATTGCAACGCGCTACCAAGCTGCGCCACACTCCGATGCCCGTTGGCTTTCGCTTCAGGACGGTGCGTATACTAGCGCTTTATCAGCCAAATGAAAAGCCCTTTTTGCGCTTTCTTTTCAAATGCTTGCCGTGCTGCGCTGAAAAGCACCCATCAGGCTAGCGATCCGCGCTTGCCAGCAGCGTCGCCATGGCATCGTACACGCCGGGGGCGGTTACCAACAGCTGCTCAGGGAAAAGGTCGGCAGGAATGCCTTCCGGCACCTCGACCAAATGCCCCACGCGTGCACCGGCTTCCCGGGCGATCACCCAACCTGCCACAAAATCCCAGGGGGATACGGTTTCGTAATAGGCATCCAGGCGCCCACAGGCGATGTCGCAGATATCCAGCGCCGCCGCTCCGTTGCGCCGGATGTCCTGGCAGTGGGTCAGTACGGCTTCGAAACGCGGCAGCAGAGCCTTGCGGGCCTGCTTGTCGTAGGGAAACCCAGTACCGACCAGCGTGCTGGCCAGCGTTTCGGCACCGCTGGGCTGGATAGGCCGCTGGTTGCAGTAGGCCCCCAGCCCCTGGGCAGCGCTAAAGGTTTCATTCAGAAACGGTGCGTGAACGACGCCCACCTTGCCCACGCCCTGCTCGATCCAGCCAATGGACACCGCCACATGGCGCTGGCCCTGGGCAAAGTTCACCGTGCCATCGATAGGGTCCACGACCCATAGTTGCTCGGCGGGATGATAGAGCGCCTGTTCGGGGCTCAGCTCTTCGCTAAGCCTTGCCTCACCGGGAAAGTGCTCTTCCAGGCGCTGGCTGATTCGCTGGTCGACAGCGACATCGACATCGGTGACCAGCTCCATGCCGTCTTTAAGCCGTTGGGCGAAGTTCTGCTGTTCGCGCGCCTCGCGGATCATCTGCCCCGCCTCTTCGGCGATGGTAATTGCCAGCGCCAGGCGCGCTTCCAGGGTATACGCTGCCATCAGGTTGCCTCTTCTAACGAACGATGGATGAGTCAATAGAGAGATCAGCATAAGCGCTAGCCGATGGCATTACCATGAACGCTCGCTCAAGCGACTGACCTCAACACGCCCCAAAAGCTCGTTAACGCAGCGCGTCCACCAATATATCTACCACCACCCGTGTAGCGGCTTCGATGAGCACCACGTCTGCCCCGACGCGCTCCCACTCATAGCCTGGGTAGCGTGGCAGTTGCTGTGCAATGGGGCCATCGAAGCGCTTGGCGATCCCCGGCGGTAGCGGCTTGCCCCGCTCCAGCTGGCGTTGTATGCCGGGCGGCAGCGGCTCGGCGCGGGGGGCTTCGTACTGGCGCAGCAGGCCGAGCAGCTCCCGCTCGTTGATACGCGGCAGATCGATATAGCGCTCCGAGCGATGCTCGCGATCACGGCGATATTCATGGCGATGCTCCCGCTGATATTCCTGACGATGCTCACGCCCGCCCTGGCCCACCTGCTGCTCCTGGTGGCCGCGGGCACCATGGGCGGGGGCATGCGCAGGCTGAGCACTCGCCAGGCCGTGCCAGCACAGCGTGCCAAGGAGCACGGCAAGAGAAAGTGGTTTCATGATGGGCTCCCGGAAGTATTGTTGCCTGAAGAAGCCACTAGTGTATGAGGGAATTACGCAGGGAGTGTGTAAAATTCGCGAACTTGTATGCAAGTAAAGTGATAAGACGGCTTACTTCACTCAGGTGCCATGACGCGCTCGACCATCCCTTGGCTCGTGATGCGGGCCTGAACGTTTGGACGCTGGGTATTCAGCACAAGGGAAGTGCCATCGCCATCGAATACGCCGCGCAAAGCATCGGCGACAGCCAACTGAGTTGGCTGGTCGCTTTCGCCTACGGAACAGGCTGCGAAGTGGTATGGTTCAAGGACCTCATCCAGGTGATCCGTTGCCAATACGCGTGTTTTAAAGGTGCTTAGCTCTTGCTGACAGGCGCTGAAGGCGGAACGGTCCAGGTAAGCCAAGTAAGCGGGCAGGCTCATTCCTGACAAAAGGGCTATCACCGCTATCACGATTAACAATTCAATCAGACTAAAACCGCTGGCTAGGGTTCGCATACTGTTTTCATATAGTAGAGCCAAATAAAAGGCCGCTCCTGAAAAAGCGGCCTGATACATAACATAACGCAAAATAATTATTAATTAACCACCTTAAGTGCCGGCATTTGCATCAGCTGGCGCACCTGCAAAAATACGTCCACTTTGAATCCTGATAACTACCTCACTCGCATTACCACGGTCACGCTGAGTTTCAATCGGATCTGAGGTGCCATCTGAGATAAAAGCCTCTACCACGTCTTCGCGGTCTCCCGTGTCATTAAGATCACAAGCCTGAAAATCAAAAGCAACTCTACTTGCTAGTGCTGAGGCATCATCATTTGATAGAGCAGACTCAGACATGACTGCACTTCGATAAGAAGATAGCTCTCCGGTACATGCACCTACAGCTGAGCGATCCAAATAATTACCATACTGAGGCACACCCACAGCAGCAAGCACGCCAATAATAGCCACCACAATCAGCAGCTCTATGAGGGTAAAGCCCTGCTGCTTGAAGCGGCGGGGTTGGTTGGGTTGGGTCGTTTGCATTGCGAGGTTCCCTTGCAGTGTAGGAGTCATCAGGCCAAAGCTTACTGAACATCAGCCTTGCTTGCTGATTACATTAGCTTACCCACCCCCCCTTGGCAACCAGCTTTATCCTCCTGACATGCCCCGATAATCGGCTTATTTCATGGTATGGAACCTGTACGTGGCTGGTACCTCAGGAACAGTAAATATGGTACAACCCTCAGCATTGCATTCCGTTTCATTTGCCCGCTGCCGAGTATGCCATGAGCCAACCTGCCCCTGAGTCTACGCTGAGCCATGCTGCCCTGAACGGGGGGTTGCGGGGCATCGCCAAACGGCTGGTCAAGCACGGCCTGCTTACGGATGCCCAGGCAACCATTGCAGAAAGTACTGCTGCCGAACTCCAGATTTCGCTGCTGCAGCATGTGGTCGATAGTGGCTTGGTCCCCGCCGACGAGGCCGCCGTCGCCGCCGCCTGGGAGTACGGCCTGCCAGTGGTGAACCTGGAAGCCCTGCGCGTCACCGCCCTGCCTGCCGCCAACGATTACCCCGTCAAGATTCTGGAGCGACTGGGCATTCTACCGCTGGCACGTCACGGCCATCGCCTCACCGTGGCGGTGCCTTACCCCGCCACGCTGACCCAGCTGGACGAGCTGCAGTTTGCCACGGGGCTCAGTGTGGACGGCGTACTGGCGCCAGCGGATCAGCTGCGCGACACGCTGGTGCAGTACCTGGCGCAAAACGAACGCAGCATGCTGGATGAGCTGGAAGATGTGGATGATGCCGTCAGTGAGCTCAACATCATCCAGCACGAAGATGGTAGCGAGACCACGCTGGACAAGGCGACCCAAAGCGGCGAAGACGCGCCAGTCGTCAAGTTCGTCAATAAAATCCTGCTGGATGCCATCAGCCGGGGCGCTTCGGATATTCACTTCGAACCTTACGAGACGCAGTATCGCGTGCGGTTTCGCATCGACGGCATGCTGGTGGAGATTGCTCGGCCACCGTTTGCCCTTCGACATCGCATTGCTGCGCGCTTGAAGATCATGTCACGGCTCGATATCTCCGAGCGCCGCCTCCCCCAGGATGGCGCGTTGAAGCTGCAGCTGTCACGCACCCGCTCGATCGATTTCCGCGTCAACTCGCTGCCCACCGTCTGGGGCGAGAAGGTCGTACTGCGGATTCTCGACCCCACGTCTGCTCAGTTGGGGATCGACCAGTTGGGGTTCACCCCAGAACAGCAAACCGCCTACGAGAGTGCGCTCAAAAAACCCCAGGGAATGATCCTGGTCACCGGCCCTACCGGTAGCGGTAAAACCGTGACCCTGTATACCGGCATCAATATCCTGAATCAGGTGCAGCGCAATATCTGTACGGCGGAAGACCCGGTGGAAATCAAGGTATCCGGCATCAATCAGGTCAACGTATTGCCCAAGATCGGGCTCAATTTCGCCAGCGCCCTACGCGCCTTCCTTCGCCAGGACCCGGACGTGGTGATGGTCGGTGAGATCCGCGATCTGGAAACGGCGGAAATCGCCGTCAAGGCTGCACAAACCGGCCACCTGGTGCTCTCCACCGTGCATACCAACTCCGCCGCCGAAACCTTGACGCGCCTCGCCAACATGGGGGTGGCCACGTACAACATTGCCAGCTCGGTGAGCCTGATCATCGCCCAGCGGCTGGCGCGCAAGCTATGCAACCAATGCAAAGCACCTGCCGACATTCCCGCAGAAGCGCTGCGCAAGGCGGGCTTTAGCCAGCAGGACATTCGCCATGCCACCATTCATCATGCGGTGGGCTGCAAGCAGTGTACCCAAGGCTACAAGGGCCGGATCGGGGTGTACGAAGTCGTACCCATCAGCGACGACATGCGCCAGTTGATCATGCGCGACGGCAACGCCATCGAGATCGATCAGCAGGCCAGGCGCGAAGGTCATCCCAGCCTCTACCAAAGTTGCCTCGGCCGCGTGCTGGATGGCAGTACCAGCCTCGACGAAGTTAACCGTATCAGCAAGGAGTGACCCCTCGCATGGCCAAAGCCAAGGCGCGCCGCGCCAAACCGGCCCCGTTGCACCGCTGGAAGTGGTCGGGGAAAGGCCCCCAGGACCGCCCAATGAAGGGGGAGCTGATCGGCAGAACCAAGGCCGATATCGTCGATCAGCTCGCCAGGCAACGGATCGTCGCCGGCAAGATCCAAAAACGCAGCAGCTTTAGCGGCCGGGGCAAGGTCAACAATGTCGATATCATGGTGTTTGCACGGCAAATGGCTACCATGGTACGCGCAGGCATCCCCATCCTTCAGGCCCTTCAAGCGGTCTCCGAGAGCCTCAAGAAGCCCGCCATGGTGGCGCTGACTCAGCAGATCATGGAAGACGTCTCTTCCGGCGACAGCCTCTCCACGGCCATGGCCAAGCATCCAAAGCAGTTCGACCGTCTGTTCGTCAACCTGGTGGATGCTGGTGAACAGGCCGGTGCGCTGGACCAGATGCTGGAGCGTATTGCCAGCTACAAGGAAAAGGTCGAATCGCTGAAAAATCGTGTCAAGAAAGCGCTCTGGTATCCCACGGCGGTCATGGCCATTGGGGTTGGGGTGACCATGTTGCTGCTGATCAAGGTGGTTCCCGAGTTCGAGAGCATGTTCCAGGGGTTTGGTGCCGAGTTGCCAGCGCTGACGCAGTTTACCGTCAACCTCTCTGATATGGCCCAGCGCTACTGGCTGCATGCCATCGGCGGCCTGGTGGGCAGTGTGATGCTGCTCAAGGCGGCAGCCCGGCGCTCTCCAAAACTCGCCTATCGGCTGGATGGCCTGCTGCTCAAGCTGCCGGTGATCGGGGACATCATGCACAAGTCCGCGGTGTCTCGTTTTACCCGGACGCTGGCAACGACCTTTGCTTCCGGGGTGCCGCTGGTAGAAGGGCTGGAAACGGCGGCGGGTGCCGCCGATAATCGTGTTTACATAAAGGCCATCAACGAAGTGCGTCAGGACGTGACTACCGGCCAGCAGCTGCACTTTGCCATGCGCATGACCAATCGCTTCCCTGCGCTGGCAGTGCAGATGGTGAGCATTGGTGAAGAGGCGGGCTCACTGGATGCCATGCTCAACCGAGTGGCCGACTATTATGAAGAAGAAGTCGATAACAAGGTCGATGCACTGACATCGCTGATGGAGCCGCTTATCATCGTGGTCCTGGGCGCCCTGGTAGGCGGTGTCGTGGTCTCCATGTATCTGCCCATTTTCGAAATCGGCACGGCGCTTTAATCGCTCGGCCATCGACACGCTTATTTCACTTCAGGATCTCCATGGGTTTATCGCCAACCTTACTGCTCGCTATCTCGCTGATGCTGGGGCTGTGCTTCGGCAGCTTCTTGAACGTCGTCATCACCCGGCTGCCCGTCATGCTGATGCGCCAGTGGCGCAACGAAGCCCTGGTCGCGCTGGAACAGCCAGCCGAAGCGCACCCCCGCTTCAACCTGGCATACCCTGCTTCACTGTGCCCTTCATGCCAGCACGCCATTGCCTGGCATGATAACCTGCCCCTGCTGGGCTGGTTGAAACGCCGTGGACGCTGCGCCAACTGCCGCACACGAATCAGCCCCCAGTACCCGGTCGTGGAACTCATGGGTGGGCTGCTGGCGGTAGCCGTCATGCAGCTGCATGGCCCAACGCTGACCAGCCTGTTTCTGTACGCGGCCTGCTTGACGCTGCTGGTACTGGCGGTCATCGACCTGCGCACCTATCTGCTGCCGGACATTCTCACCCTACCCCTGCTGTGGATGGGGCTACTGTACCAGCTGCTGTTTCAACCGCTGATGCTGCCCAGTGCCGTGATTGGCGCCATGGCGGGTTACTTGATCCTTTGGAGCTTCTACTGGCTGTTCAAACTACTCACCGGCAAGGAAGGCATGGGGTTTGGCGACTTCAAGCTACTGGCAGCGCTGGGTGCCTGGCTGGGTTGGGAAATGCTGCCTCTACTACTGATCGTCTCAGCTGGCCTGGGCGCGATCATCGGGCTGACGCTTCAAGCGACGATGCCCAGACTGCGTGGCCAACCGATGCCCTTCGGGCCGTTTCTCGCCCTGGCGGGCTGGTTAGGGCTTTTGGCGGGCAATGAGCTGATGGCCCTTTATCTCTCACTCTTCTGACCGGAGGCGATGATGATCATCGGATTGACAGGCGGTATCGGCTCCGGCAAGTCCACCGTGGCACGCGCATTTGGCGAACTAGAGGTGGGCTGGGTAGATGCCGACGATATCGCCCGCGAAGTGGTCATGCCCGGAGAGCCCGCACTGGCAGCGATTGCACAACGTTTTGGCCAACAGATACTCGATGCCGATGGTGGCCTGAACCGCGCCGCGCTGCGTCAGATCGTTTTCAGCGACCCCGAACAGCGCCGTTGGCTGGAAAGCGAAACCCATCCGCGCATTCGTGAACGCCTGCAGTTGCGGCTAAAGGAGCTTGCTCTGAACTCGCCTTATGTTCTGTTGGTATCGCCACTGCTGTTCGAGTCGGGCCAGGATGCGCTGGCGCAACGCACACTGGTGGTCGATGTACCGGAGGAGCTGCAGCTATCGCGCACTTTAGCGCGCGACGGGGTGAGTGAAGCCCAGGTGCGTGCTATCCTCGCCGCCCAGCTATCGCGCCAGGAACGGCTCGGCCGTGCCCATGACGTGATCGATAACAGCGGCAGCCTGGAACACCTGCAGCATCAGGTCGTCACGCTGCATCGACGCTACTGCACGATAGCGCACGATTGAGTAATGCACGATTGAGCCATGAGAGGAGAGATGCATGAAGAGCGCTGCTAATGACGCCCCCCTGGAAGTCGCCTGCCCACAGTGTGCCGCGCCGGTGGTGTGGAGCACACAGAGCACCTATCGACCGTTTTGCAGCCAGCGTTGCCAACTACTCGACCTGGGTGCCTGGGCCGATGAGTCACACCGTATTTCCGGCGAGTCGGCCATGGATGAAGCGGATATGGACGCTCTGCTGGCCCAGGCGGATCGCGATGCCCCACTCTCCTGAGGCCTGACCCACGATGTCGTCCTCGCCCGCCTACCGCCTACTGCATGAACTGGATGACCGTTTCGATCGGTTGATGCAAGCCATTGAACAAGCCGTTTCGCTTTATGAAACCCAGCCGTTGCCCATGTGGCGCTTCGATGGCCTCAGCGATCCCGGCTGGCTACGCCGTGCGCTGCTGGACATGTGGCATCAGCAAGCCCAGGATGGGCGTGAAACGCGCAATTACATTGGAGTCATCGCGGCGGACGAAGCACTACTGGAGGCCTTTCATGACGTCAATCATGCCAAGCAGGCGATCAGTGACTGGCTCAGGCACATCAAACAGGCCCACCCTACTGCATTGAGCGAAGCCAGGCAGCGGCTCCCTCGCCGTCACCCTGACCTGGACAGCGTGCTGCGTCAAAGCGGGTTGGCCAGGCTACATTTGAAGCAGTGCTGGCGACTGATCCCTCTCGCCGAAGCCCCTGTCGCCAGAATTCGCTTTGCCTGGTACACCAGCGGCCGCTCCATCAAACGCATAAGCGTTCAGGAAGCGGAGCAGAAGCTACTGCAACTGGACACCGACGCGCCTCATGTACGCATCCAGTTGCACAAGTTAGCCAGCCTCCCCAGTCAGGAAGTGCTGGCCCAGGTACAGAACCAGGCCCCGCTGATGCGCGCCAACCTTTTCTACACCGAACCGCTGGCAGATGGCCACACGCGTCGAGCGCTCAACGTGGCCATGCCCCTTGTGGTCCCTGCGCCAGAGGGGCGTCTACCCGATATCAAAACGCCACCACAAACAGCGCCCATAGCCCGCACCCGCGCAAAGCGACGGGATGAAAAGCTGGAGAGCGAGGTGTTTCTGCCCAGCCTGCGGGTCTTCCGCTACCGTTAGCAGCCCCCTTCACTCACCGGGTATGTCCTCCAACGCCCACACATTGTACTTGAGCAACGTATCGATCAACTCGCGCAACGCCCCTGCCGATTGGTCGTACTCGGCCATCAGCGCATGCAGGCGCTCGCCGAACAGCTCATCACGCCGCTTCTGTTGGTCCGCCTGATCTTCTGCCTCTAGCTCTGCCAGAGAGCGCACTGGCGGCCCGGTGGGAATATCGAAATCACTGTCAGGGTCTTCCAATTGACGCAGCGCCTGGGCAAAGGCGTCATCCAGCTCACGAAACTTGCGTAGCTTTTCACGCTCATCCAGCTGTTTAGAAACCTTGTGATATTTCATTGATGTTTCATCTACACCCTACTGAAAATGGTCGACATGCCTGAGCAACAGGCCATTTTAATCAAAAACTGTGCACAAACGCGTATTCTTTAAGAGCAAACTTGCCTTTGCTACCGCTTGGAAGCATAAAGACAGCAACGCGATGATCTCACCATCGGTAACAATGACTAACCGAACAGGTGATTTATGCTAATACCTTTTACGTCATCGCTGGCAAGGTACGGCCACTCTGTCTATTTCCATGCCCCGGCACGCACTGCCACCAGAGATGGCCTACCAGGTCATGAGTCACCAAACGCACCGGGAGAGTGCACAGGCAGGTCAGTCGCAAGCTACCTGTTGAACCCGCATAGGAGGCCAGATAGTGTTCAATGCAATGTCACGAGCTGAAATCTGGCTACAAGATTCGCTTGATCAACCGCTGAGTATCGAAGATCTCGCCAGGCAGTTGGGATATTCAGCCTCACAGGTACGGCGACAGTTCCGCCAGTGCTTTAACATGTCACCCCGAGCATACCGGGAGCAGCGCAGACTGGAGCGTGCCGCTGTACTGCTATCGCTGACCCAGCAAAATATAGCGCATATCGCCGCGCAGTGCGGCTATGTAAATCACTCATCCTTTTCACGCGCCTTCCAGCGACGCTACCAGCTGTCGCCCAGGCATTATCGCCAGGCTCTCAACGATAGGCATCACCTGAAGCCGCCACTAAAGTCATTTACCACGGATATAAAGCAAGGCGGCCCCCGCCAAGCCGTCTATATGCGTATCTACAAGGCGGCACACGCCATCAGCGGCTTGGGTAATCATAAGCGCCATACCAACCATCTCGCATGCCTGGAAGCTCAACTCGGCGGTTCTACCCCCGCCGTGGCCCTCCCTGACCTGCTAGCAGACAAAGTATTGGCACTCGACAGCACGACCAAGCAGTATAAACTACGCACCGATATCGGGCTGCATATCGAAAACCAGGCGAGCACCGACAGTGTGGCTTTACCGGTTGAATATCGGCGTATCGACATTCCCTCACAACACTATGCGGTAACGCTGTTTGATGACTTTAGCGAGCTCTCGGATGCGCTGACGGCAACACTGTGCCAACTGCACTACCACCAGAGCCTTTATCACATTAGCGGGGACACACCCCATGTGCTGTGGCGCAAGGGACGTCTGGAACTCAAAGTACCGTTGCAACGCCTGACATAATCACTGCTCAATACAGGGAGAAGGCTGGGAAATTGTGGAGAGCATTACCTGGCCGGGGTGGCAACACTTTGATACTGCTAAAACAAAACCGGCACTTCTGGGGAGAAATGCCGGTTGTTCACTTAATCTTCCAGGCGCACGAGCCAGGATTCGACGGTGTCATCGCCGTGCTCGTCTTTCCAGCTACGCAGGCCTTTGTGGTTACCACCGCGGGTTTCGATCACTTCACCCGTGTTCGGGTTCTTGTAGATCTTCAGGCGGCGCTTGCGGCGAGTAGCAGCAGCCGGTGCCTTGGGAGCGCCACGCTGGTCAGCAGCGGGGTCCAGCAGAGCGATGACATCACCAGGGCGCTTGCCGAACTCGGTCATTAACGCTTCCAGCTTGGCTTTAAACTCGAGCTCACTTTTCAGACGCTGGTCGTTTTCCAAGCGCTGCAGTTCTTCCTGAAGCTGCTTAAGCTGCTGTTCTTTTTGGATGTAATCATTTAACAGAGACATGGGAGGTCCTTTTAGAGTGAAGATAACTACCTTGGCACTGAGCCGGGAAACTCAACACCGACTATTTCAGAATGCGGACACATTATTGCCTTAAATCCACTGATTGACAATAGTCTAGTTGATTTTAGCGCCTTTACTAAACAATTTTATACACTCTAATGCCATTAAAGGCGATGTGACAATTGCGCATACCACTTATAGCAACGCTTGCACCCCCTTAACAACAACCTATTTCAAGCAGACAGAAACAAAAACGCCGCCCCAAAGGGCGGCGTTTTCCGAGACAAGACTAGTATTAGTCCTGGCCCATCTGCTGCTTGATCAGATCACCGATCGTGGTCGGACCACCGGCAGCTTCCGGCTCTTGCTCACGCAGTTTCTTCAGGTTCTGACGCGTGTCGTCCTGCTCTTTGGCCTTGACGGACAGAGCAATCTGACGGCTCTTGCGGTCAACGCTGACGATACGCGCTTCGACGCTGTCGCCTTCGCTCAGTACGTTACGTGCGTCTTCAACGCGGTCAGCACTGATTTCAGAGGCTTTCAGAATCGCGATGACGTCGGTAGCCAGCTCGATGTGAGCTTCCTTGGCGTCAACTTCCACGACGCGACCCGTCACGATGCTGCCCTTGTCGTTGACAGACAGGTATTCGGCAACCGGGTCGGAATCCATCTGCTTGATGCCCAGAGAGATGCGCTCACGCTCAGGGTCGATAGACAGGATAACGGCTTCTGCCTCGTCGCCTTTCTTGAAGTTGCGAACCGCTTCTTCACCGGTTTCCGTCCAGGAGATGTCGGACAGGTGAACCAGACCGTCGATACCGCCTTCCAGGCCGATGAAGATACCGAAGTCTGTGATGGACTTGATGGTACCAGAAACGCGGTCGCCCTTGTTGTACTCGGCGTTGAAGGTTTCCCACGGGTTAGCAGTGCACTGCTTGATACCCAGGGAGATACGACGACGCTCTTCGTCGATATCGAGCACCATGACGTCAACATCGTCGCCCACTTGAACGACTTTAGACGGATGGATGTTCTTGTTGGTCCAGTCCATTTCAGACACGTGAACCAGACCTTCGACACCCTCTTCCAGCTCAGCGAAGCAGCCGTAATCGGTCAGGTTAGTGACCACTGCTTGCACTTTCATGCCTTCCGGGTAACGGTCTTTGATGTTGACCCACGGATCTTCACCCAGCTGCTTCAGACCCAGAGAAACGCGGTTGCGCTCACGGTCGAATTTCAGCACTTTGACGTTGATCTCGTCGCCAACGGCAACGATTTCAGATGGATGCTTGATACGCTTCCACGCCATGTCGGTGATGTGCAGCAGGCCATCGACACCGCCCAGATCTACGAAAGCACCGTAGTCGGTCAGGTTCTTGACGATACCCTTGATTTGCTGACCTTCTTGCAGCGTGGCCAGCAGCGCTTCACGCTCGGCGCTGTTTTCGGCTTCAAGCACGGCACGACGCGATACAACGACGTTGTTACGCTTCGGATCCAGCTTGATGACTTTGAAGTCCAGCTCTTTGTTTTCCAGGTGCGCAGTGTCGCGAACCGGACGAACGTCAACCAGAGAGCCCGGCAGGAAGGCACGGATGGAGTCGACGTCGACAGTGAAGCCGCCTTTGACTTTACCGTTGATCACGCCTTTGATGATTTCGTCTTTCTCGAAGGCCGCTTCCAGAATCTTCCAAGCTTCTGCGCGCTTGGCTTTTTCACGGGACAGGCGAGTTTCGCCGAAGCCATCTTCTACGGCTTCCAGCGCAACGTGCACATCGTCACCGATCGCGATGGTCAGCTCACCATTCTCGTCACGGAATTGTGCCGCAGGGATCTGACCTTCGGATTTCAGACCAGCGTTGACGGTAACCCAGTCACCGTCGATGTCGACAACTTGAGCCGCAACGATGGCGCCCGGCTCCATGTTGATGTCGTTAAGGGACTGTTCAAACAGTTCAGCAAAGCTTTCACTCATGGTTTTCCTACGTGATCAACGTTGTTGAGGCATAACTGCCTTCTCCGTACCACCAGCGAGTACGGGCCTAATGTCATTCAGCTTCTGGAGGCGTTAGCGCTGGTTGGACCTGACCGGGCTCACTAAGATATTACTGTCGCCCTGCCACGTCGTGACACCTTTCCAAAAACGCCGCAAGGGAGAATCAAGCGCCGTCAAACATGCCCCGTTGGGCAAGCAGCTCGGTTAGCCGATCAACCACTTCCGGTATACTCAGGCGCGTGGTGTCAAGCGTGATGGCATCATCTGCCGGCTTGAGCGGAGCCACACTGCGCTGCGTGTCGCGTGCATCGCGTGCCTGAATCTCCTTCAAAAGACTCGACAGACTAGCATCCACCCCTGCTTCCTGCAACTGCAGATGCCGTCTACGCGCCCTTTCCTCGGCACTGGCAGTCAAAAAAATCTTCAGCGGCGCCTCTGGAAACACCACTGTGCCCATATCGCGTCCATCCGCCACCAGGCCAGGGAACTGGCAAAAATCACGCTGTCGCTGCAGCAGCGCAGCGCGTACCTTTGGCAATGCGGCCACCTGGGAAGCACGCTCGCCCGCTTGCTCGGTACGAATGAGCCGACTGACGTCTTCGCCTTCCAGCAGCGTGCGTGGCTGACCCTCTTCCACCGGGAAAGCAACGTCCAGGGTTGCTGCGATATCGGCCAGCGCCGCTTCGTCATCCAACGCCACGTGATGCTTGACGGCCGCCTGGGCCGTCAACCGATAGAGCGCACCGCTATCCAGCAAATGCCAGCCCAGCCGTTCAGCCACCAGGCTGCTGATCGTGCCTTTACCGGCACCGCCGGGGCCATCGATGGTCAGCACAGGAGCGTTAGCGGTCATGGACGTCCTCCACATCGACACGCATACCGATACGCTGAGCCAGCGTCACGAAGCCAGGGAAGGACGTTGCCACGTTGGCGCAATCGTCGATGACGATCTCAGCACCCGCGCGCAGGGAGGCAATCGCAAACGCCATGGCAATGCGGTGATCGCCGAGGCTATCGATGCGGCCACCGCCGTAACTCGGCATGCTCTCGTCACCGTTACCGATGATGTCGATGCCGTCTTCCACGACCGTATGCTCGACACCCAGAATCGCCAAACCATCTGCCATGGCCTGAATACGGTCCGACTCTTTGACGCGCAGCTCTTCAGCTCCGCGCAGCCGCGTGGTGCCTTGTGCATTGGCCGCCGCAATGAACAGCGCCGGGAATTCATCGATGGCGAGCGGCACTTGATCGACAGGAATATCGATACCCTTCAGCGGCGCATAGCGAATACGGATGTCGGCCACGGGCTCACCGCCTACCTCGCGCTGGTTTTCAAGCGTCAGGTCAGCGCCCATCAGGGTCAGAATATTGATGACACCGATACGCGTCGGGTTGATGCCCACGTGCTCCAGCGTGATGTCGGAACCAGGGGTAATGGCCGCGGCGACCAGGAAGAAGGTAGCCGAAGAGATATCGGAGGGCACGTCAATCGGCCCCGCCGTCAGTTGACCGCCTCCCTGCAGCCAGCAGGTGTCGCCCTCGCGAGAAACGGCGTAGCCAAACCCGTTGAGCATCCGTTCGGTATGATCGCGAGTCGGCGCTGGCTCGCGCACGCGGGTCTCTCCCTCGGCGTAGAGCCCTGCCAGCAGCAGGCACGACTTCACCTGAGCACTGGCCATGGGCATATCATAATGAATGCCTTTCAGCGCAGCGCCGCCATGAATTTTCAATGGCGGACGACCACCCTCTGCCGTGTCGATGGTCGCTCCCATCAGGCGCAGCGGGTCTGCCACACGCCCCATGGGGCGCTTGGTGAGTGACTCATCACCGGTCAATTCGCTATCGAACGCCTGACCCGCCAGCAGCCCGGCAAACAGGCGCATGGCAGTGCCAGAGTTACCTACATACAGCGGGCCTGCCGGCGCCTTGAGGCCGTGCATGCCAACACCATGAATGGTCACACGCCCCTGGTGCGGGCCTTCGATGGCTACCCCCATTTCACGAAAGGCCTGTAAGGTGGCCAGACTATCTTCGCCCTCCAGGAAGCCCTTGACCTCGGTCACCCCTTCGGCCAACGCGCCAAGCATGATCGAGCGGTGAGACATGGATTTATCGCCCGGCACCCGCAAACGCCCCTGCGCCTGGCCGCCTGGCTGCACGCGATAAGTCACTTGACCGTGTGGTTGCATATGATATTCCGCCTGATAACTGGTTTTATTCAATAACGTATCAAAATAGTGGCGAGCATGACTGGCCCGATCGAAGGTGGCAATCATCGCATCGCTGTCGGCACTTTCCACCGCTTGGCGCAGCCGCTTGAGCCCCGCTTCGAAATCATCCAGAGAAGAAAGCACTGCGTCACGATTGGCCACGAAAATGTCGCGCCACATGACCGGGTCACTGCCTGCAATACGGGTAAAATCACGAAACCCACCCGCGGCATAGCGGAAGATATCCAGCCGCTCGTCCTGCCGCGCCAGCGTGTCCACCAGTGAAAATGCCAGCAAGTGGGGTAAGTGACTGGTGCGCGCCAGCACCTGATCATGGCGCTCGACGCTCATTTGCAGCACGTCGGCGCCGCAGGCTCTCCACAGGGTTTCTACCCGCGCCAGCGCTACCGGGTCGACATCCGGCTCCGGCGTCAGAATCACTTTGTGATTGACGTACAGCGATGGATTGGCAGCTGCCACACCGCTTTTCTCGGAGCCCGCAATAGGATGACCCAGCACGATATTGGGCATGACACGGCCGAATACGCGCTCGGCGCAGTCACGTATGGTGGCCTTGGTACTGCCTACGTCGGTCATCACGACATCGGGAGCCGCCTGATCGAGAGAACGCGACAGCTTGCTCATCACGCTCTCCATGGCCAGCACCGGCACCGCCAGCACGACCATGGAAACGTCCTTCAAGCAGTTGGCGAGTTCGACACCGCCGGCATCCACCAGGCCCAGCTCGATGCCCAATGCCACTTCCTGCTCATTGGGGTCGCAGGCGATGATCTGGCCAGCGTAGCCCGAGGCACGCAATGCGGCGGCCAACGAGCCGCCAATCAGGCCAAGGCCGACAATCAGAATGCGCGGCTCGACACACGCCACCCGAGGTGCAAGAGAAGGTGGAACCGTCACAGCACACCCTGAGGGTAGGAACCCAGCACCCGCAGCTCAGAGGCGCGCAGGCGAACTTCTTCCAGCACCGCAGCCACCTGGGGCTCGTCACGGTGGCCCTTGAAGTCGATGAAGAAGACGTAGTTCCACACACCGGTACGCGAGGGCCGCGTTTCGATACGCGTCAGATCGATCCTGTGGCGGTGGAAGGGCTCCAGCAAATCGTGCAGCGCACCGGGCTGGTTACGCATTGCCACGACGATGGAAGTCTTGTCTTCGCCCGACATGGGCACGTCCTGATTGCCAATGATCAGGAAGCGCGTGGAGTTGTCCGGCCGATCTTCGATTTTGTCGGCAATGCGCTCCAGGCCATACAGCTTGGCGGCCATGTCGCCGGCAATCGCGGCGCTGTGCCACTCGGTTTTAACTAGCTTGGCGGCTTCGGCGTTGGAAGAGACCGGCACCCGCTCGGCATGAGGGTAGTGAGCATCCAGCCACTTGCGGCACTGACCGAACGACTGAGGGTGCGAATAGATGCGTGACACTTTCTCCTGACGCGTGGTCTCGCCGATCAAGAGATGGTGGTGAATGCGTAGCACCACTTCACCACAAATCCTGATGGAAGAGTCCATGAACGTGTCGAGGGTGTGATTGACCACCCCTTCGGTGGAGTTCTCGACGGGAACGACGCCATAGTTGACGGCCCCCGCCTCCACTTCCCGAAACACTTCATCGATGGCCGCCATGGGGAGGCTGACGGCGCTTTCACCGAAATGCTTCAACGCGGCCTGCTGGGTGAAGGTGCCTTCAGGCCCGAGATAAGCCACCTTGACCGGCTGCTCCAGCGCCAGGCAGGCAGACATGATTTCGCGAAACAGCCGCGCCATTTCTTCGGAGTCCAAAGGCCCCTTGTTCAACGCCATGATACGACGCAGCACCTGGGCTTCGCGCTCCGGACGGTAGAACACCGCATCCTTGTCCTGAGCCAGCTTGACGTGAGCCACCTGCTGGGCACAGTTGGCCCGCTCACTGATCAAACGCAGAATATCGCCATCCAGCTGGTCGATACGTTGACGCAAGTCGTCGAGATTGATCGGCGTATCGGACATGGGGGTTAGCCTCTTCGTTGTTCGAAATCTGCCATGAAGGCAATTAACGCATCCACCGCATCTTCCGGCACCGCGTTATACAAGCTGGCACGCATGCCGCCGACGCTACGGTGACCCTTGAGATTCAGCAGCCCGGCCTCGTCGGCCTCCTTGAGGAAGGCCCCGTCCAGCCGGTCATCCGCCAGCACGAACGGCACGTTCATGCGCGACCGATTGGCTGTGGCGATGGGGTTGCTGTAGAAGTCACTGCCATCGATGGCCGCGTAAAGTTTTTGCGCCTTGCGCTGGTTCATGCGGTCCATGGCGTCCAGCCCGCCAATGTCGTTTTTCAACCACTGAAACACCAGGCCCGAGAGGTACCAGGCGTAGGTAGGCGGGGTATTCACCATCGAGCCTGCGTCAGCCAGCATCTGGTAGTCGAACAGTGAAGGGACGCTTGCAGGCGCCTTGCCCAGCAGATCATCGCGGACGATCACGATGGTCAATCCCGCCGGACCGATGTTCTTCTGCGCCCCGGCATAAATCACCCCGAAGTCGCTGACATCGATAGGCCCCGACAGGATATTGGAGGACATGTCGCATACCAGGGGCACGTCACTGCCATCGGCACGGGTGACGTCTGGCACGTAGTCGAACTCCAGCCCGCCAATGGTTTCATTGGAGGTGTAATGCAGGTAGGCCGCGTCGCTGCTGAGCGACAGGGAAGCTTCGTCAGGCACCGCCAGATACCCATTGGACTCGCTGCTGGCCGCCACATGGCAGGCAAAACCGAGCCGTTTGGCTTCGCTCAGCGCCTTCTTGCCCCAAATGCCCGTCTGGATGAAGTTGGCACTACCGCTCCCACCCAGCAGATTCATGGGGAGCATGGCAAACTGCATGCTGGCACCGCCCTGAAGAAACAGCACCTTGTACTGATCAGGGATGCCCAGCAGTGACCGCAGATCGGCTTCTGCCTGCTCGGCAATGGCAATGAACTCATCGCTGCGATGACTCATTTCCATCACCGACAAACCGCGCCCCTGATAGTCGAGCAGCTCACTGCGAGCGCGCTCCAGTACGGCAACAGGCAGGGCCGCGGGCCCTGCGCAAAAATTATAATGACGTGTCATCGGTTCCCGGTTCCTGTGCGCCATTGTCTTGTTCGTCTGGCTCGACCGCCTCGGGCGCTCCCGTATCTTCGGGCTCATCGACACGCACGGTTTTCACCAGCCGCTCTTCTTTGCCCAGGCGAATCAGCATCACGCCCTGGGTATTACGCGACGTGATCGACACTTCTTCCACCCGCGTGCGCACCAGGGTGCCACGGTCGGTGATCAGCATCATTTCATCGCTGTCATACACTTGCATGGCCGCCACCAGGGCGCCATTGCGCTCACTGGTCTGCATGGCAATCACGCCCTGTCCACCGCGACCACGCAGCGGGAACTCTTCCAGGCGGGTGCGCTTGCCATAGCCCTTCACACTGGCGGTGAGGATGTAGATCTGACCATCACTCTGCGCTAGCTCGGCGGCATCTGCCGGGGCTTCCTGCTCGGCATCGGCGTCCGCTTCGGCATCAATTTGCTGGCTCTTGGGAATGATCAGGCTGATCACTTCCGCGTCGTCCAGCAGGCGCATGCCGCGCACACCGCGAGCGGTACGGCCCATGGCGCGCACGTTGCTTTCCTCGAAACGGATCGCCTTGCCATTGGAGGAGAGCAGCATGACGTGGTCGCTGCCCGAGGTAATCGCAGCCCCCACCAGGCGGTCGCCCTCTTCCAGATCGATGGCAATCAAGCCCACGCTGCGCGGGCGAGAGAACTGCTCGAGACTGGTGCGCTTGACGGTACCGTTGGCGGTGGCGAAGAAAATATAGTGCTCGGGGTCGTAGTCACGCACAGGCAGGATGGCGTTGACCGACTCGCCCTCTTCCAGCGGCAGCATGTTCACCAACGGCTTGCCGCGTGAACCACGGCTGGCGTTGGGCATCTCGTACACCTTCAGCCAATACACCTTGCCCCGGTTGGAGAACAGCAGCACCGTGTCATGGGTCGAGGCAACCAGCAGGTGTTCGATGACGTCCTCGTCCTTCATGGCCGTGGCGGACTTGCCGCGACCACCCCGACGCTGGGCCTGATAGTCCGAAAGCGGCTGCGTCTTGGCGTAGCCCGAACGCGACACCGTGACCACCATGTCTTCTTCGGCAATCAGGTCTTCGATGGACAGGTCCAGGTGGCTGGCCTGAATTTCCGTACGACGGTCGTCGCCGAACTGGTCGCGCACCGCATGCAGCTCTTCCCGAATCACTTCCATGAGGCGGTCGGCAGAGGCAAGAATTTCTGTGAACTCGGCAATCTTTTCGAGAATCGACAGGTACTCATCCAGCAGCTTTTCGGTTTCGAGGCCGGTCAAGCGGTGCAGACGCAGTTCCAGAATCGCCTGAGCCTGAGCAGGCGAAAGGCGGTACTCGGTGGCCGAGGGGTTTAGTCCAAACCCTTCATCCAGGTCTTCGGGCTTGCAGGAAGTGGCTCCGGCACGCTCCAGCATGGCCGTCACCTGGCCCGGCTGCCATACCTTGTCCAGCAGCTTTTCGCGGGCTTCGGCGGCATTGGGCGATGCCTTGATCAGCTCGATGACCTCATCGATGTTCGAGATAGCGACGGCCAGGCCTTCCAGCAGATGGCCGCGCTCACGCGCTTTCTTGAGTTCGAACAGGGTGCGCCGCGTGACGACTTCCCGACGATGGCGGATGAACGCCTCGAGCATCTCTTTCAGATTGAGCGTGCGCGGCTGGCCATTTTCCAGCGCCACCATGTTGATACCGAAGACGTTCTGAAGCTGGGTCTGGGCAAACAGGTTATTGACCACGACCTCGCCAGACTCACCGCGCTTGACTTCGATCACCACACGCAAGCCATCCTTGTCGGACTCGTCGCGCAGCTCGGCAATGCCCTCGATCTTTTTCTCTTTGACCAGCTCGGCGATCTTCTCGATCAGCCGCGCCTTGTTCACCTGATAAGGCAGTTCGGTGACGATGATGTGATCACGCCCGGTCTTGTCATCGTGTTCGATGGTGTGACAAGCGCGCACGTAGATACGGCCACGCCCGGTGCGGTAGGCATCCAGAATGCCGGCACGGCCATTGATGATGCCGCCGGTGGGGAAATCAGGCCCGGGGATGTACTGCATGAGGTCATCGACGGTCAGGGTGTAGTCGTCGATCAGCGCCAGGCAACCATCGATCACTTCCCGCATGTTATGGGGAGGAATGTTGGTGGCCATGCCCACGGCAATGCCCGAGGAACCGTTGATCAGCAGGTTCGGCACTTTGGTGGGCAGCACTTCGGGGATACGTTCGGTGCCGTCGTAGTTATCGACCCAATCGACGGTATCTTTTTCGAGATCCGCCAGCAGCTCGTGGGCCAGGCGCGCCATGCGCACCTCGGTGTAACGCATGGCAGCCGCGTTGTCGCCGTCGATGGAACCAAAGTTACCCTGACCATCGACCAGCACGTGACGCATGGAGAAGTGCTGTGCCATGCGAACGATGGTGTCATACACTGCAATGTCACCATGCGGGTGATACTTACCGATGACATCGCCAACGACACGCGCCGACTTCTTGTACGGTTTGTTCCAGTCATTCCCCAGCTCATGCATGGCAAACAGCACACGGCGATGAACCGGCTTGAGGCCGTCGCGCACATCGGGGAGCGCACGACCAATAATGACACTCATCGCATAGTCGAGGTACGACTGCTTGAGCTCGTCTTCAATATTGACGGGCAAGATTTCTCTGGCGATGTCACCCATGAAAGTCAGATCCTTTGCACTGCATTGGCACTGCGAGAGTTGAAAGCGCTTGAAAATGCCGCCTTTAGCTAACCAGCAAGGCGGCGCGCAGAGTCGCTCACATCATACCACTGCATACGCATCAAGGGCAGTCGGTGACACCTCCATTGCTATTTAAGCCAAAAAGGCCTCTTTGCCGACCTGCAGCCCCATGAGCGCTTCACGCACGTCGCCTTCGATGGTCGCCGCGCGATTTTGCTGCATGTCCAGCAGCACGAAGGTCAGATCCGCCTGAGCGACCACGCTGCCATCCTGACGCACGATGCGGTGATGGCAAAGCGCGCTGCGCTCATTCACATCGATGATGCCGGTCTGCACCGTGAGATCGTCCCCTTGCAAGGCTGCCGCACGGTAATCGATATTCAGATTCACCACGACGAACGCCCGCTTCGCCTGATGTAGCTGCTTCATCAATTGCGGGTGCTCATCGAAAAATGCCCAACGCCCCTCCTCCATGAACTCCAGGTAGCGCGCATTGTTGACGTGGCCATAGCCGTCCAGGTGGTAGCCCCGCACGCGCATGGTAACGCTGGAAATCGCTTCAGACATGACAACCTCTTTTATTGATGACAGTGATCAGCAGGCGCAGGCACCTGCCAGCGACAGGCAACATGCCCCACACAAATCAAACACAAGTTTAAAACTAGTGCAACAGCATGACGGCACACCAGAGTGCTGGCAGGAAAGGCCTGCTTTCGACATAATGTGCCACCTTTTAAACAGGATTGGTGACATGTGGTTCAAGCACCTGCATCTATATCGCCTGCACGGCGCGCCCGAGCTCGACAGCCACACCCTGGCCAACGCGCTGGATGAACACGCCGCCAAGCCATTGGGCAATGCGGATGCTCGCCGACTAGGCTGGACCGCGCCCGCAGGCCGTCTGGGCGGCGGGCAGCGCCTGCACGAGATTCAGGGACATCGGCTGCTGTCGGCACTGCGCCAGGAACGTCTGCTGCCTGCCTCGGTGGTCAAGGAAGAGGTCGATGAGAAAGTCGCCGACATCGAAGCCAGCGAAGGACGCAAGGTGACGCGCAAGGAAAAGACGGCTCTCAAGGAGCAGGTCACCGAAGAGCTGATGCCTCGCGCCTTCGTGCGCAGCCAGAAAATCGACCTCTGGTGGGACACCCAGCATCAGCTGATCGGCATCAACGCCAGCTCGCGCACCCGCGCTGAAGACGTGCTGGACTTGCTGCGGGAAACCCTGGGCAGCCTCAAGGCAACGCCGCTCAGCAGCCAGACGTTGCCGATACGCGCCATGACGACCTGGCTGGGTGACCCCGCCAGCCGCCCCGCCGACCTGCAGTTGGGTGACCAGGTAGAGCTGAAGGCGAAAGGCGATGACGGCGTACTGCGCGCCCGCCAGGTGGACCTGGATAGCGACGAAATACAGCAGCTGCTCGAAAGCGGCCGTCAGGCCAGCAAGCTGGCCATGCAGATAGAGGGCCGCTTGAGCTTCGTACTGCATGACGACCTTGCTCTGAAATCTCTACGCTTTGGCGATGCGCTGATCGAAGAGGCCGACCACGCCGATGATGGCGACGACGCCCTGGCACGCCTGGAAACTGATTTCATTTTGATGGCACAGTCGCTGTCCGAGGACATTCGCCGCCTCATGGCGTGGCTGGGCGGTGAAACTGAGCGGGAACCAAGTGCGCTCTCCGGCACCCAAGATGGGCACGCCCAACCTTCTCGGTGAATCGATCACTTACTTGCTGACACGTTACGGATCGCATGACTCAACACAATAACGCTCCTCACGCAGACACCACGAGTGACCCCTGGGCCGATATTCGCCCCTATATGGATCATGAGGTTCCTGAAGTTATTGCTCGACTTTCTCACGACACAGAGCTGCTGGATGCGCTGACCCGCTTTCGCCTGCCACGCATGGCCAAGTGGGCACCGCCGCTGGCCAGGGCGCTGGCCGGTCACGCAGTACGTCGCGAGGTCAAGGGCGTGACCAGCGTGCATGAATTTCAGATGCGCATTGCCCGTTACATGGAGCGAATGATTCGCACCACCACGACGGCTTTTGACGTTTCAGGCCTGGACAAGCTCGATGAGCACAGTGCTTATCTCTTCATCGGCAATCACCGCGACATTTCGCTGGACCCGGCGTTCGTCAACTATGCGCTCTACCAGGCGGGTCGTGATACCGTGCGTATCGCGATTGGCGACAACCTGCTGAAGAAGCCTTACGTCACGGACCTGATGCGCCTGAACAAGAGTTTCATCGTGCCGCGCAGCGCCAGGGGCAAACGTGCCATGCTGGCTGCCTACCAGCAGCTGTCAGGCTACATTCGTCACTCGATCACCGACGACAACCACTCCATCTGGATGGCCCAGCGGGAAGGTCGCGCCAAGAACGGCATCGACCGCACCGACCCCGCCATCATCAAGATGCTGATCATGGCCAAACGCCTTGCCGAGCGCGACATCGTCTTTGGTGAAGCAGTAGCGGAACTCAAGCTGGTGCCCGTTTCCATCAGCTATGAATACGACCCTTGTGACGTGCAAAAAGCCCAGGAGCTGCACGACATCGCTACCCACGGTCGCTATGCCAAAAGCGAATTCGAAGACATTCGCTCCATCGTCTCCGGCATCACCGGCTCCAAAGGCCGCGTTCAGCTGCGCTTTGGCAGCCCGGTAGGCTCGGACATGGAGACCCCTGATGAAGTCGCCGCCGAGATCGACCGCCAGGTCATCGGGGGCTATCGGCTTTTCCCGAGCCATTACCTAGCCCTGGAAGCACTGGGTGAATCACCGGAGCTGGTGGCACGTAAGTCGATCACCCGCCAGGACCGCGAGCGCTTCAAGGCGCGGCTTGCCGAAGTACCGGAAGCACTACGCCCCTATTGGCTGGAGCAGTATGCCAACCCCGTCAAGCACAAGGCCGGCAGGCTGAGCCTGTAACCCGGTTAGTCATTGATCGCGTTGGGCAGGCCATGCGACTTTGCATGCTCAACATGCAAAAAAGTGCTATGGTCAAGGCATTCATTGGTCCCACCAGGGCACCTGCCCTGGCGTGGTCTTAAGGAGACTCCCATGTCCGCATCAGAAATCCAAAAAACGCGCATTATCAACGAACTGCGTGGGTTCATTCGCAAGCTTCTCCAGGATCCCAAAATCCTCGAGCAGTCGCTGGCCATTGCCCGCCAGCAGCTTGCGGAAGGTAGCAGCCCTGCCGTCATGGCGCGCATTGCCAACGAAATTTCCGACACCACCAGCGTGCATATCCCTGAAGACCCGGCCGAGCACTCCGACGCCGACAAACTGTTTCTGGAACTGCTGCGCGAAGTGGTTCAGGAAGAGCAGGCGCTGTATTAGTGTTCGCTGGCTGACGGCCAAGCGACAGCGCACCCTTTTGTCACTCTATTTTTGTTTTGCCTAGACGGAATCAACCTTCACCATGTCCAACACTGCTCCACGCAACATTCTGGTGACCAGCGCACTGCCCTATGCCAACGGTGCCATCCACCTGGGTCATCTGCTTGAGTACATCCAGACCGACATCTGGGTACGTTTTCAGAAAAGCCGTGGCCAGCAGTGCTACTACGTATGCGCCGACGACGCCCATGGTACGGCCATCATGCTGCGGGCCGAGCAGGAAGGCATCTCCCCGGAAGCGCTGATCGAAAGAGTCTCTCAGGACCATCAGGAAGACTTTGCTCGCTTTGGCGTAGGCTTTGACAACTACCACTCCACCCACTCCGAAGAGAACCGTCACTACAGCGAACTGATCTACAAGCGCCTGCGCGACAAGGGCCATATTGCGACCCGCGACATCGAGCAGATGTACGATCCCCAGAAAGGCCTGTTCCTCGCGGATCGGTTCATCAAGGGCACCTGCCCCAAATGCCATGCTGACGATCAGTACGGGGATAACTGCGAGAAGTGCGGCGCTACTTATACCCCCGCTGATTTGATCAATCCGGTGTCCGCCATTTCCGGCGCCACGCCCGAGGTGCGTAGCTCGACCCACTACTTCTTCAAGCTGCCGGACTTCGCCGAGTTCTTGCAACAGTGGATCAACGACGGTCACGTTCAGCCCCAGATTCGCAACAAGCTGATGGAGTGGTTCGAATCCGGCTTCAATGAGTGGGACATTTCTCGGGACGCGCCCTATTTCGGCTTTGAGATCCCGGATGCGCCCGGCAAATATTTCTACGTCTGGCTGGATGCCCCCATCGGCTACCTGGCCAGCTTCAAGAACCTGTGTGACCGCCAAGGCATCGACTTCGACAGCTTCTGGCAGCCGAACTCCAACGCGGAGGTCTACCATTTCATCGGCAAGGATATCGTCTACTTCCACGCCCTGTTCTGGCCGGCCATGCTCCATGGGGCAGAGTTCCGTACGCCCACGGCGGTCAACTGTCACGGCTTCCTGACCGTGGATGGTGCCAAGATGTCCAAGTCCCGTGGCACCTTCATCAAGGCCGCCACCTATGCCGAGCACCTCAACCCCGAGTATCTGCGCTACTACTTTGCCGCCAAGCTGACCTCCAAGGTCGACGACCTCGACCTGAACCTCGATGACTTTGCCGCGCGCGTGAACTCGGATCTGGTCGGCAAGGTCGTGAACATCGCCAGCCGCTGTGCAGGCTTCGTCAAAAAGCTCGGCGGCGGAACGCTCTCCGAACATTGCGCTGAACCGGCCATGGTTGCCCGCTTCATCTCGGCCGGTGAGGATATCGCTGCCGATTTCGAAGCGCGGGAATTCAGCCGCGCCATGCGCAAGATCATGGAGCTGGCCGATGAAGCCAATACCTACATCGCTGACAAAGCGCCCTGGGCACTGGCCAAGCAGGACGGACGCGAACAGGAAGTGCTGGAAATCTGCTCGGTGGGCATCAACCTGTTCCGCCAGCTGATGGTCTATCTGGCGCCGGTGGTGCCGAGCATGGCAGAGCAAGCGCGTGAGTTTATAAATGTTGACACTTTGAATTGGGAGAGTCGTGGTAACGTTCTGGTGAACCACGCTATCAACAAATTCAAACCGCTGATGACTCGGGTAGAGCGAGACAGAATCGACGCCATGATCGACGCTTCCAAGGAGGATCTGGTGGAAGAGCAGAAACTCAAGAATACGCCCAAAGGCCCGCTGGCCGAGGATCCCATCGCCGCCGAGATCAGCTTCGACGATTTCGCCAAAGTCGACCTGCGGATTGCGCGTATCGCCAAGGCACAGTACGTGGAAGGCGCAGACAAGCTGCTGCAGTTGACCCTCGACCTGGGCGGCGAGACCCGCAACGTCTTTTCCGGCATTCGCTCGGCCTATTCTCCAGAAGCGCTGGAAGGACGACTGACCGTCATGGTCGCCAACCTGGCTCCGAGAAAAATGCGCTTCGGCCTGTCAGAAGGTATGGTGTTGGCTTCCGCCAATAACGATGGCATCTATCTGCTGTCTCCCGACTCTGGCGCGGAGCCCGGTCAGCGAGTCACCTGAGCCTGGCCTGATCAGTCGCGCAGCAGACGCCAGCAAGGGGCATAGCCAACCGCCTGCCCCTTGCTGTTTGAGGAAAATGAAAGTCAAGGAGAGTGAAGGGGCTTCACGACGCTACCTTCATCGCGACAACAGGACTGAGTGCACCCATGGTTCAACGCTGGCCTTTGTCATTGCGTTTTCGCTTTCTTGCCCTGCTGGGCAGCGTATTGCTGTGCGCCATGCTGGCACTGGGGGCGCTGAGTCACTGGCTGATCTTTCCTGCTCTGCAGGCAGAAGAAAGGGACGCCGCTCACCGCGAGCTGGATCGTACCGCCCGTGGCCTGGTCTTGAGCCAACAGCAGCTGCATGCACAAGTACGTGACTGGGCACACTGGGACGATACCTATCGTTTCCTGCAAGGGGATTACCCAGGCTTCACCGAGGTGAATTTTAGCGCGCAAATGTTCGAGGACATGCGCTATCAGCTCATGGTGCTTTTTACTCTCGACGGTGAGCTGTATCTGCTATCGGGCATCGACCCGCAAACAGGCCAGTTCAGCACCTGTACCTCAGCCACCGGCGAGTGCGCCTGGATGGCGCCTTGGACTCAGACCATGCAACTGGCCATCGAGGAGGGCCATGCCAACGAGGTCCACATCGCCATCGAAGGGTGGCCAGCCTTGCTGGCGGGTAGCCCTATCCTGCAAACCGACGAGAGTGGCCCCGCCGTGGGGTGGCTGTTCAAGATACGTGCGCTGAACGACTCATGGCAAGCCCTCATGGCGGATTACACAGGGCTGCCCATCGCACTGTCGGTGACGGACGCAACACATCCGCCGGAAGCACAGTTGACCTTCTCCGACGACACGGCCTATGCCGAACAATACTTCCCGACGCTAGGCAATGACAGCCAGCTAGCCTTGGGAATCGAGCTCAATCGCCATGGCTATCTAAGCAGTTTGACGACCTTCAACTACGTTCTGATATGGACGGCCGTGCTGATGTCCCTGGTCATCGGACTGGTGCTGCTGGTGCTGGAGCGGCTGGTACTGACGCCCTTGCGCCAGTTGACCCACTTCACCCAACAGTTGGCGCCAGCAGAGGCGGCAACGCTCACCCTGGTAGAGCGGCGAGATGAGATCGGCACCTTGTCACGAGCCTTTCACCACCAGCTGGACTGCCAACATCGGTTGAACGCCGAGCTACTGACACTCTCCACCCATGATCCGCTGACAGGCCTGCCCAATCGGCGGCTGTTCGACCAGCGCCTGGAGGCTGCCATCTCAGATGCCCAGCAACACCCGGTGGCCGTCATGATGCTGGATATCGATCATTTCAAACTCTACAACGACCATTACGGGCATGTGCAGGGCGATAGATGCCTTGAACAAGTTGGGCAGGTATTCGAGCGCTGTGCCGCTGGGCGTGGCTATCTGATTGCCCGCACCGGTGGCGAAGAGTTCAGCGCCTTGCTGCTCACCACGGAACCTTCGCAAGCTCTGCAACTTGGCCAGGACATCATCGCGGCCATCGACCAACTTGCACTACCCCATGCAACATCGCCCGTCTGCCATCATGTCACCATCAGCGTGGGCGTTGGCTCGCTGCAGGATAGCCAGACGGCTCAGCCAAGCGCCGTCATGAGCACCGCCGACCAGGCGCTGTACCTGGCCAAGGCGCAAGGCAGACACCGCGCCGTTCGATTTGCATCTCCGCTAGCCAGCGACGCCAGTTCCACGCACAATACGCCGCCATGAACGAACTGTTTGTCATCCTGATCAGCACCGCGCTGGTCAATAATTTCGTGTTGGTCCAGTTTCTTGGCTTATGTCCTTTCATGGGTGTCTCCAACAAGCTGGAGTCTGCCATGGGCATGTCTCTGGCCACCACCTTCGTGCTTACCCTGGCCTCCGCGGCCAGCTACGTGGTGTACCACGGCCTGCTGGTACCGCTGGACATTACCTACCTGCGAACGATCAGTTTTATCGTGGTCATTGCTGCCGTCGTACAGTTCACCGAGATCATGGTGCGCCAGCTGAGCCCGCTGCTGCATCAAGTGCTGGGTATTTTCCTGCCCCTGATCACCACCAACTGCGCCGTACTCGGAGTGGCGCTGCTGTCGCTCAACCGCGAACTGAGCTTCTTCCACACCACCCTCTATGGCCTGGGCGCGGCAGCAGGTTTCTCGCTGGTGCTGGTGCTGTTCGCCGCCATGCGTGAGCGGCTGGCCGGTGCCGATATACCAAAGCCGTTCCAGGGCGCCGCCATTGCCATGGTGACCGCCAGCCTGATGTCGCTGGCGTTTCTGGGCTTTTCCGGCCTGGTGCAGGGGGCATCGTAATGGGCGAATCATTGTCATGGTGGGGGGTCGCCAGCGCCGTGGGCGCATTGACCACTCTGGGCCTGCTGTTCGGGGCGCTGCTGGGTTTGGCCAGCGCGCGCTTCAAGGGGGATGAAAATCCCCTGGTGGAGCAAATCGATGCGCTGCTGCCACAAACCCAGTGTGGCCAGTGCGGCTACCCCGGCTGCCGCCCTTACGCCGAAGCGATCAACCAGGGCGATGCCATCAACAAGTGCCCGCCCGGCGGAGACGCCACGGTAGTGGCCCTGGCCGAGCTGCTGGGTCGCGAACCAGCGCCCCTGGATGGCGAAGCCCCCAGCGAAGATCGTGTGGCCTTCATCCGCGAAGCCGAGTGCATTGGCTGCACCAAATGCATTCAGGCCTGCCCGGTGGATGCCATCATCGGCGCGGCCAAACAGATGCACACGGTCATCGAAGACGAATGTACCGGCTGCGATTTATGCGTCGCCCCTTGCCCGGTGGACTGCATCGACATGCTGCCACGACGCAAGCCGTTGAGTCAGTGGGAGCCCATTATCAGCGACCGCGCAACGCCAGGGAGTGCTCATGTCCCGTCATGATTTTCCCGGCGGCATTTATCCGCCCGAGCGCAAGCAGCGCTCACTCACCGCGCCGCTGAGGGTGGCCCCGCTGCCTGCTCAAGTGGTGTTGCCCCTCGATCAACATGTCGGCAAGCCCGCCCTGCCCTGCGTGGCCGCAGGCGAGCGCGTTAAGGTGGGCACTGTGGTGGCCCGTAAAGGTGGGCTGGTATCGGCCAATGTGCATGCCAGCCTGAGCGGCACCGTGCGTGAGGTCAGCCCTCAGTCGGTGACGATCGTAGGCGACGGCGACGATGAGTGGCAGCGGCTGGCCCCGCTCGACTGGCGGCGGGCGGAGCCTTCAGCGCTGGTGGCACGCTTGGACGATAGCGGCCTGGCAGGTCTGGGTGGCGCGGGCTTTCCGACTCACGTCAAAGCGCAGGTCAGCCTGCAGCACCCCATCGATACGCTGGTGGTCAATGCCGCCGAGTGCGAGCCCTACATCACCGCCGACGACATGACGCTGCGCCACTATGCCGCCCAGGTGCTGGAAGGCGCAGCAATTTTGGCCACCCTGTGTGACGCGTCGCGTATCGTCGTGGGTATCGAGGATAACAAGCCCGAGGCATGCCAAGCCCTGCAGGCGGCGCTGCCCCAGGTGCCATCACCGATTCCGGTGACGCTCGAGGTGATCGAAACCCGCTACCCCAGCGGGGGCGAGCGACAGCTGATCAAAAAGCTGCTGGGCAGAGACGTACCCAGCGGCGGCCTGCCAGTGGATGTGGGCGTTCTGTGTCACAACCCGGGGACGCTGCTGGCGGCACAGCAGGCCATCTGTGAGGGCACACCGTTGGTCGAGCGCATCGTCACCCTGACAGGGGAGGCCATCGAACGGCCAGGCAACTACTGGGTACGTCTGGGCACCCCGATAGAGGGTCTGCTTCAGCAGGCGGGGCTGGCGCCGGATGCCCTGCATCAAGTAGTGGTGGGTGGGCCCATGATGGGGAAAGCGCTGGCATCGCTGGACGTTCCCGTCATCAAAACCACCAACTGCCTGATTGCCGCCACCCGCCAGGAACTGCCCCCGGCGCCAGACGCTTCCCCCTGTATTCGCTGCGGTGCCTGCGAAACCGTCTGCCCGGTGCAGCTGCTGCCCCAGCAGCTGCATTGGCACGCGCAAAGTGGCCATGACGCGGCTCTGGAAAAACAGCACCTGTTCGACTGCATCGAATGCGGCGCCTGCAGTTTCGTATGCCCCAGCCATATCCCGCTGGTGGCGGAATACCGCACGGCCAAACAGCGGATCCGCTTGAAGCGCATCGAAACCGCCAAGGCAGAGCACGCTCGCCACCGCTTCGAGTTCCGCCAGGCCAGGCTGGCCCGGGAAGAGGCGGAGAAGCAGGCTCGCCGCCAGGCGCGGCTTGCCCAGCAGCGTCAGCCGTCGTCATCGGGTGCCGAGCCCCGCGCCGCAGAGCTGCCAGCCGTTGACCTGCGCAGCTTGCGCATCGCACAGACCGCGGCCAGGGCGGCGGTCAAAAAAGCCGAGAAAGCGCTGGCTCGCGCCGTGGCAGAAGACCCTCAACAATCCCAGGAGGATCTGGAGATGCAGCTGGCCACTGCCCAGGAAAACCTGCTCGCCGCGGATGCCCGACTGGCCGATGCCAGAGCCCGCGAACGGGAGCAAACGACACCATGAGCATGCTCCAGGCCTCGACGCTGGGCCTTGCCCCTTCCTCGGCATCGATCATGCGCTGGGTCATTTTGGCGACCCTGCCGGGGCTACTGGCCATGACCTTCTATTTTGGGCTGGGGGTGCTGACCAACGTGGCAGTGGCCGCCGGCGTTGCCATGCTGGCAGAGGCCGCCATACTCGCCCTGCGCCGTCGCCGCGTGGTCGCTACCTTGACCGACGGCAGCGCCCTGCTGACGGGCGTTCTGCTGGGCGCCTCGCTGCCCCCCGGTAGCCCCTGGTGGCTGCTGGCGGTAGGGGCCATCGCCGCGGTGGTGGTCGCCAAGCAGCTGTATGGAGGGCTGGGGCACAACCCCTTCAATCCGGCCATGGTGGGTTACGCCCTGCTGCTGGTATCGTTTCCAACCTACATGACGCTGTGGCCAGTGCCGCACCAGGCAGGTTCGATGGCGACACTCTGGGCCCAGGTCAGCGGCACCCTCTCCGCTGCCGAGCTGGACGCGCTGAGTGGTGCCACGCCATTGGATGCCTTCAAGCATAAAGGACTGACAGGGGCAGATGAGTTCTGGGCGGCGGCTGCGCTGGAAGACACGGTACAGGCCTGGCGCATGATCGCGCTGGCGTGGCTGGCAGGCGGGTTGCTGCTGTTGTTCAAACGAGTGATCAGTTGGCATATTCCGGTTGCCATGCTGGGTAGCATGGCACTGATCGCGGCACTGCTCTACGGCCTGGACAGCGACCAGTATGCTTCTCCGCTGTTTCATCTGACCATGGGGGCTACCCTGTTTGGTGCCTTCTTCATTGCCACGGACCCGGTATCGGCGGCGACCAGTCGGCGCGGCAAGCTGTTGTTCGGCATCGGCATCGGGGTGTTGGTCATGATCATCCGCACCTTCGGCGGCTATCCCGATGCCGTCGCCTTTGCCGTGCTGCTGATGAACCTGTGCGTGCCGCTGCTGGATCTTTACAGCGCTCCTGTTCCTACAGGGCATCGTCCCACAGGGCACCGCCCCCAGGCGAAGCGCCCATGACGCTCTATCAATCCATGTGGCGTGGGGCGCTGGCGCTGGGCACCTTTGCGCTGGTAACGGCAGGCAGCGTGGCATTGACTCGGGCGCTGACCGCCGAGCGTATCGAGCAGCACCAGCTGGCCTATCAATATCGCCAGCTGCAGGCAGTGCTGCCAGCTTCGCTGGTCACGGACTCACAGGCATCGCTGCTGGAAGACACCTTCGAGCTGCCTGAGCCCGAGCGGCTGGGCCACCGCGCGCCCACACACGGCTGGTATGTTCACCACGCAGACGAGGCTGCCGTCGTTCTGCCGGTCATCACCCACCAGGGCTACAGCGGAGCCATTCACCTGCTGGTGGGGATTGACCATGAGGGCCGTATCAGCGGCGTTCGGGTCACTCGGCACCAGGAAACGCCAGGGCTAGGCGATGCCATCGAACGCCAGCGCAGCGACTGGATCACTCGCTTCGATGGCTTGACACGTCACAGTCTGCCCCCAGAAAGCTGGGCGGTGCGACAACAGGGCGGCGCGTTCGATGGCTTCACCGGGGCCACCATCACCCCAAGCGCGGTCATCAATGCCGTTCACGATGCCCTGCGCTATGCCCATGAGGTCCGTTTGCCCATCACCATCGAGGAGCCCGAGACATGACCCCATGGCAACAGCTGACCCAGGACGGGCTCTGGCGCAACAACCCGGCCCTGGTGCAACTACTGGGGCTCTGCCCGCTGCTGGCCGTGAGCGCCAGCGTGGTCAACGCACTAGGGCTGGCGCTGGCCACCCTGCTGGTCATGGTCGGGGCGAGTACGACTATCTCGCTGATTCGCTATCAGGTGCCCAGCGCGGTGCGGCTACCCGCCTTCGTGATGATCATTGCCGCCTTCGTGACCTGCGCCGAGCTGTTGATGGCTGCCTTTGCCTATTCGCTCTATCAAATTCTGGGCATTTTCATCCCATTGATCGTGACCAACTGCGCCATCCTGGGACGTGCCGATGCGTTTGCCTCGCGCCAGCCGGTACTTCCTGCGGCGCTGGACGGGTTCATGATGGGGCTCGGGTTCGGCTGGGTGCTGGTCTTGCTGGGAGCGATCAGAGAACTGCTGGGCCAAGGGACGCTGTTCCACAACATGCATCTGCTGCTGGGCCCCAGGGCCGCCGAGTGGCAGATAACGGTGATGGACGACTATCAGTTTCTGTTTTTCATGTTGCCGCCAGGGGCCTTTTTCGTTGCGGGCCTGCTGATCGCGCTCAAGAATGTCCTCGACCAGCGCCAGCGCAAGGCACAGCCCTCCCCCACCCACGAGCGCAGCGAACGCCGCGTCCGGGTCACTGGCATCATCAAATAGTCTGGAGAAACGTTCATGAATGCCCAGAAACGGCAGGAGATTTTTGCCCGCCTGCAGGCGGAAAATCCGCACCCCACCACCGAGCTGAACTGGAGCACCCCCTTCGAGCTGCTGGCTGCGGTACTGCTCTCGGCACAGGCCACCGACGTGGGCGTCAACAAAGCCACCGACCGACTGTTTCCGGTGGCCAACACCCCCGAAGCAATCATCGCGCTGGGCATCGAGGGACTCAAGGAGTACATCAAGACCATCGGCCTGTTCAACACCAAGGCTGAAAACCTGATGAAGACCTGCCATATTCTGGTGAACCAGCATGGTAGCGACGTGCCGCAAACCCGCCAGGCGCTGGAAGCCTTGCCGGGTGTCGGGCGCAAGACCGCCAACGTCATTCTCAATACCGCCTTTGGGCAGCCCACCATCGCCGTGGACACGCATATCTTCCGAGTCTCCAACCGGACGGGCATCGCCAAGGGCAAGGACGTGGTCGAAGTGGAGCAGAAGCTGTTGCGCCATGTGCCCAAGGCTTTCAAGCAGGACGCCCATCACTGGCTGATCCTGCATGGCCGCTATACCTGTATCGCTCGCAAGCCACGCTGCGGTAGCTGTATTATCGAGGATCTCTGCGACTATAAAGACAAAACCGAGCTGGCCTGAACGTTTGGGCCGCCCCAGGGAGCTGCCCATGCCCAGCACTGATCACAGTACCATCTCAAGTACCATCTCAAGTACCATCTCAAGTACCAGCAACAGCTCTGCCACAAGGCTTCACCAGCGCCCTATCCACGAGCGAATCGACGCGCTGCTGGCTCTCTCCCGCCAGCACGCAGAGCACTTCTGCAGTCCTGACGCGTGGCTGGCACGGCAGCGCTATCTGGCGCAGCACCCTACTTCACTTCTGGTGATGAAGTGCATGGATGGCCGTATCCACCTTCCCCATGCCACCCGCACCCCGCTGGGCATCATCACGCCGTTTCGCAACCTGGGGGGTATTTTCGACCTGGGCTGGCCTTACCTGGGTGAGCTGCTCACCGATTCGGTGCTGGCGGCAGCGCAGCAGGGGCGCGGCACCTTGATGTGCATTACTTATCACTACTCCGCCGGACAGCCACAGCGGGGCTGTGCAGGCTTCGGCTGCGATACGGCGGCCGCCCGGGCTCACGCATACGGCATTGCCGAGCAGGCGGGCAAACTGTTTGGCAAAGACCACCAGCAGGTGTACCCGCTGGTGTGTGGCTTTGAAACGGATAGCGACGCGCTGGTGATTCATGGCAAGGCAGGAGCGGTCCTGGACATTCGCGACTGGGTAGGCCAACCGGCAGAGGCCCTGGCCATCCGCCTAGCCACCGTCTGCCCGGATATGCCTGACGACATACGCCGTGACCTGCTACCGCTACTGGAAGGTAACCTGGCCCATGTCACTAGCCTGTATGGCACCGCCCGGGCGCTGGATATCGAACACCGCGAGTGGGTCATTTGCATTGGCCGAGGTTTCGATTTTCTTCACCTGCCCAATACCGCACTGATCATCGGCCCCTACGGGCCCGACCTGGCAGAACCCATTGGTACGGCGGCGGATATCATCGCCGCCAACATGCTCCATGGCCGCATTCCAGACGACGGTTTCATGCTACTGGCCTCGACCCCTTATCAACACAGCGGCGTCGATCGCGCGCGGGCAGAGCTGAAATCGCAGTTCCTGTCGCGCTTTGCCGCACAGGTGATCGGCCAGCGTCATCCTGAGCTGGCCAGCAAGATGCGACCTCACACGGCCGTGGTGCACTGGCCTACCAGGCGTCTGGACCTGCTTCAGCCCAGCAACTGACGATACGCCTCACGCCACTGGGGCCACTCCCAGGGCGACGTATCCAGCCGCTCAGGAGCGGTCATCGTGCCTTGTAGCCACGCGGCAAGGCGCTGATAGAGCCCCTCCCGTGTCCCATCGTAACGGTAGGCGTCAGGATAGAGTTCCGGAAAGCAGAGTCTGTCCGGCACCAGCGGCCACGCGCCACGCTGGGCAGCCTCCATGATGGCCAGCCCCTGAAACTCATGCCAGGTGGTCGACACGACGATACCACCGCCGTTCAACAGCGCCTGATACTGCTCCTCTGGCTGAGGCCCCCAACAGACGAGATGCTGCGCCAGCCGCACCTGCGCCTCAGCAAAGATGGCGGGCTCGTCGCGAAACCGTTGGCCCATGACGGCAAGTTCGAAAGGCACGCCCTCCTCACTCAGCCTGAACAACACCGCAAAGAAGTCCTCGGGGTTCTTGTCGTACTCCCAACGGTGGTTCCAGACGATGCGGCGAGGTGGCGGTGCAACGTCGGGCCCCTGCGCCAGCGGCTGCAAGGGCACCGGCAACACTTTTGCCGAACGCCTCAGCCGCTCCAGCGGCGCGGCGGCCGGCAGGTTCTCGGGCATTTTTTTCAGAAATTGCCGGACGCCAGTAAAAAAGGAGTCGCGGTTATAGGCGGTGTTGAATACCAGGGTATCCGCCGCCAAGGCCGCATAGAGATTGACCATTTTGGCTTCGACCTGGGGCACCTGTTCGCTGGACTCCGGGTAGGCAAACTGGTTCTCGTGAAAATAGACGATTTTGCGGGCCTGGCCCAGGTGCGGAAACAGTCCCACCAGCGTGGCCATGTCCACCATGGAGGTGGCCAGCACCACATCGAAGCGCTGGCTGAGGGTAGCGTGTTCCTTCAACCACCAGCTCAGCGGATTACCGCGTATGCGCCAGGCAAAATGGCGCGGTGGCAAGCTCAGCAATGTCCATTCCACATCCGTCAGTTCAGCCATCAAACTGTTTGCCCAGTAACGATGGCTGACCGCCTCGTAGGCGGAGAGCAGTAATACCCGCATCAAAATCCTTGCTGTTCAAGCTGGGCAGCCAACTGCTCCAGCACCTCAATACCTTGTACATCTGTCGGCAGCCAAGGTAGCACGGGGCGCGGCAGGTGGCGAAAATGTTGTTCGATGCGCGCCAGATAAGTAGCCTCCTGCTGCCGCCTGGCTGCCAGGAACTCGCCGTCGGCGTCTGCGGGAATCACCCGATTGATGAGCACCCCCGCCACCGGGATACGCACTTCCTCCAGCGCTTTCACCGCACGATCGGTTTCCAGGATCGGCAGCCGCTCGGGGGTCATGACGAACAAGAAGCTGCAGGCGCTTTTATCCTCGATACGTCGTCGTGCCTGGTGAAACAGGCGGCGGCGCTCGATCAGCGTGCTGGCCACGTCGCGGGTGCGTTCATCCAGGTCTTCCAGCGGGTCCTGGGTGGGGTCGTCAAAGGGCGTGGCCACGTCCCTGCCTCGCTTGGGGGTCAGATGCTCCAGCACCTTGCCCAACTCGGCGGATTTGCGGTTATGGGCCAGCAGCCCGTCGGTCCACGCGGCCATGGCCTCGGGCAGGGTCAGCAGCCTTAGGGTATGCCCCGTGGGCGCCGTATCGAAAATGATCACGTCATAGGGGGCCTCATCGTCCACCATCAGACGAGCCAACCGCTCCAGCAAGGCGGCCTCCTGAGTGCCGGGAGACTGACGTGTCAGGCGCATCTGCCGCTCCAGCTCCTGCATCATTTCTGGCGCTGCATAACGCCGCATCTGGGCCACGACGCGGGCAAGGTGTGCTTCCACTTCACGGTCGGGGTCGATCTCCATGGCATCCAGGTTGGGCAACAGGCGGCGAGGCGTATCGCCCAACTGCCTGTCGAACACATCGCCCAGGCTATGGGCCGGGTCGGTGGAGACCACCAGCACCCGTTTGCCTCGGCTGGCGGCCAGCACGGCCAATGAGGCCGCCACGGTGGTCTTGCCAACGCCCCCTTTGCCACCTACCCATAGCAGGCGTCGATTCAATACAGCGTGCATGGTCTGTCCTGATGTGCGGGCTACCGCTGGGCAAATGCCTCAACAGCAGCGGAAGTGATCCAGTGGGGAGTGCTCCATGCCCATGCGTCGATGCCAGTCATGGAAGCGTTCGAGCAGCAATGGCTGCAGCTCAAGCGTGTAATAAGCAGCAGGATTCTGCAGGCCCATCATTTCGGCAAACACCAGCAGCATGAACAGGTCGTCTTCATCGCGTCGCGCTCTGGCGATGGCGCCCCGGTAGCGGGCGCTGTACACCTCTTCGGTAAAGAAGCGGGCCTGGTCGAGCCAGGCCCTGAGCGTTTCTCGACGCGACGACCCGGAATGCAGATCATCGCTCATGGGGTTTCTCCAGGGTTATGCAGCGGCTAAGGCTGCTGCTCGGCGACTTCGGAACGCGAGCGCTTCAGCGCGGCCGCACACTCCATGGCCACCATGATGGCCGCAATCAGGACGACGATGTCCAGTACCAGCAGGAACATGTTGCCCTGATTCCAGAAAGTGCGCAGCTGCAGCAGCAGCGCCAGGATCGTCATCACCAGCAGGAAGCACAGCGGTGCCAGGGTGTACCACATGGGCCGTTTCAGGCGCACCAGCATCACGGTGATCACCAGCAATGTCAGGCCTGCCAGCAACTGGTTGGTGGTCCCAAACAGCGGCCAGATGATCAGCCCACCCGAGCCGTCGGCCCCACCGGCGCCAAACGCCAGCAACAGGCAGCTACCCACGGCCAGGCCGGTGGCAATGGCAGGTTTCTTCATCCACGGCTGCTGATAGATATCGCCCCACTCCTGGAAAATATAGCGCTGCAACCGCAGCCCGGTATCCATGGTGGTCCCGGCAAACAGCGCCGCCATGACCGTCAGCAGCGTCGCCGCCGTCACTTCAGGCAGCCCCAGGCCGTTATGGATGATGTAGGCTCCGCCCTCCACGAAGGCGTTGACGCCCCCCTGGCCAAAGGCACTGTACATGGCCTGCCAGTCACCCAGCGTTGCAAAGCCTGCCGTGGCCGCCAGAATCGCCGCCAGGGCCAACATGCCTTCGCCTACCGCGCCGAAATAGCCCACGAACCGCGCGTCGGTCTCCTTGTTGAGCTGTTTGGAGGTGGTCCCCGAAGACACCAACCCATGGAAGCCAGAGATTGCCCCACAGGCAATGGTCACGAACAACAAAGGAATGAGCGATGGCGTACCCGCAGGCACATCGCTGTTGAACGCCGGTGCTACCAGAGTCGGGTTCAGCAACACCAGGGCGCCGTACAGCACCAGCAGACCGATGAACAGCTGCAGACCATTGATATAGTCACGGGGTTGCAGCAGCATCCAGACGGGCAGCAAGGAGGCGATGGCGGCGTAGGCAAACAGGATCAGGATCCACACCGCGTTACCGGACATACCCGCCACTTCCGAGGGCATCTGGATCGGCACCGAAGGGCCAATGAAGATCAGGGCATAGAGCGCAATGACCCCCAGTACCGATACAACGGGCAAGCTCATGATCCGACGGTAGATCAACTGGCCGATGATCAGTGCCACGAGGATGGCTCCCCACACCGGCACGACCGCGCTGGAGAAATTCATCATGAGACCGGCAATGACCACCGCGAACACCGCGTTGACCATGAGCAGCACCAGAAAGATGACGATCATGAAGATACTGCGGGCACGCTTGCCAACGACATCTCCAGTGAGCGCCCCCACCGATTTTGCCTTGTTGCGCACACTGGCCCAGATGGCGCCGAAATCATGAATCCCGGCAAAGAATATCGTGCCGAACACCACCCACATGAAGGCCGGTGCCCAGCCCCAGATCACCGCGATGGCCGGCCCGACGATGGGTGCGGCACCCGCCACCGAGGTAAAGTGGTGCCCCCACAGCACGAACCGATTGGTAGGCACATAATCGACGCCATCTTCGAACTCATGGGCAGGGGTTTTAAAGTCAGGATCTAGTTGGTAGATCTTTTGAGCAACGAACTTGGAGTAAATAAAGTACCCCAATGCCATTGCACCAAGACCCACCACCAGCAAGAAAATAGCACTCATAAGCGCAGCTCCTTTAATGGTGATGCTTTATTGTTGGGCTTACTCGCTTGCTCACTTCGAGCGTTTTCATAGTGGTATGAGACGTCTGGCAAGTCCATGAAAAAGCCCTTTTATGGCTTTAAACCACTGCGAAAGTTGTAGACGTCATGGCCATACTCATCGAAGGTCGTCTTGGCGGGCTCGGCTTGGCTACCTAAACTTCTTCAAGAACCAATAATAACGTTGCGTTATCAGGAGCCCTCCATGGCCAAAGTCTTAGTGGTCGACGATGAACCCAATATTGTCCTGTCTCTGGAGTTCTTGATGTCCCATGCCGGACTCGAAGTAGTGACTGCCGAGGATGGAGAAAGCGCACTTTTACGTCTGGAAGATGCCTCCCCCGACCTGCTGTTATTAGATATCAGCCTGCCCGGCATCAGCGGCTTCGAAGTGCTCGAGCAGCTGCGCCAGCGTGAACAACAAGCAACGACCCAGCGGCTGCCGGTCATCATGCTGACCGCCCACGGCCGCGAAGTAGAGCGTGAGAAAGGCCTGGCGCTGGGAGCAGACGACTACGTGACCAAACCCTTTTCCACTCAGCAACTGATGGAAAAGGTCAAATCCCTGTTGGGTGAGCGAACGCCATGACCGGCAAAGGGTTACCCAAACGCCAGCGCCTCATGGGCGTATGGCTGCTGTTGAGCGGCATCAGCCTGCTTGGCGGGGCTATTTTTGCCGCCTGGCTCGATGCTCAGCTGGGCCTGTCGGGAATTGCCCGCGCCGCGCTGTGGTTGGGCAGCTTCTCTGGCGGCATGACGATTTTTCTGGTTGGGCTGCTGCTCGAACGCATGCTGTTCACCCCGCTGCGCCACCTTCAGGCCCAGTTGGCACGCTGGGTAGCCAATCCGGATGCCCAGGACGAAAACACCCCCGAAGGCTGGCTGAAGGGGCTCGGCCCCGATTTGCGGCGCCTCAGCCAGAGCTGGCGCGCCGACCGAGGGCGGTTGGCCACCGCTCATGCAGAGGGTGCGCGTAGCGCCACCCGCATACGTCAGGAGCTGGAAACACTGCTGCAGGTGCTGGAAACGCCGCTGCTGCTCTGCGACCGTCATCGCCGGGTCATGCTGTTCAACCAGGCCGCCGAGGATTTTTTTGCCGGGCACACGGGGCTGGGGCTTGGCAAACGCCTCGACACGCTGCTGCCCACCGTTGGCCTTGAACATGCCCTGGCCCAGTTGCCGGACGATGGCTCTCCCAGGGAACTGCTGGCCCCCTGCGAACAGCGCTGGCTGAAAGTGGTGATCCGACGCGTGCCCGGCAGCGAAAAAGAAACCCTTGTGACGTGCAGCGATGCCACCACGGCTTGGAACAACGAGATGGGCGTGCGCGCCGACCTGGGTAGTCTGCTGCCATCGCTACGCCAGCACTCTGCCAGCCTGGGCAGTGCAGCGGACGTCATGCGGCAACTGGCCACCCTGCCCCAGGACCCTGCACTCCGAGAACGCCTGGAGCAGGTCATTCAGGAAGAGAGCCATGGCCTGAACCAGCAGGTCGCCAGAATGGCCACGCTTCTCGAGGACATGCAGTACCACGGCGAGCGCTTGCGGCCCATGTGGTCCAATGACTTCTGGCAATCCCTGGATGAGCGACTGGACCCTGCCCATCGGCTGATTACCCCCATTGGCATGCCTGCCTGGTTCAAGGGCGATGCTCCCGCCCTGATCGAGCTGTTCGACTCCCTGGTGCGCTATTTACACAGCCACTTGCCCAGCGGCGGCTTCGAGGGCGAGCTGAGCCATCATCAGAAACGCGTTTACGTCGACCTGATCTGGCAAGGTGCTCCCGTGCCCGAGAGCGAGCTGGTACGCTGGCGTGAAGAGCGGCTGACGGCGCTGCCGCTGGGGCCATCGGTGGCCGACATCTTGCGCCAGCACGCCGCCGATATCTGGAGCGTTGCCGACAGCGACAAGCGCCACGCGCGTTTGCGCATGCCGCTACCTACCCTGGAGCGTACCGACGCTCCCCGTGAACCCGCCCCGCCACGGCCCGAATTCCACGACTTCGGCATTGCCCAGTTGCCCGCCCCGGATGATGCGCTGGCCAGTCGTCGGCTGCGCAACCTGGATATCGTTTCCTTCGACACGGAAACCACCGGCCTGGAGCTGCGTCGAGGCGACACGGTGATCAGCCTGGGGGCGTGCCGTATCGTCAATGGGCGGCTGTTGGCCAGTGACGCTTTCAACCATTACGTCGACCCCCAACGCCCCATACCGGCGGCCAGTACGGTCATCCACGGCATTACCGATGCCGATGTTGCAGGTGCTGCCACACTGGACAGCGTGCTGACCTTGTTCAGCGCCTATGTGGACAATGCCGTCTTGCTGGCCCACAACGCCGCCTTCGACATGCTGGCCATCAGCGGCCATGGCGTTCGCTTTGACATGCCGGTGCTCGATACGCTGTTGATATCCAGAGCACTGGACGAAGCGCTGGATGGTCACGACCTGGATACCCTTGCCAAGCGCTACGATCTGCACTTCCCCCCCGGCACGCGGCATACGGCGCTGGGCGATGCCCGCGTCACGGCGGAGCTGTGGTTGGCGCTGCTGCCCCGACTGGAGGCAAGAGGCATCGATACCCTCGAGGAACTGCTAGCCCTGCAGGCCAATGCCTTCGACCGTGAGGATGCCAGCGCCTCATGAAAACCTCCCGCCCGCTCTCCCGACGTCAGGAAAGATTGATCGCCTTGATCATACTGGCCTTGCTGCTGTTTTGTCCGCCCGCCCTGCTGATCATGGACCGTTTGCCCTCCTCATTGGGTTGGCTGCCGCTCTACCTGTTCGTGGTCTGGGGCGCGCTGATCGGCATGACCGCCTGGCTGGTGGAAACGCCCGGACGACGATGAGCATGCGTACCGACCTGGTGGTGATTGGGGCTGCCTTCAGCTACTTGGCGCTGCTGTTCATGGTGGCCGCCTGGGGAGACCGCCGCGCCGAACAGGGGCGCTCGCTGATTGGCTCGCCCACGGTGTATGCGCTCTCCATTGCGGTCTACTGTACCGCCTGGACCTTTTACGGCAGCGTGGGCCGGGCCGCGCAGTTTGGCCCTAGCTTCTTGCTCATCTATCTGGGGCCCACGCTGGCCATGCTGTTGGCGCCTTTCACGCTGCGCAAGATGGTGCGCATTGCGGCTCAGCAGCGGATCACCTCCATTGCCGACTTTATCAGTGCCCGTTACGGAAAGAGCTCTTTGCTGGGTGCCCTGGTGGCCCTTATGGCCTTGATCACCATCACGCCTTATATCGCGCTGCAGCTCAAGGCGATCACGGTCAGCCATGCGGTGCTGATGAATTACCCGTTGAGTGCCGACGCGACCCTGGCCACCGAGCGATTCTGGAGTGATCGTTCGTTCTGGATCGCCATGGTACTGGCCGTGTTCATCATTCTGTTCGGCACTCGCCATCTGGATGCCAGCGAGCGCCACGAGGGCATGGTCGCGGCCATTGCAGTCGAGTCGCTGGTCAAGCTGGTGGCGTTTCTGGCGGTGGGTATCTTCGTCACCTTCGTGCTGTTCGAGGGGCCTGCCGCCCTGTTCGCGCAGGCCGCGGCCATGCCGGAGCTGACCAACGCCATGCGCCTGGAGAGCGTACCCGGCGGGGCCACCGGCTGGGTGGGCATGCTGCTGCTCGCGTTTCTGGCTTTTTTGACCCTGCCACGTCAGTTCCAGGTACTGGTCGTCGAGAACGTCGATGAGCAGCACCTGATTCGCGCCAGCTGGCTTTTTCCGCTCTACATGCTGCTGATCAACCTGTTCGTGATTCCCATTGCCCTGGCGGGGCTGCTGCTGGATGCCGGAGACCCGGACAGCTTCGTGCTGACGCTGCCTCTCTCCGCAGGTCTCGAGGGCCTGCCCTTGCTGGTGTTCATCGGTGGGCTGTCCGCGGCCACGGGGATGGTGATCGTGGAAACCATCGCGCTCTCTACCATGGTGAGCAACCAGCTGGTCATGCCGCTGTTGCTCAAGGTCAAAGGGCTCTATATCGGCAGCCACGGCAAGCTGGCCGATTGGCTGCTGGGGATACGCCGAATCGCCATCCTCGTGATTCTGCTGATGGGGTATCTCTACCACGCGCTGATTGGCGACACTTACAGCCTGGTCACCATCGGGCTGGTCTCGTTTGCGGGCGTCGCTCAATTTGCCCCCGCGCTGCTGATTGGCCTTTACTGGCGCGGCGCCACCCGCCAAGGGGCGGCCGCGGCTCTGGTAGCAGGCTTTATCGTCTGGTTCTACACCCTGCTGCTGCCGGGCTTTGCCCAATCGGGATGGCTGGATGGCACGCTGATCACCCAAGGACCATGGGGGCTATCGTGGCTGTCGCCCTATGCCCTGCTGGGCCTGACTGGCTGGGATATTTATACCCACTCACTGTTCTGGAGCATGCTGTGCAATGTGGGACTGCTGGTAGGTGTATCGCTGTTTACCCGGCCCACACCGCTGGAACAGACCCAGGCAGCGCTCTTCACCGGCGCCATGCACCCGGGCCTGCACACGACCTCTCTATGGCGAGGCGAAACCACCGAAGGGGCACTACATGCCCTGCTCATCCGCTACCTGGGCAGTACGGCCACCGAACGCGTGTTTACCCAACATGAGCCGCTGAACAAAACACAGCCTGCTTCCAGCGGGCTGATCACGCGGGCCGAGCAGGCGCTGGCAGGCTCCCTGGGCAGTGCCTCCGCCAGCGTGTTGATCAATTCGGTGCTGCGCGGTGAAGCGCTGGACGTCGCCTCGGTGCTGAGCATTCTGGATACCACGTCACAGACGCTGGAGTACAACCGTCGCCTCGAGCAGAAATCCCAGGAGTTGGCCCGCGTGGGCCAGGAATTGCGCAGTGCCAATGAGCGGCTGCGCGAGCTGGACCGGATGAAAGATGAGTTCGTGGCCATGGTCAGCCATGAGCTGCGAACACCGCTGACGTCGATTCGCTCGTTTGCCGAAATATTGCGCGACACGCCGGATATCAGCGATGACAAGCGCCATCAATTCTTGGCCATCATGGTGCAGGAAAGCGAACGACTTTCCCGGCTGATCGAGGAAATACTCGACTTGGCACGCTTGGAAAGCGGTCGTCTGACCATGTCGCCGAAACCCGTCGACCTGGTGGCATTGGCCAGACAAAGCAGCGACGCACTGGCCCGCTTGCATCAAGAAGCAGCCTTGACCTTCCGGCTGGAGGTGCAATCCGAGACTGCCATGGTGGAAGCCGACCCCGACCGGCTGGAACAAGTGATCATCAACCTGCTGGAAAATGCGCGCAAGTTTGCGCATCATACCCATCCCGAGATAGTGCTACGTGTCGAGGCCCACGGAGATCAGTTTCGCTTGAGTGTGGAAGATAACGGGCCTGGTATTCCCGAGGAAGAAAGGGAGCACGTCTTCGAAAAATTCTACCAGCTGCAGCGTAGCGGACAGCCTCATGCCCAACGCCCAAAAGGCAGCGGGCTTGGGCTACCGATCAGTCGCGCCATCGTTCAACACCTGGGAGGGAAGCTGTGGGCAGACGCTTCCGACCTGGGGGGCACGCGAATGTGGATCGAACTGCCCGCCCTACCGTTTAAATGACTCCTCCTTTTTGTCAACGCACTGTGCTGCGATGTAACTGGTATGTTCCTGTGTTTGTACGTTATTCTTTGGATCCTTGTACACCGTCATATCGCCATGCTGGAGCTGTATCATGTTGAGCGGGTCAGAACTTAACGATGTCGAGAGCGACCAATACACGATCGCCATTCAGCCCATCGTCAACGTGCAGTTGCAGCATGTCGCGGATGAATTGCTGTATCGGGGAAACGCCAGCGCAGGTAACGCCGTGATTCTAGACGCCGTACAGGCGACGGCTCGCGCCTGCGCGGTGGCCATCTACGAAATCGGTCTCGATAAGCTCTGCGGCCAACGCCAGCTGTTCATCAACGCTTCCCATGACTGGCTGCTGAACCCCGATCTGGCTGGCCTGCCTGCGGATCAAATCGTCATCGAAATTCTGGAAGACACGCAGCCCAGCGAACCCTTGACCGACGCTCTCAGGCGGCTGAAAAAGCAGGGCTATCGACTGGCGCTGGATGATGTGGAGCCCAACTCAGCCAATCAAGGGCTGATGCCCTTTGCCGATATCGTCAAATTCGATATCTCGGTGGGATTGCCCATCGACATGATTACGTCTCTCCATCGTCAAGGCTACACCTTGCTGGCGGAGCGGGTCGAAACCCATGATGAATTCGAGCAGTGCAAAGCGCTGGGCTTCAGCCTGTTCCAGGGCTACTTTTACCAACGCCCACAAATTCAGACCACCAGAACCCAGCGCCACAGCACGTCGCGCGCCAATCAGATGCAGCTACTGGCGCAGCTTTACAGCGACCGAGTTCGCCTGCCTGCGCTGAGCACGCTGATTGCCCGCGACCCCTACCTGCTCAATGCGGTATTCAAGCGCGCCAATTCCGCAGGAAAGGCCGCACAGCGTCCCGCCTACAAGCTACTGGATTGTGTTCACATCATCGGGTTGAAGGAGCTGCGCACCCTGGTATCGATCGTCATGCTGGCGGGCAACAATCCGGCCAGCAAGGTCAACCTGATCAATGGGCTGACGCGTGCCTTTGCCTGTGAGGCCTTGGCGGAGCAGCGTGGGCTGGACGCAGAAGAAGCCTTTATCGTCGGGCTGTTTTCGCGCATGCCGGTCATTCTGGGGATTGAACTGGAGGTCATGCTGCAGGAGCTGCCCCTGAGCCAGAGCATACACAAGGCGCTGGCAAGCTATGCCGGCGCACTGGGGCAACTGCTGGTGGATATAGCGGCCTGTGAGCAGGGCGCCGTCCTGACGAGCGTGCCCGCAGAGTTCATGCTGAAAGCGGCCGCTGAAGCGCGTGCCTTGATGGATTCACAGCTTAGCTAGGGGTACCGCTTTCACGACGGGGGTCCGGTTCGAACATCGCCTCCCCCACCTCATCGATGAAGCGCTGCGCCTTGCTGACCATCAGCGCGTCGCAGGCATCACGCCCCGGCAGCATGTCGGAACGCTCGAAGCGGTGCTCTTGAACGCTATCATCCGCAATGGCTTTACGAATCACACCGCTGACACGGTACTGGCCACTCTGGTCATCCGGCTGTGAAATGATCAGGTACTCTTTGTAGGCGACAGGCTCTGCCGCCTTGGTGCCCGACACGCTTTTACGCTCATCGCTTGACCCAAACAGGCCCGCAAGTAGTTTTTTAAACATGACCACTCCAGGAAAGAGTGACCAACCCACCGGGGCTGGTCACAAGGGAAGAGACTAGCTTTGCTGGCGACCTTTGCCGGCCGCAATGCGCAGGCGCAGTGCGTTCAGCTTGATGAAGCCTTCGGCATCTTTCTGATTGTAGGCACCGGCATCGTCTTCGAACGTGGCAATGGACTCGTCGAACAGCGACTGCTCGGATTTGCGACCCACCACCGTGGCATTGCCCTTGTAGAGCTTCATGCGCACGACGCCTGAGACGTTTTTCTGCGTTTCGTCAATGGCCGCCTGCAGCATGCGACGCTCGGGGCTCCACCAGTAGCCGTTGTAGATCACTTCGGCGTACTTGGGCATCAGCTGATCTTTCAGGTGTGCTTCTTCACGGTCCAGCGTCAGCGACTCGATGGCACGGTGGGCACGCAGCATGATCGTGCCTCCGGGAGTTTCGTAGCAGCCGCGCGACTTCATGCCCACATAGCGGTTTTCGACGATATCCAGACGACCGATACCGTTGTCGCCGCCCAGCTTGTTAAGCTTTTCGAGGACTTCGTGGGGCTTCAACGTCTCGCCGTCGATGGCCACGATATCGCCTTGCTCGAAGGTCAGCTCGACGTAGGTGGGCTGTTCAGGGGCGGCTTCCGGTGAAACGCTCCAGCGCCACATGTCTTCTTCGGCTTCGGCCCACGGATCTTCCAGAATGCCGCCTTCGTAGGAAATGTGCAGCAGGTTGGCATCCATGGAGTACGGAGATTTCTTCTTCTTGTTAGAGAAATCCACCGGGATATTGTGCTCTTCGCAGTAGGCCATCAGCTTCTCGCGGGAAGTGAGGTCCCACTCGCGCCAAGGCGCGATGACCTTGACGCCCGGCTTGAGCGCATAGCCGCCCAGCTCGAAACGCACCTGATCGTTGCCCTTGCCGGTCGCACCGTGGGAAATGGCGTCGGCGCCGGTTTCGTTGGCGATTTCGATCAACCGCTTGGCAATCAGCGGGCGAGCAATGGAGGTACCCAGCAGGTACTCGCCTTCGTAGATGGTGTTGGCACGGAACATGGGGAAGACGTAATCGCGCACGAACTCTTCACGCAGGTCTTCGATGTAGATTTCCTTGACGCCCAGCGCCTGGGCCTTGGCACGCGCGGGCTCGACTTCCTCACCTTGACCGATGTCGGCAGTGAAGGTCACTACCTCGCAGTTGTAGGTCTCTTGCAACCACTTGACGATAACGGATGTGTCCAGGCCGCCTGAATATGCCAGCACAACCTTTTTGACATCGGACATTCTTTGCTCCTCTTGAATAAGAACACAGTTCACCAGAATCGACAGCACGCTCGGGCGCTATCCATTACACCTGGCGTCCAGTATAGCGCTCTCGATGCCCAGCGAATACCGTCAACGACGCCTCGGGCCCAAAGCTGCTAGAATCAGCACATTCGTGGCGACTCCTCATGACCGCCACTGTGTTCGATTACTCGCTTTACTAAGGAGAGCTGCATGAGCGAGGCAATTGCCCGCGATCTGATGGCCCAGCGTTTTCGCAGTTACCTGCCGGTGGTCATTGACCTGGAAACGGGCGGGTTCAATGCCCAGACGGATGCCGTACTGGAAATTGCCGCTGTGACGCTCACCATGGACCCGGAAGGCAATCTACTGCCCGACGCCACCTATGCGTACCACATTCACCCCTTCGAAGGGGCCAATGTGGAGCAATCGGCTCTCGATTTCACAGGTATCAACCTGGATGACCCGCTGCGCCGCCAGGTCGCCTTGAGCGAGTCCGAGGCGCTGGGAGAAATCTTTCGCCCCATCCGCAAGTCCATCAAGGCGCATGGCTGCTCTCGCGCCATCCTGGTCGGCCACAACGCGGCTTTCGATCAAGGGTTTCTGAACGCAGCCGCCAATCGGTGCGGTGTCAAGCGCAATCCGTTTCACCCGTTCTCGAGCTTCGATACGGCGACCCTGGCAGGTTTCGTTTACGGCCAGACCGTGCTGGCACGCGCCTGCCGGGCGGCGGGTATCGAATTCGACAACAAATCGGCTCACTCCGCCCGTTATGATACCGAGCGCACCGCCGAACTGTTCTGCGCCATGGTCAATCGCTACAAGGATCTGGGCGGCTGGCGGCTGGCTTTGAAAGAGCAAGCCATGGACGCAGGCGAGGAGTAGCTCCAGCAGCCTTGCCCTGCGTGTAATGCAGTGGCAACGGCTTTAGGCTAAACTCCGCAGCATTTATTGATAAACCCGAAAGCTCATTTAGCTAGTCACACGATACTCGTTCAGGAGATGAAACGTTCCATGGCCCTGCACAATGCCTTTTACGCCCAGTCCGGTGGCGTTACCGCCGTCATCAATGCCAGCGCCTGCGGCGTGATCGAAGCGTGTCGGCAAGCCCCCGACCAGATCGGCAAGGTGTATGCCGGCCATAACGGCATCATCGGCGCCCTGACCGAAGACCTGATCGACGTCAGCCAGGAGAGCGACGACGCCATTGCTGCCCTGCGTCATACGCCGGGCGGTGCTTTTGGCTCATGTCGCTACAAGCTCAAGGATATCGATACTCATCGCACCCAGTACGAGCGCTTGATCGAGGTCTTCAAGGCCCACGACATCCGCTACTTCTTCTACAACGGCGGAGGTGATAGCGCCGACACGTGTCTCAAGGTGTCTCAGCTATCCGAAAAAATGGGCTACCCGCTGACCGCGATTCACGTACCGAAAACCGTCGACAACGATTTGCCCATCACCGACAACAGCCCAGGCTTTGGTAGCGTGGCCAAGTACATTGCCACTTCTACCCGCGAAGCGTCTCTGGACATCGCCTCGATGTGCGCCACCTCTACCAAGGTGTTCGTGCTCGAAGTCATGGGGCGTCATGCGGGCTGGATTGCGGCGGCGGGTGGTCTGGCCGGGGAAGACGAAGGTGAACCGCCTCACCTCATTATCTTCCCCGAGGTGGCATTCAACCGCAAAGCGGTCATGGCCAGGGTCGATGAGAGCGTCAAGAAGTACGGCTACTGCGTCATCGTGGTATCCGAAGGGGCGCGCTACGAAGACGGCACTTTCCTGGCCGACGCAGGCAATACCGACGCCTTTGGCCATCGCCAACTAGGCGGCGTAGCGCCCACCTTGGCGGGCATGATCAAGCAGGACCTGGGTTACAAGTACCACTGGGCCGTGGCCGACTACCTGCAGCGCGCGGCGCGCCACCTGGCCTCCAAAACCGATGTGGAACAGGCTTATGCCGTGGGCCGCGAGGCCGTGACGCTCGCGCTGGCAGGCAAAAACTCCATGATGCCCGCGATTCGTCGTATCTCTCAGACCCCGTACCAATGGGACGTGATTTCTGCTCCCCTGGCGCAAATTGCCAACCAGGAAAAGTTCATGCCACGTGACTTCATCAGCGAAAGTGGCTTCGACATCACTCAGCAGTGCCGCGACTACCTCTCCCCGCTGATTCAAGGCGAAGACTTCCCGCCCTTCGAAAATGGCCTGCCCAAAGTCGCCAAGCTGAAGCTGGCGAAAGTGGCACAGAAACTGCCCAAATTCACGCTGTAATACGGCCTGAACGGCCCGCAGTAGCGATAGATAGAAGGGATGGCCCAAGCCATCCCTTCTGCGTTCTGATCTAGCGCAACAGCCAGGAGAGCACCAACAACAGCAGCAAAATACCCGCCACCCCCTGCCAGAACCGCCGAGCTTCTGGGCGCGACTCTTCGCGTACCGGCAAACGCCCCAAGGGCACACGCAGTGCGTAGAGAAACTCCGACATGCGACGAAAACGCAGCGCTCGCTGGGGGTCCAGGGCTCGACGCAGCGCCTCATCCAGCTCCGGGGTAATCTCAGGATTGGTGGTACGCGCGCTGCGATAGGCCAGCTCTTCAAGATCGGTATGGCTGCGCAGGCGGTTAGGCGTCAACAGGTACGGCAGCTCGCCGGTCAGTAACCAGTAAACGGTCGAAGCCAGCGAATACTGATCGCTGCGGCGGCCAATGGTGTCGCCCAGCGCATACTCAGGCGCCGTATGCTCGCAAAGCCCCACCTGCCGCAGCAGGTCGCCGGATTGGCGATGACCATCCACCTCGCGCATGTGGCAGGCGCTGAAGTCGGTCAGCACGACTTTACCGTGCTGGTCGATCAATACGTTATCCGGGTTTATTTGCTGATGAATGATATCTCGGTGGTGCAGCGCCTGTACCGCCTTGCCCAGCTGGTTGGCAATGTCCAGACGCTGGTTCAAGCTGGCTTGAGGGTGGCGCTGCGCCCACTCACGCAGCGTCTCGCCTTCCACGTTCTGCATGAGATAGTACAGATAGCGGCGAGGACGCGACAGCTCCATGACCTTGACCACGAAGGGGGAGTTGACCCGCTCGACTACCCACTGCTGCAGCAGGAAGTGTTCCAGATAGGCATTGCGCAGCGAAAGCTCCGGGCTTGGCGCCTTCATGACCATGATCCGGTCGCTGTGCACATCGCGTACGCGGTAGACCCTGGACTGCGCGTTTCGCGACAGTACCGCCTGTATTTCGAGGCCATCCAGCCGCTCGCCTACCGCCAGTTCCGGGGGGATGGGCAAGTCCCCATACAGCATGCTGGGCGTATCACTGGGCTCTTCCGGCAGCTCATCGACACGCAGAATCTGAAAACAGAACTGCTCTCCCCCATAACCTCGCTCCTGGGCGCGCTGCTTGGCCTCGCTGGCCAGGCGCTCACAGGCTGCATCGAGATCACTGGCATCTTCACGAATCAAGCGCACATAGTCAGACGGCATGAGCGTGCCGCGCACGGCTTGGGTGGTAAAGACGAAAAAATCACCCTGTTTGAGCGGCAGGTGGGTGTAATCGATATCCAGGCTGCCATCCATGCCCAAGGCCCGAGAGGGATAGCGATAGCCTCCCACGTCGGTCACATGGTCACGGGTCAACTGTTCGAACTCGGCCCCTCGCAGGCGAAAAACCAGCGTATCTCCCATATGAAACAGATGCCCCTCGCGGCCCAGAAACACCAGCGCAGACATCGATGATACAAAACCGCCTTCCTTGACGTGCTGGCTCTGGCTGTAACACCAGCTGTTGAGCGCTCTCAAGACCCGCGTGGCAGAGGTCTTGGTATCCCAGTGCTCGGGGGTCGAGTAATAATCGGCCAGGAATCCACGAACGCTCAGATCGCCTGCCTGCTTGGCCATGGTATTGCGCGACAGCGAGTCACTGATGACGGCACAGCCGCCCTTCGCCTTCAATACGGGCTCATCCGGCAGGCGTACCGACATGGAGCTGCGATGCTGACGGCGCTGCGGGGCAACGAAAGCCTGACCATAACTGATTAGCAACTGGGCGTGCGCCAACTCATCCTCCTGGACATAAAGGTCCTTGCCACGATCACTCGGCGACATGATACACGCTGAGACGCCGAAACGATGCCCACCAAACGTCGCGTCGGCCATCAAAGAGCACCCCACCCGCTGCCTTGGTCAACGTCAAACACCTATGTCGCATTGGTAATCTGGCAGTCATGTTCGTATAATTCTGCCCTATTAATGCAATGCATCAATTGTGTGACATCTGCCTCAATCGCAATAGATAAGCCAAGCCAAGGAACTCAAGATGAACTTCGATAACATCCCCGCTGGAAAGGATCTGCCCAACGATATCTATGTGGCGATCGAAATTCCTGCCAACCACGCGCCTATCAAGTATGAAATCGACAAGGACATGGGCGCACTGTTGGTTGACCGTTTCATGGCCACTCCGATGTTTTACCCGGCCAACTACGGTTTCATTCCGCACACCTTGGCAGATGATGGCGACCCCCTCGATGCACTCGTGGTGACTCCCTACCCGGTCGCCCCCGGCAGCGTCATCCGCGCCCGTCCGGTAGGCATCCTGAACATGACCGACGAAGCAGGTGAAGACGCCAAGCTGGTATGTGTTCCTCACGCCAAGCTCTCCTCGCTCTATGACGACGTTCAGGAAGTCACCGACCTGCCGGAACTGCTGCGCCAACAGATTGCCCACTTCTTCGAGAACTACAAGGACCTGGAGAAAGGCAAGTGGGTCAAGGTAGAGTCGTGGGAAGGGGTTGAAGCCGCTCGCAAGGCCATCGAAAAATCCGTGGCGGCTTACAAGAAGTCCTGAGTCGACGTTCAAGTGGCAAACGTTCTGCCATGATTCGTCCAAGGCCGCCTTCGGGCGGCCTTTTGCATACTGGGTTAAGCGAACATGAAGTAGCGCGTCATGTCACCGCAGCCGCTACGCCCGGGCGAACGGTTACGCTATCCTGCGTGCTATTGTTGGCTAGACACCGCTGCGTAAGGAAACCTCGTGTTACTGCTCAAACGCTTCTCTCTTTTTTGCCTGCTTGCCTGCTTGCCGTTGCTGGCGCAAGGCCAATGGTTTTCGTCCAGTAATCAAAACGATTTTCTGCCTGTCATGGAGGCGTTTCAACCTACCGCCTGGCATGACGAAGAGATGCTCTATATCGGCATCGACATTGCCGACGAATATTATCTTTATCGACACCAGCTCGCGGTCACCAGCCTGCAAGAAGATCTCAGCCTGGAAGCCCCCATCATCGCCGAAGGAACGTTCACCAACGATGAGTTCATGGGTGACGTGTATATCTTTCGCGACAGCCTGGTGTTCGAAGTACCCTTTTCCGCGCCCCATTCTGGCCCGGCCCATATCGAGCTGACGTTTCAGGGGTGTGCCGATGCCGGACTTTGTTACCCGCCCGAACGGGTCACTCTGGAGGCTCCGCAAGCGTCGCCACCTGCCCAGTTCGCACAATGGAGTGAACGCCAAGGGGCGGCTGATCCCGTCAATACCGCGCTTACAGACGATGCTCAATCTTCCATCGCTCAACCCTCCGGCTTTACTGCTCCGCAAAGCGAGGACAGCCGTTTTCGCAACCTGATGAGTGAGGCCAGCCTGCCCTTGATGCTCGGGCTGTTCTTTGTGGCAGGAATCGGTTTGACTTTTACGCCCTGCGTCCTGCCCATGATTCCTATTCTTTCCTCCATCGTGGTAGGGCAAAACCCGACCAGACCCCGGGCTTTCGTGCTGTCAGCCAGCTACGTGCTGGGCATGGCCAGCACCTATGCGTTGGTAGGCGTATTGATGGGCCTGTTCGGCGCAGGCTTGAACCTGCAGGCACACCTTCAGTCGGCGCCGGTGCTCATCACGTTTGCACTACTGTTCACTCTGTTTGCCTTGGCCATGTTCGGCGCTTTCGATCTGCGCGTTTCTCCTCGAGTCGCCAATACCGTCGACGCCTGGCAGGCGCGTGCCCAACGCAGCGGCCCGGCAGGCCTGGCCCTGGCGGGAGCCCTTTCGGTGCTGGTGGTTTCACCGTGCGTCACCGCGCCACTGGCGGGCGCCCTGGTGTTCATATCATCCACCGGTGATGCCATGTTGGGGGGCGTAGCTCTCTTTGCACTAGGCCTTGGCATGGGCGTGCCGCTCCTGCTGGTAGGCACCTTTGGCACGACGCTGCTACCGCGTTCGGGCGCCTGGATGAACGGCGTCAAGGTCGCGTTTGGCCTGCTGATGCTGGGGGTCGCCATCTGGATGATCGAACGTCTTGTTGCCCCCTCTCTTGCCCTGCTACTCTGGGCAGCCCTGGCCATCGGTACCGCCCTGACGCTGGGCGCCTTGACACTCCAGCACACCTCGGGCTGGGCCAAGGCGCGCCAGACCCTGGGCCTGATGCTGCTGGCCTGGGGGATAGCCCTGGTGCTGGGAGCGGCTCAGGGCGGCACCAATCCGCTACGCCCATTGATGCTAGGCAGCAGCTCGACCTCGTCAGCCGAAACGCCACTGGCCTTTGAAACGGTCAGTACGCTGAGCGAACTACAATCCCAACTGGAACAAGCAGCTCAATCCGACCAGCCGGTATTCGTGCACTTCACTGCCGATTGGTGCATATCCTGCAAGTTGATGGAACGAGACGTCTATCCCAACCCGCAGGTGGCCGCGCAATTGAACGATTTTCAACGCGTCGCGGTCGATGTTACCAACACCAACGCAGACAGCAGGGCGTTACTGAATCACTTCGACCTGTTTGGACCGCCCAGCCTGCTGTTCTTTCACCAAGGCGAAGAAGTGCGCGACGCACGTATACAAGGCGAAGTTACGGCACAAGCATTGGCACAGCACCTCGATTCACTCAAGCGGTGGCAGCAAGGTTAGCCTTGCACTAGTCTGAATGACATGGCCAGCGCGGTACGGTGCGCTGGCCATTTTTTTAAGGCTATGTCGCCAACGTCGTCAAACGGTCGTTTAAGTCGCAAAATTCGTCACGGCTGAGGCGATCACTGGACAGTGCGCTACTTTTTCGGCAAACTCCGCAGCCATATTTGCTAAAAAGCTCATCTTTTAGCGTTTACACAAGGGTAACGTTCGCCATCGTGCAGCGTTCTCCTCGTTTTAAAATCAGGTTTACTGCGCCGCACGCAAGCAGGCAGGTTCGACCTGCTGCGTTGTGTTTTATTGATTAACGTTTGGGGCTATATAGATGGATATTCGTAAGGTCAAAAAGCTGATCGAGCTGCTGGAAGAGTCCAACATCAGCGAAATCGAAATTCAGGAAGGCGAAGAATCGGTTCGTATCAGCCGCCATCCGAATGGAGTCAGCTGGCAGCCACAGCCAATGCCGCAATACGCCCAGCCCGCATACGCGCCACAGGCTGCCGCGCCAAGCGCCCCCAGCGCCGAAGCGGAACCCCAAGGTGCCAGCTATCGCGGTGAAGCCGTCAACTCCCCCATGGTCGGCACTTTCTACCGCAGTCCGGCCCCAGGCGCCAAGGCCTTCGTTGAAGTTGGCGACACCGTGAAGCAAGGCGACACCGTGTGCATCGTCGAAGCCATGAAAATGATGAACCAGATCGAAGCCGACCGTGATGGCGTGGTTGAAGCCATTCTGGTGGAAGATGGCGAGCCGGTGGAATTCGATCAGCCCATGATCGTCCTCGCTTAATCTTTCATTACGATACGGGTGGACTCTCCCATGCTGGACAAGGTACTTATCGCGAACCGCGGCGAGATAGCCCTACGCATCTTGCGAGCGTGTAAAGAGCTAGGCATCAAGACCGTAGCGGTTCACTCCAAAGCCGACCGCGAGCTGATGCACGTTCGCCTGGCAGACGAAGCCGTCTGCATCGGCCCTGCTGCTTCCGCGCAATCCTACTTGAACATCCCAGCCTTGATCAGCGCCGCCGAGGTGACGGATTCGAGCGCGATTCACCCGGGCTATGGCTTCCTTTCCGAGAACGCCAACTTCGCCGAGCAGGTAGAACGCTCAGGCTTCACCTTTATCGGCCCCCGTGCAGAGACCATTCGCCTGATGGGCGACAAGGTCAGCGCCATCGAGGCCATGAAGGCAGCAGGCGTACCGACCGTCCCTGGTTCGGATGGCCCTCTGGGCGATGACGATGCCACCAACATGGCCACTGCGCGCCGCATTGGCTACCCGGTGATCATCAAGGCCGCGGCGGGCGGCGGCGGGCGTGGCATGCGTGTGGTGCATACCGAAGGGCACCTGCTGTCTGCCATTACCGTGACCCGCACCGAAGCGCATGCTGCTTTTGGTGACGGCACGGTCTATATGGAGAAGTTTCTCGAGAAGCCTCGCCATGTCGAAGTGCAAGTACTTGCCGATGGCCAAGGTAACGCGATTCACCTGTTCGACAGGGACTGCTCCCTGCAGCGCCGCCACCAAAAGGTGCTCGAAGAGGCCCCAGCGCCAGGCCTCGACCCCGAGGCACGCGCCAAGGTTCTGGAAGCCTGCCGTCAGGCCTGTATCGAGATCAACTATCGTGGCGCCGGCACCTTCGAGTTCCTCTACGAAGAGGGTGAGTTCTTCTTCATCGAGATGAACACTCGGGTTCAGGTGGAGCATCCCGTGACCGAGATGGTCACCGGCGTGGATATCGTCAAGGAGCAGCTGCGCATCGCCGCCGGCATGCCGCTGTCGATTCGCCAGGAAGATGTTCAGCTCAATGGGCACGCCTTCGAATGCCGTATCAATGCCGAAGACGCACGTACGTTCATGCCGTCTCCCGGCAAAGTGACGCTGTTCCACGCTCCCGGCGGCCTGGGCGTTCGCATGGACTCGCATCTTTACACGGGCTACACCGTTCCACCGCATTACGATTCGCTGATCGGCAAGCTGATCACATGGGGCGCCGATCGCGACATCGCGCTGACCCGCATGCGCAATGCGCTGGACGAACTGCTGGTGGAAGGCATCAAGACCAATATCGACCTGCAGAAAGACCTGGTTCGAGACAGCTACTTCCGCCAAGGTGGCGTCAACATCCATTACCTGGAAAAGAAGCTGAGCAGCTAGGTAGTGACCTGATGCTTGCAAACCTGACGCCTCCTCATCGGAGTAACGCCAGGTTGTCTACGCGGGGTGGCGATTGCCACCCCGTGAGCGTTTCATGACCATTCACTGACCCCGTGGAGACTTCTCATGCCCTGGCTGCAATTAAAAGCGCACGTTGCTCCTGAGCAGGCCGAGCTTCTTGAAGAGCTGCTGCTGGACGAGGGTGCTACGGCCATCGGCCTCCAGGATGCCCACGACGACCCTGTCTTCGAACCAGAACGAGGCACCACGCCACTCTGGCAAGATACCGTATTGACGGGACTGTATGATGACCTCGATGGCATCAGCGAGATGCTGGAGCGTATCGAGGCCGCCTGGGCAGAACACATGCCCGGCGAACCCTGCCCCACCATCGAGTACGAGCTGCTGGCCGACCGGGATTGGGAGCGGGAATGGATGGATGACTTCACTCCCCTGCGCATGGGCCAGCGGCTGTGGATCGTGCCCAGCTGGCTGGAGCCCCCCAAAGCAGAGGCGGTCAACCTGATCCTGGACCCTGGCCTGGCCTTTGGTACCGGCACGCACCCCACCACCGCACTCTGCCTGGAATGGCTCGACCACCTGGCCGTGCAAGGCGTTCTGACCAACCAGCGCGTGCTGGACGTGGGCTGCGGCTCAGGCATTCTGGCCATTGCTGCCCTGAAACTGGGGGCGTCCAGCGCCGACGGAACCGACATCGATCCGCAGGCGCTGCAAGCCAGTCGCGACAATGCGGAGCGCAACGGTATTGCCGAACAGGCCTTGTCACTTTACTACCCTGAGCAACTGGCCGATGACCAGACCTACCCTATCGTGACGGCCAACATTCTGGCCGGCCCGCTGGTCGAACTGTCGGGCATGATTGCCAGCCACGTGGCACCCGGAGGCCACATTGCGCTCTCGGGCATTCTTGCCAAGCAGGCCAACGATGTGCTGGAAGCATATGAAGCCCAAGGACTTATCATGGAAGAGCCAACCCTGCGTGAAGGCTGGGTACGCTTGACCGGCTGGAGACCCGCATAATTTGCTGCGCTTTCCTTCATTACTGCGGCGAGTAGGCGTATCATACGCTCCCTTGAAACGCGCTATTCGTCGTTTTCATGCCTATCAAAGTGCACCGCCATGACCATGATGACTATCCAGCCCCCTGCGATTGGGCCTTATCAACTGCCCAACCCCGTGATACTTGCGCCCATGGCAGGTGTCACCGATCGCCCTTTCCGGCAGCTGTGTCGGCGCCTGGGGGCGGGCTGGGTGGTGGGTGAAATGGTCACGTCTGATCCTTCGCTCTGGCACACGCGCAAATCGCAGCTGCGTATGGATCATCAAGGCGAACCGGCGCCTCGGGTAGTACAAATTGCCGGTGGCGATGCGCAGATGCTGGCCGAAGCAGCTCGCCTGAATGCCGAACTGGGCGCGCAGATCATCGACATCAACATGGGCTGCCCCGCCAAGAAAGTGTGCAACAAGGCCGCTGGTTCAGCGCTGCTGCGCGATGAAGCCCTGGTGGCCGAGATTCTCGATGCGGTGGTCAGTGCCGTCGATATTCCCGTGACGCTCAAGATCCGCACGGGCTGGTGCGCCGACTCCAACAATGGCCTGCGGATTGCCCAACTGGCCGAGTCGGCAGGCATACAGGCGCTGGCCGTCCATGGACGCCACCGCCAGCAGCGCTACACGGGCGAAGCCGAATACGACACCATCGCCGAGATCAAGTCACGACTCTCCATTCCCGTCATTGCCAATGGCGACATCACTTCGCCAGAGAAGGCGGCCCGCGTGCTGCGCCATACCGGTGCCGATGCGGTCATGATTGGTCGTGGTGCCCAGGGCAACCCGTGGATCTTCCAGCAGATCACTCACTACCTGACCCATGGCGAGCACTTGCCCGCCCCTGAGCTGGCAGAGCGCCGCCAAGTGTTGACCGAGCACCTGCACGCCCTGCACTCGTTCTACGGCGACACCATGGGCGTGCGCATTGCACGCAAACATGTGGGCTGGTACCTCGATGAAGATACACGCTTTACCCAAACCGAGCAGCGCCGCTTGAAGCAGCAGTTCAATGCACTCGCATCACCCGATGCGCAGTTTCAATGGATTGATGACGCCATGACCCATAGCGCCTCCCAGCATTTGCTAGCCAAAGGAACCCATGCCGCATGACTGAACGCGACCTGCTCTCAAGCGAAAGTTCATCACCACTGGCGGGCACCCTGGCGGACCCGGCGACCACGGCCCAGCCTCAACCGCTGCGGGAAGCTGTCGAAACGGCCATGCGTCGCTATTTCGAGCACCTTGATGGAGGTCAGGCATCGGACCTGTATGCCATGGTGATGGCCGAAGTGGAGGCGCCGTTACTGGCCTGCGTGCTGGAGCACACCGACGGCAACCAGACCCGTGCCGCCGACGTGCTGGGCCTGAACCGCGGCACGCTGCGCAAAAAGCTCAAGCTGTATGGACTGATCGATCGTGACGCCCCTTAAGGGGCGTTGCCGTTTTTAAACCTGGCTGTTCCAACCCTAGACCTGATACATGAGCACTCCCATGGCTGATAGCACCGCTACCCCCGTCCGCCGCGCCCTGCTGAGCGTCTCCGATAAAACCGGCATTGTCGAGTTCGCACAGGGCCTCGTGAAACATGGCGTCGAACTGCTCTCGACCGGCGGCACCTACCGACTGTTGCAAGAGAACGACGTCCCCGTGACCGAAGTCTCCGAACATACCGGTTTTCCAGAAATCATGGACGGCCGGGTCAAGACCCTGCACCCCAAAATCCATGGTGGCATTCTGGCCCGTCGCGGTCAGGACGACGCCGTGATGGCCGATAACGATATCAGCCCCATCGACATGGTCGTGGTGAACCTCTACCCGTTCGCGGCCACCATCGCCAAACCGGATTGCACGCTGGAAGATGCCATCGAGAACATCGACATTGGTGGCCCTACCATGGTGCGCGCCTGCGCCAAGAACCATGCCTACACCACTATCGTCGTCAACGCGGACGACTACTCCCGCGTGTTGAACGAGCTGTCCAGGCATGGCGGCCAGGTGACTCAGCCGACGCGTTTCGACCTGGCCGTCAAGGCATTCGAACACACGGCGGGTTATGACGGCGCCATTGCCGACTACCTGGGCCGCAAAGTGGCCAGCGAAGAAACCACATTCTCGCGCACGTTCAACCTGCAACTGCACAAGAAGCAGGACATGCGCTACGGTGAAAACCCGCACCAGCAGGCAGCTTTCTACGTTGACCCCGAGGCCAGCGAGCCCAGCGTGTCTACCGCTCGCATGCTTCAAGGCAAGCCGCTCTCTTTCAACAACGTGGCCGATACCGATGCTGCCTTCGAGTGCGTCAAGGCTTTCGATGACACCGCCTGCGTCATCGTCAAGCACGCCAACCCCTGCGGAGTAGCGGTGGGCGCCAACGCCCTGGAAGCGTACGACAAAGCGTTTGCCACCGATCCTACCAGCGCCTTTGGCGGTATTATCGCCTTCAACGTCGCCCTGGATGCCGCCACCGCCCGCGCCATCGTTGATCGTCAGTTCGTGGAAGTCATCATTGCCCCCGGGGTAAGCGATGAAGCGGCCGCTATCGTGGCTGAAAAACAGAACGTGCGCCTGCTGGATGTCAGCGCACATTGGCCAGGCCAACCGCAGGCTGCCTACGACTTCAAGCGCGTCAATGGCGGGCTGTTGGTCCAGGAGCGCGACGAGGGTATGGTCAGTGAAGCGGAGCTGACGGTGGTCAGCGAGCGTGCGCCCACCGAGCAAGAGTTGCGTGATCTGGCGTTTGCCTGGCGCGTGGCCAAGTTCGTCAAGTCCAACGCGATCGTGTATGCCAAGGCTGGTCAGACGATTGGCGTGGGGGCGGGTCAGATGAGCCGCGTCTACTCCGCCAAAATTGCGGGTATCAAGGCTGCCGATGAAGGGCTCACGGTTCCTGGCTCCGTCATGGCGTCGGATGCCTTTTTCCCGTTCCGCGATGGCATCGATGCCGCCGCGGCGGCTGGCATCACTGCGGTGATTCAGCCTGGTGGGTCAATGCGTGACCAGGAAGTCATCGATGCGGCCAACGAAGCGGGCATTGCCATGGTCTTCACCGGCATGCGCCACTTCCGCCACTAAGCCTTTAAAAACCCCCTGCGAAGCACTTCGCAGGGGGTTTTTTTGAGGGTCACCCCAGATCGATGCACAGGTACTTGGTTTCCAGGTACTCCTCCAGCCCCTGATGCCCCCCTTCACGCCCCAGGCCGGATGCCTTGACGCCACCAAAGGGCGCTGCAGCGTTTGAAATCAGCCCGGTATTGATCCCCACCATGCCATACTCGAGCGCTTCGGCCACGCGCCACACCCTGGCCAGATCACGCGAATAAAAATACGCGGCCAGACCATACTGCGTATCGTTGGCCATTTCGACCGCCGTCTCCTCTTCGTCGAAAGGAAACACCGCTGCCAAGGGGCCGAACGTCTCTTCCTGGGCCACTTTCATGCTGTCGTTGGCAAAGCTGACCAACGTGGGCGTGAAGAAATTCCCCCCCAATGGATGTGGGTGGCCCCCCAACAACAGCTCGGCGCCCTTGTCGATGGCGTCCTGAACGTGTTCACTGACTTTTTTGACGCCATTTTCATCGATCAGCGGGCCAATATTGATCCCTTCTCGCGTCCCGTCACCGACTTTCAGCTCGCTGTTCATGGCCACGGCCAGCTTCTCGCAGAACGCATTGATGACGCTGGACTGCACCAGAAAGCGGTTGGTACAGACACACGTCTGCCCCGCATTACGGAACTTGGCAGCCATGGCGCCTTCGACGGCAGCGTCCAGGTCGGCGTCTTCAAACACGATAAAGGGCGCGTTGCCACCTAATTCCAGGGAAATCTTCTGAACGTGCTCAGCGGCTTGAGCCATCAACTGGCTGCCCACCTCGGTCGAGCCTGTAAAGGTGATCTTGCGCACCTTGGAAGAGTGAGTGAGCGCCTCGGCAATATCCGCCGCACGCCCAGGCACGACGTTGAACACACCGCGCGGCACGCCCGCCCGTTCTGCCAACAGCGCCAAGGCGGTCGCCGAGAACGGCGTCTGGCTGGCAGGCTTCACGACGATGGTACAGCCCGCCGCCAAGGCGGCGCCTGCTTTACGAGTGATCATGGCCGCCGGAAAATTCCACGGCGTAATGGCACCGACAACGCCCACGGGCTGCTTGGTCACCACGATACGCTGATTGGCTTTGGCTGCAGGAATGGTTTCGCCGTAGACTCGACGTGCCTCTTCGGCAAACCAGCGTAGAAAACTGGCCGCATAGGCAATCTCGCCGGCGGCTTCCTTGATCGGCTTGCCCTGCTCATAGGTCATCAGCATGGCGAGATCCTGCTGATGCTCCATCATCAGATCGTGCCATTTCATCAACACGTCGGCACGCTCTTGCGCCGTCATGCCGCGCCAGGCAGGCAGTGCAGCGTACGCAGCATCGATGGCACGCTCGGTTTCTGCCTTGCCCAGCTTGGGCATATCCCCTACGAGCTCACCCGTGGCGGGGTTCACCACCTTGATTTGCTCGCCACTGTCGGCGGCTACCCAACTGCCGTCGATATAGGCAAATGGGCAGTAAAGCTGTGTTTCTCTCAGCGCTTCCATGACAAACTCCTGACCAGAGGATGGCCTTTCAGGCTCATTGACCTCTTCATGCTAAGACGAAATGGCAGTCTTGACCAAGTTCTCGTCAGGAATCCTTGTACGTATCGTACCTTAACTGAGTGCGTGTCGGCCTTAACTGATCAGCGTCAGAAACTCTTGGCGCGTTGCCTGGTTGGTACGGAAGCCTCCCAACATGACCGACGACGTCATGCTGGAGTTCTGCTTCTCCACGCCACGCATCATCATGCACAGATGGCGCGCCTCGATCACGACGGCCACCCCTTTGGCTTGCGTGACCTGCTGCACTGCCTCGGCAATTTCACGGGTCAGATTCTCCTGAATCTGCATGCGACGTGCATACATGTCGACGATACGCGCAAATTTGGACAAGCCCAGAACCTTGCCGCTGGGCAGGTAGGCAATATGACACTTGCCAATGAAGGGCAGCAGATGGTGCTCACACATGGAGTAGAGCTCGATATTCTTGACCAGCACCATTTCGTCGGTTTGCGATTCGAAGACGGCCCCATTTACCAGCTCTTCCAGCGACTGTTTGTAACCTGCGGTCAAGAACTGCATGGCCTTTGCGGCGCGCTTGGGTGTATCGCGGAGCCCCTCGCGATCAGGGTTCTCTCCCAGGGCGGTGATAATTTGACGGTAATGTTGGGCGATATCGTCGGTCATGGTAGGCCTCATATTCGGTACGTGTTCGCTTTTACTGGATCGCCTTGTGCAACCTGCCATGCAAGAAACTGGCATGACATGAACACTGATGTGTCTTGTGCGGCATGGTGACGTCAATCTCGGCCATACCACTTCATTGTTGGCTCACCCTGTGCTGGGCGGCGCTTTATCGTCTTGCAAGCCGAAAGCCCTAACTTATACAAGAAATATACTCTAAAATAATTTATGTACAACAAGAGCGATACAGTTACGTATTCTAACGCACATGAAGTGGCTGTGGCAGAGTGACACGCTCCCCCCTTCGTGCCTATCGGTGCTGTGCTATGATGAAGGCACAATTTCCTGCCAGGCAGGCGGGTGCACTATATCGAGATCTCATTATGTCATTTAAATCATCAGCCTACTGGCTAACGGCCTTGCTTGGCACAGCATTCATCAGCCCTTTGCAAGCGGCAGAACCCAAACTGACGCTGCCCAGTGGTGCCAACCTGGGTGTAGAAGTGATCGAGACTCTGCGTTTTGACAGCCAGCATGCTCGTCACAATGATATTCTGCTACACCCTGCCCAAGTCGACGGTAGCTCGCACGAGCTGCCAGAGTATTGCCTGATGGTGGCTACTGCCCAACTGAGCGGCGAGCGGATACGTATCACCACGCAAGATGCTACTTGCATCGAGACCGAAGGCAGTGAAAGCGCCATCTATTCGGGAACGTTTGCCGCCAGCGCCTACGCGATGGATGGGCAATACGGGATAGAGTGCCCGTCGGGTAACTGTGAACTCTCCCCAGGCGAGGCCTTTCTACTGACCCTGGATGAAAACGTCAGTATCGATGCGCAGGACAACCCCTCCGCCGAAATCAATGCAACGCGCAGGCAGGCCAACGGGGATGGCGTCGCCAACCCTATCCCCAGCGAGCGCCCCGACCCTGACCAGGCGCCCACAAGCAATCAATAAGCTGACATTAGCAACGGAGTGAACAGGCTGGCCTGGCGGTGCCAGGCCAGCTTAACGATTGCCGCCAGCAAGCCATACAGGCGATTCCAGCTGCAGGCTCTGCTGTTCGAGCAGACGAATGTGCTGATCCCAGTACCCCCGTTCTGCCACCCAGGGAAAAGCAGCAGGAAAAGCCGGATCATCCCAGCGAGATACCAGCCAGGCCGCGTGACGAATCAAGCGATAGGCGCGCAATGGTTCGATCAACACCAACTCAAGCTCGGGGAATGCCCTCACCTCTTCATACCCTTCGATCAACTCATCCAACTGCCCACGCCAAAGCTCAGGGTCGTCTACAGGCAGCAGCATCCAGACATCCTGGATGGCGGGCGCCATCAGGCAATCATCGAAATCCACCAGCGTAAAGTCATCATCCCGCCCCAAAATATTACCCAGATGGCAGTCACCATGAGCCCGCAGATAGGCGTCGGGGCTTAGCGACACGCGCGCCAACTGCTCCATCAACTTTTCCACCACGGTCTGGTATGCCCGGGACTGGTACTTATCCAAATGCGGGCTTGCCAGGACTCGCTGCGCGGCATCGGTAACGCCATCCGTGAGCGACAAACTCTCCCGATGCTGAAACCGCTGGCGAGCGGCAACGTCATGCAAGCGCCCCAAGACATTTCCCAAGGCAAACAGGTGTGCCGGGTTATCGAGCTCTGGCGCCTGGCCTGCACATTGGGGGAAAAGCGAAAAGCGGAAAGTTTGGTAGTGATGCAATGAAACGCCATCAGCTGAGCACCATGGCGCGATCACAGGGACACCGGCCAGCGCCAGCTCCCTCAGGAAGTCATGCTCTTCCTGAATCGCGGCATCCACCCAACGTTCGGGGCGATAAAACTTGACCACCCAGCGCTCGCCCTCTTCATCGCGAAACATCAGCACGCGATTTTCATAACTGTTCAAGGCAAAGGGCTCGCCTGCGGGCCAGATACCCACCGACTCGATGGCCGACATCACCAGGTCGGGCGACAGGCTGCTAAACGGGTGCGCCATGGATCACTCCTTTCATTGGGCCAGCCAGTATATCAACTCTTCTCCAGCGGCGTGCGAGACGCCGCCCACACGTCCACGCGCGTGGCACCCGCCGCCAGAGCCGCCAACGCCAGAGCATGCCCCGTGGCACCCGTCGTGACAACGTCATCGATGATGATGACCCATTCTGGCAGTGGACCCGCCACGCGGTAGGCTCCTGCGAGGTTACGCTGACGCTCGGCTCGATTCAGTGACCGTTGCGAGGGTAGCCGCTTGTGACACTCAGCCCCCAGCATCGGTAGGCATAGCCGCTTGCCCAATTGCCTGGCCAGCCACTGGGCCTGGTTGAAGCCTCGCTCGCGCGCCTTGGAAGGATGCATGGGCACCGGCAGCAACGCGCCCCCCAGTTGCACTGGAGGCGTCGAGAGCATCAGCTCGACCAGCAGCGTTCCCGCTCGCGCGGAACCATGAAATTTGAAGTCATGCACCAGTTCTGCCACGCACTCCTGGTAGCGGAGTGCCGCCGTTGTATGCGTAAAGGCAGGGGGCGCTACCAGGCAGTGGCCACAGCGTCCACCCCCACCAGCGGGCAAGGGTTCGGCACATTGCGGGCATGCCGACGTGTTCCAGGGCAGCTCCCGGAAGCACTGCGCGCACCACCCCTGCTCACCGCAATCCGCCGATAGGCAAAACGCACAGTAGCCCGGTAATTGGCGCGACAACCACTGGTTCACGTACTGAACCATTCGCATAGCCACCTCCTCTGCCAACTGGTTTAAAACAGGATGATTGCATTGACATTCATACGTTTATTGGTAGTATACGCAGCGTCTTCTGCGGATGTGGTGGAATTGGTAGACACGCTAGATTTAGGTTCTAGTGCCGCAAGGTGTGGGAGTTCGAGTCTCCCCATCCGCACCATACTCAATCCCCTTGAGTATTCCACGCAGTGATCCAAGCCTTGCTACGAGTGGCTTTTATCGCCACTCTATCACCTGACGTAACCTAGAATACCCCCTCCAACTCGCTCAACGGTGTATGCCGTAGTTGGAGGCATACACGTTCAGGGAGCAGGCAGGCGATGAAGCGCTCACAAATCAAACGGCGACCTCTCGCCGACACTGTACTGGTTTCTCTGGAGCCCGAAGATAAGGATTATCGGGAACTGGATAGCGCCGGTCTCTACTTCCGTGTAAAGCGCAATGGCGCAAAGTCCTGGGAACTGCGATACAAGCGACCAAATGGTCGCTGGACGTGGAAAGGGCTCGGCGGATTCCCTGGTGTCAGCGGCAAGCGAGCACGACGCGAGGCCGAAGACCTTCGAAGGCTCATTGCTGATGGTGTGGATTTATCCACGGTGGACCAGAATGCAAAGCCGCGCTACCTGTTCCGCGACGTCGCCGAGGATTGGTATCAGCGCAAGATCAATGCAGGCCGTGCTGGCGGGACCACTAGACAGATGCGCTTGTACCTCGACAAGGATATTTTGCCCGCCCTGGGGCGAAAATCCCTGGATGAAATAACACGCCAGGACTGTACTGAACTGCAAAAGCGTCTTGAGGAGCGTGCCGCTCACAACATAGCGAAGAAAGTGCGCGGGTGGGTTAGCCAGATGTTCTCTCTGGCAATCGCAGAGGGGAAATGTGAGCTGAATCCCGCTAGCGAATTGCGCCATGTCGCTGCCGCAGCGCCGAAAACCACACACTACCCACACCTGCTAGAGCCAGAGCTACCTGGGTTCCTTCGCGCTCTGCAACGATCACGCAGCCGCCAAATCACTCAAGCGGCCGTCTGGATGGTGCTGCGCACGGCATCACGGCCAGGCATGGTGCGCTATGCACAGTGGTCTGAGATTGACATTGAAGGGGCCACTTGGACCATCCCAGCGGAGAAGATGAAGGCACGCCGAGACCATATCGTGCCGCTGTCCACACAGACAGTAGAATCACTTCGCGAAATCCGCCAGCAAACCGGGCGGCAGCAGCTTGTGTTTCCTGGCCAGGGTCCGAAGAATCCAGTGCTGAGTGAGGGCACGATCAACAAGGCCATCGCTCTGGTGGGCTACAAGGGTAAGCTGACGGGCCACGGGTCGCGCCATACGGCGAGCACACTGCTTCGCGAGCACAGCTGGCCAAAGGATCACGTCGAGGCGCAGCTTGCCCACAAAGAAGAAGGTATCGCCGGTGTCTACAATCAGGCGGCCTATCTGGAGAAGCGCCGCTTCATGATGCAGTGGTATGCCGACTACCTGGATGCACTCTCGCGTGGGATAACAACAGAGGAAAAGGCGACTTTCAAAAGAAGAATTGAGTCGGCTTAAGCACGAGCATAAACATTTTTCCGTGCAAGCATTCGACCGAGTGGCGTGGGAGACCTGTCCGCTTCCTCTGCTCGACCCAGGTTGGCCCGGACTCGGTGGCAATGTTGCCCTCGCGCCTAGTGGACACTTCCACTGCCCCCATTATGAGGCTTATCGGGGTGTCAGCTCCAATTGGACCACTTCCGATTGAGTACATTCTTATTTGATTTTGGTCATAGTCTGACAAGCCCCTGCGGCAGGCCGAAGACCTCGATGCCACCGAGCGTGGTTTGGCCGACTTCTATATCAACTCTCTGGGGTCCGTCTTGTGAAGAGGCACGGTATTCGACATAGGTGCCATTTTCGTCTTGACGGATCGCTTCTGGGGGCACCACCATGGCAACGTCGCTCCTGTAGGTCGTGATGTGCACATGGGCACTCATACCAAGACGAATGTAACGCTGTTTCTCCGATGTCAGAGGAGGAATGCTTACAGTGAGTGGGTAACTGGCGCCGCTGTTGTTGCTTTGT